>JBCAXP010000050.1:0-18458 GCA_038533995.1 Pseudomonadota bacterium
TAAAAGCCTCAAAACTGGGCAGGAGGATAGCAAAATGTCCACCCCCGTGGCCGCGACACAGCCCTCATTTTCTGCGTGCAACGTCGGTGTACAGCGCGATTTGCTGCTGCGTGGTGCTCACCCATCCAAAGCGCTCCGCAAATGCCCGCACCTCAGCGGTGGCCGGGCGCCTGCGGTCCAGCCGTTCAACCGCCTCGGCGATGGCCGTGGCCGAGCGCGTCTTTAGCAAAACGCCGGCCTCCGGCGCCGTCATGACCTCCGGTACCCCGCCAACGGGGGTTGCCACCACCGGCGTGCCGCACGCCAGGCTCTCCAGCACCACGTTTGGCATGCCTTCACTTGCCGACGCCAGCACGAGCGTCCCGGCCTGCGCATAGAGCTGTCGCAACGCCTCCTGCGGCATGACCCCGCGAAACTGCACCCGATCGGACAGACCGCGAGCATCGACCTGCCGGGTGAGTTCACCGCGCATCGGGCCGTCGCCAACGACGATGAGTTGCTTGTGCGGCAACAGCGCCAGCGCATCAATCACCAGGTGGTGGCCCTTGTTTTCAGTCAGGTTGCCGACCGACAGCAGCGTGTCCACCTCAACCGCCCCGCCGTCGTCTTCCGGGCGAAACAGCTCGAGATCCACCCCGTTCGTCAGCACTGAAATCTCGCTGGCGTCTGCACCCAGCTCGCCGAAACGCACGCGCAGCGCATCGCTCACGGTTATCACGCTGTCTGCCTTTCGCGCTGCCCATCGCAACATGCGCCGTGGCAGCCGGTAGTTGCCAATCACGTTGATATCCGAACCCCGCGCCGTCACCGCAACCGGCAAGCCGAGGCGCCGCGCGAGCCACACCGCCGCGACGCCGTCCGGGTAAAAATAGTGCGCATCCATCAGATCGTAATCTGCAGTGGCGACGAGGCGCCGAAGCATTGGCAGCGTGGCGGCCGCCATCAGCGCCGGCGCAATTGTCATACCCACTTTCGGTACAACCGGGTAGCGCGGGTAGAGCACGTCGATGGCGTGCCGCTGGTCACGGCGCGGCACAGCGGCCAGCGTCGCGTAGCTGCCGAAGCGCGGATGGGTGGACGGGAACCACGGCACCGGCGCGACCACGCTGACAGCAAGGCCCGCCTCATGCAGGCGGCGAACGCGCTGCTCGATGAAGATACCGTGACGCGGCTGCGCCGTGTTCGGATACAGGCTGCTGAAAACGAGCACTCTCACCGGAATGTCCGTTACGACATGACTTGCCGCTGAAAGCCGTCGAACATCAGCAGCGCCCACAGGGCCGAGCTGTGGTCACGCTGGCCGGACTGGTGTTCGCGCAGCATCCGATCGAGAAACGCGGTGTCGAAGATGCCGGTCTCCTCGAGCGCCGGGCCCAGCACCGCTGACCGGACCCGGTCAGCGAGCGGCCCCTTGAACCACTGCCCGATGGGCACGGCAAAGCCCATCTTTGGCCGGTACAGAATGTCGTGCGGCAACACCGGTTCGAGCGCCTTTTTGAAAATGTACTTACCCTCACGACCGCGTAATTTCACCGAAGGTCCAAGACCGGATACCCAGTCGACAAACGTGTGGTCCAGTAGCGGCACCCGGACCTCGAGACTGTGCGCCATGCTCGCCCGGTCGACCTTTGTGAGAATGTCTCCGGGCAGGTAGGTCTTGAAGTCCAGGTACTGCACCAACGACAGGGGATCGTCCGTCGGCGAGCGCTTCGCGTGTTCGGCGAGCACCTCGACGGCCTCGTAGCCTTGCAGCGAACGCCGGAAGTCAGCGCTGAAAAGCTGTGCGCGCTCGTCCGGCGTCAGCATGGATACGCTGTGGAAGTAGCCCTCCAGGCTGTCGCGCGCCAACGCCTGCAGGGTGGACTTCGCACGCAGCACCTTGGGCGCCCAGTCCATCTTCGGATACAGGCGCCCGGCAAGGCCAAATACCGGCCCGCGCAGCCCCGGCGGCAGCAGGCGGCGAACGCGTTCTTCGTACGCATGCCAGCGGTAGCGGCGGTAGCCGGCGAAGTTCTCGTCGCCGCCATCGCCGGACAGCGCCACGGTTACCTTGTTTCGCGCCAGTTCGCACACCCGGTAGGTCGGCATTGCCGAGCTGTCGGCATAGGGTTCGTCGTAGAAACCCACCAGCCTGTCGATGAGGTCGAAGTCGGCCGGATCCACCTGCCGCACCTCGTGGTCGGTTTCGAACTTGTCGGCCACAACCTGCGCGAAGGCAGACTCGTTGAACTTCGGATCGCCAAAGGAAATCGAGCACGTCTTGACGGGCGAGTCCTTGAGGTCCGCCATGGCGGCAACCACGGCGCTGGAATCCACCCCGCCCGACAGGAACGCGCCGAGTGGCACGTCCGCGATCATTCGCAGCTTCACCGACTCTGTGACGCGATGGCGTATCTCCTCCTCAATGTCGGCCTCGCTGCGCGCCTCGCCTGGCTGAAACGCGACGTCCCAGTACTGGGAAGGCCCCGGCACCGGTTTGCCGCGAGTAACGTTTAGCGTATGCCCCGGCGGCAGCTTGTGCACGCCCTCCAGGATCGTACGCGGCTCTGGTACGTAGCCGTAAGCGAAGTAGTCCTCGACGGCGAGCGGGTCGATCTTGCGCTCCAGCCACGGCGCCTGCAGCAGCGCCTTGAGTTCCGACCCGAACACGAGCAGCCCGTTTGGCAACGTGCTGTAGTACAACGGCTTGATACCCAGGCGGTCACGCGCAAGAAACAGGCTTTGCCGCCGCCGGTCGTAGATGCCAAGTGCGAACATCCCGTTGAAGCGCTCAACGCAGGCCTCGCCCCATTCCTCCCACGCATGCACGAGTACCTCGGTATCGCTGTGGGTATGAAACTCGTGACCCGCGGCGCGCAGCTCATCGCGCATCTCGGCGAAGTTGTAAACCTCGCCGTTGTAAGTCATGGCCACCGTGCCGGCGTCGTTCAAAAAGGGCTGCACGCCGCCCTCGAGATCGATGATGGATAAGCGCCGGTGGCCGAGGCCAACGCCGTCTTCGACGAAGAAGCCGTCTGCATCGGGGCCGCGGTGCGCGAGGCTGCCGGTCATCTCTCGCAGCACCTGATCATTGACCGGCGCGCTCTCGCGCGTATCGAAGATGCCGGCAATTCCACACATTAGCTTCTCTCTCCGCCCATCAGAACAGTGAATCGTAAAGACCGGCGTACCGGTCCACCATGACGTCCAGGCTGAATTCGCTCACCGCCCGCTGCCGCGCAGCCTCGCCGTGGCGATGCACGCGGTCGCTGTCCGCCGCGTAGCGCACCAACGCCGTGCTGAAAGCCTCGACGTCGTCTGCCGGCACCAGTTCACCGGTGCGGCCAGCCTGGATCAGTTCAGGGTTGCCACCGACGTCTGTCGCCACCACCGGCAGGCCGCTGGCCATGGCTTCCAGTACGGTGTTTGAAATACCCTCGTTCAACGACGGCAATGCAAAGACACTCATGCCACGCATCAGGCCCGGTATATCGTCGCGCGCGCCCGGCAGCCACGTGCGCTCCGCAAGGCTCGCTGACTTCAGAACGTCCATCGCCTCGGCGCGCAGCGGGCCGTCGCCGATCATCGCCAGCCGCACATCGGTGTCGCAAAGCGCCGACTCGCTAGCCGCTTTGGCAAAGGCACGCGCGAGCAACACCGGATGTTTGACCGTTTGCATGCGCCCTACCCACCCAATGACCACCGTGTCGGCAGTAACCGGGTTGCCATTGAAGGCGTCATCCGGCCAGCGCGTCGCGTCGTTGCCGGGCGCAAAGCGCGCGGTGTCAACGCCGTTGCAGATATGCGCCATGCGGACTTCCGGCACGCCCACGCTGCCAGACAGCCAGTTCCCGAGATCCTGTGACAGCACGACGTAACGCGACACAAACGGCCGCACGATGCGGTTCAGCCAGCGATAGCGCGGGTTGGTGCCGTGCAGGTCCGACATGTCCCAGCCGTGCAACCCGTGCACTCGGCGCGAAACCCCCGCCACGGCCGCCGGCACGAGGTATTCCAGCGCACCGATGTTGCGGGTGTGCACAATGGCGGGCTTCAGTCGCCGCATCAGCCGCCAGAATTTGAGGTGCAACGCGGGGTCGGCGCCGGGCTTCTTGTGGAGCGCGAAGAGCTCCACGTCGTCGCGCTGTATGCGCTTTGCAAAGTTCGAGTAGTCGTCGATGCAGACGATGGCATGACGATAGCGCGCCGGCTTCATCCGGTTAATCAGGTTGACGAGCCCGTTCTCCAGGCCGCCCACGTCCAGGCGAAAGATGACGTGGGCCACCAACGGCGCGCTCACGGCGCACACCCGGCGTTGGTCACGCCAGTGGCGAGACAGCCGTGCAGCGTCTCGACATGCTGCTGGACAAACGCCGCGAGGCGCTCGCGTGCCGCTGTGCTGTCGCCGTCTTCGGGCGTGCCCACCGCCACCAGCGTCGCGCTGCTGCCGCGCAAGGTAAGCCGCTGCCACAGCTCCCGCAGCTTGACGGCCGCCGCACCGGTCTCGCTCGTTTGGCCAACCCGATACCAGTACCAGATGAGACGCGTGTCGTTGTCATGCCGGACGCGCTCGCTGTTAACGAAAAGAATGCTCCCGTTGCCCAGCGTCAGTTCATCGGACTCGCGCGTCAGGCGAGACCAGTAAACCGTGTCGTAAACCCGGTTGAGGTCGTTGATTAACTCCGCGCCCTGGCTTTGCCTGTCGTAGTGCTCAATGCGCAGCGTCACAGCGCTGTTGTCGCCTGCGTACTCACCAGCCAGCGAGCCGCTCGCACCTTCGAACTGCGTTTGCCACTTATCGTCACTCACCGGCTCCGGCCCCTGCCACACGCCGCCGGCGAGTGGCATCGCAACGTGAGCGTTCGAAGCCACGCGCGCGTCGGCGGCCTGCAGGCCGAGGAATACCAGCGGCGCGACCAGCAGCGCGCAAACCACGCCAGCAACACGCGTACCCGGCACCATCAACGCCGCCAAGGCCGGCAACTGCGAGGCTGCTTCACCTGCCACTGCGTCGTCGTCCTCGCGGAACAGGCTGCCAACCCAGAACAGTGCAAACATCACAATGCCGAAGAACAGCCAGCCGTAAATCAGGTGATCCACGCCCACGGCGAGCTTGCGGTCGCTGTAGTGCGCCAGCAGCACGATGCCGAGTGCCCGCAGACCGTTCGCAATAATCGGAACAATGACGGCGGCGGCCACGAACAACAGGCGGCGGGTGGTAGAGCGAAACGTCAGGTAGGCAAACAGCACGCCGAGCGCGATTGACGCAATCAGGTAGCGGATGCCGCTGCACGCCTTCGCGACCTCAAAGTCACCGCTCGGTACGCTGAAGTACAGCCCGTCCCGCAGCACCGGCATGCCGATGAGTTGCAACGCAGCCACGGTGAAAGTAGCGGTAAACTCCATGAGGTGGGGAATCAGTGCTTCACCAAACGGCACGGCAAAGAGCAGGAAGCCCAGCGGAAACAGCATGGCCGACAAAACGTCACGGCCAAAGAGCGCCCACACTGCTGCCGGTACCAGCATCACCACGGCGAACTGCTGTACGACCTGGATCGCCGCGAGGCGCGCCACGAGCCACAAGCCGCCGAGCATCAGTACCAGCGCGACGCCGGCCATTGAACCCGACGGCAGCACACCGCGGAGGCGTTCGCGCTGCGACCAGGCGAGCCAGGCACTGATGGGAAAGACGAGCATGCCGTGCGCAAACGTATCGGAGGTCCACCACGTTGCCGCCATCGACTGAAACGCCGTGGCATAGCCGAGAAGCAGCGCGGTTGCCGCCAGCAACCCGCTCGGCACGGCCTTGAGCTGCATCAGGCCGCCGACTCCGTTTTGCCGGCGCTGCGGCGCTCCGAGTATGCGTCAATGCATTCGGTGAGTAGTCCGTCAAAGCGCTGCATGGAATGCGCCCAGTTGTGGTGGGACAGCACCCGGTCGCGGCCCGCCTGTGACAGCTGTTCCCGAAGGCCAGGATCGTTCAGCACGCGTAGAACTGCCTCGGCGTAGTCCTGTGCGCTTGTAGCCGCCAGCAGGTGTTCGCCCGGCACGGCGTCAACGCCGCCCGCGGCAATGTCACTGCACACGACCGGAATGGCGCTGCCCATGGCCTCGAGAATCTTGTTCTGCGTGCCACGGGCAATCGACAGCGGCGCCACGGTGAGACAGGCACGCTCGAGGTACGGGCGCACGTCCGGCACCGAGCCGGTCACCGTAACTCCCGGCAGGTCACCCAGCCGCCGTATCGCCGGCGACGGATCGGCACCCACGATCTCAAGTCGCGTTTGCGGACGGCGGGCCTGGATAATCGGCAGCACGTCGTGGCAAAAGCGCGTCATCGCTTCCTGGTTGGGGTAGTAGTCCATGCGGCCCAGAAAGGTCACCAGGTCGGGGTCGAAAGCCTGTTCCGACGGCTTGAAGAAGCTGCTGTCCACGCCGTTTGGAAACCAGCCCGTAACCGCACCGGTGTTGAACGCCTGCAGCGTGTCCAGCTCGGCGCGTGTCGTGCAGCTGCAAAGGTCGAAGTCTCTTGCCAGCTGTTTCTCGGCGCGCTCCAGCTTCGTGCCTTCAATCCAGAAGCCCGGCGCCAGCGGCAGGCCACGAAACTGCGAATACGCCAGCCACTTCTGCGAATCCATGTCGCCGAAATCGAGCATGCGCGGCGTATTCACCGCGCTTGAAACGTACTGCGCCACCGACGAGCAGTGCACCACGATGAGATCGAAACCGCCGGTTGCCAGCGCCTCGCGAACGCGCCTCGCAAGCCGTGGCGAGAAGAAGTTGCCCATGCTGGACGGCACCGGCGTGGGCAGCCGCAGCACCATGCGCGCCATTGCTGCCGGCTCCGTTACCCGCTCGGCTATGAGTTCATGGCAATAGTCGGTCAGGCCCTGCCCCGCTTCGAGCTCTTCCGGGCTTCTCGCCAGTGACGCCACGGTCACCTGGTGCCCGCTCTCGTGCAGGTGGCGAATCATGTTGAAGGGGCGAATCTTGCCGCCTCGAATCGGCGGAAACGGCAGTCGATGGCAGACAAACAAAATCTTCATGCCGCCGCCTCGCTCGCAAGGCTGTCGGTAAGCGCCTCGGGACTTAAGCCGTCAAGCCAAAGGCGCGCCCAGATCTCCAGGTTGAAGAGCGCCATGAGGTGATCCGTGTGATCGGCCCTGGCAGATCGGTGCTGTTCAATCGTCTCGCGAATTACCGGCCAGTGAAAAAGGCCCCGGCGCTCGATGCTCTCCTGCGAAAGCACAACGCTAAGCAGAGGCGCGAGTTCGTTCTTGATCCACGCACCCATTGGTGCACCAAAGCCCCGCTTGGGCCGGTAAAGAATGTCGTGCGGCAGGATGTCTTTCAGCGCGTCCTTGAGCACGGCCTTGAGATTACGGCCGCGAATCTTGTGCTCGGACGGCATCCTGAGAGTCAGGTCGACGAGTCGTTCGTCCAGCAGCGGCACGCGACACTCCAGTGATGTGGCCATGGTCATCTTGTCGGTCAGCATCAGCAGGTCGTCCGGCAACTGGGTCACCATGTCGACCATCATGAGTCGGTTCACCGCGTCGTCTGTGCTGATCTCGCTGAAGGCCGCGTCGAGTGCATCGCCTTCATCCGCCGGCGGATTGACGCAAAGCTCCGCGGCCTTCGCCCGGGAAAACACTTCGACGTACGCCCTGTAGCGCGCCTCGAACGGCAACTCGTCGGCAAGAATGAAGCTGCGCGCATAGCGTGACAGGTTCATGAGCTTCGAGTGGCGGTCGCTCGGCAGCCGCCGGGCCACCGGCGTCAGCACCCGGCGCCTAAGCCACTCCGGCAATCGCCGGTACGTGGCGCCGTAATGCTCACCGAGATAGCGGCGGTAGCCGCCGAAGAGTTCGTCGCCACCAACGCCCGACAGAATCACGGTGACATCCTGCCGTGCAAACTCGGCGACAAGGTACGTAGTGATGAACGCGGCATCCGCCATCGGCTCATCCATCTGGTGAAGCAGGCGCGGCACCAGCGTCGCCACGTCCGGGCGCACGGTGATTTCCCGATGCCGGGTACCAAAGCGCTCTGACACCTGGCGTGCAAACGGCAGCTCGTTGTAGAACTGCCCGCCGCTGGAGGCATCAAAGCCGATGGCGTAGGTGCGCACGGGCTCCGAGCTGTGCTTCGCCATCATTGCGACTACCGCGCTGGAGTCGATGCCGCCGCTCAAAAATGCGCCCAGGGGAACGTCAGACACCATCTGCGCTTCCACCGAGGCCTCGAGGGCGTCGCGCACCTCGCTCGCCCACTCGGCAGCGGACAGGCTGTTGTCCGGCTGGCTTTCCGGCTGCCAGTAGCGGCGAATCGAACACGCGCCGTTCTCGGCTATCAGCAGGCTGCCGGCCGGCAGCTTGCGCACGCCCTTGAACAGCGAGTGCGGCGTCGTGGTGTAGCCAAACGACAGATACTGCTGCAGACCCTGCTCACAAATTTCCGGCGCCATGCCCGGCAGTGCGAACAGCGCCTTCGCTTCGGAGGCGAACGCAAGGCGCTGTGGATCGTCAACGTAGTACAGCGGCTTGATGCCCAGCCGGTCGCGGCCGACGAGCAGGCGCTTGCGGCGCCGGTCCCACAGGGCAAAGCCAAACATGCCGCGCAGTCGCGTCACAAAGTCGTCGCCGTATTCCTCGTAAAGGTGCACGATGACTTCGCTGTCGCTGCCGGTACGAAAGCGGTGGCCCTTAGCTTTCAGCTCGTCGCGCAGCTCGCGGAAATTGTAGATTTCACCGTTGCACACCATCTGCACGCTGTCGTCTTCATTGGACAGCGGCTGGTGGCCGCCAGCCACGTCGATGATCGACAGTCGGCGCATGCCGATGAGCACCGGGCCCTCGCAAAAAAAGCCTTCATCGTCAGGGCCGCGATGCACCGTGGCATCGCCCATGGCGGCGTGTTCCGCCGGGCCGGGGCGTCGTGCCTCGTGGTGCGCGAGCAATCCGTGTATTCCACACATGTCAGAGCAGCCAGGCCGTTGGATTCACGCTCGAAACGTCAGCCGAGGAAGCGCGCAAGGGGCGGACCGACGACGTTGGTGACCGCTACCGGCAGTCGCTTCCACGTATTAATGGCTTTCTGGTAGCGCGGGTTTGTTGGACTCAGGTTGGGCATCTGCGTCGCCTTCACGAGATGGTACTGGTAATGCAGTGGCGTGGGTTCAAAGCCCCAGTGCTTCTTGAAGCGATAGGACCCGGTGCCCTCCTTGCTGCGGCCGTAGTCGAACACGGCCACACCGCGCTCAACGGCCCGCTGCATCACTTCCCAGTACATGAAATCGTTGGCGTAGCAACCGCGCGCCGCGGCCAGTCCGCCGCCGTAGTAAGGCAGCACCTCGTCGCGAAAAAAGAAGCTGAGCACTGAGGACACCGGCTGCCCGTCGTGCATGACGGTAAGCACCTGGCTGTGCTTCGGAAACGCATTGACCAGCGCTTCGAGGTGCCTGCGCGTAAACACCGGCGTCCCCAGGTTGCGCTGGCTCTCCGAGTAGCAGGCGTAAAGGTTTCGCGTGTCTGTTTCTTCGACGGCCTCGAGTCCGGCCTTGATGCCCTTTCGGATCATCGCCCGCTGCTTGCGAGGCACCGCCTTCAGGTTTTCGTCGTGGTCCTGCGATACCGGCTTGCGGAAAGTGACGTACAGGTCCTTGGTCGGCAGCTCCTGGGGTACCGGCTGCTGGCTGCGCAGCTCCAGGTGATCGACGGACAGCTTCTCGGCCAGGCTGCAGGCCTCGTTGACCAGCGCCTCGGTGACTTCGCTATCAACAGCCAGCGGGCCGCCATAGACGCAGAATGGCAGGGACACGAGAGACGCACCGAACAGGAAGCTGCGCACTTCCGCGAGCGGCAGCACACCGCACAGCTCACCGTTTTGCTCAGCGACCAGGAAATGAGTGCGGTGGCGATGCACCGTTTCGATGACCTGCTTCCAGCCGCTCAAATGAAAAAACGTGCCGTCCGGATGGGCGAGCACGAACGCATCCCACGCGGCCTCGTCGCTGTCCTGCCAGGCTCGAATGCGCACAGGCCCGGGCACCACCAGGGGAATTACCGCGGCGCTTGTTGGCATGAGGTATCACCGAGAAAGATCCGATCCATCCTGTCCCAGCGGAAGTCTGCAAGCAGTCGCCCGAGGCGCGCCTCGACCCGGCTCAGGTTCAGGTAGTGCCGGAACCGAGTCTTGAGACCAAGGCCGGCGATGCGCGGCTGCTCGGGGTCAATCTCCCAAGGGTGGAAGTAAAAAACGCCGGGCTGCTGGTCTGCATCGTTCACCTTGCGCAGTGCCTTGCGATAGAGCGCATAGGGAGCGAGCCGGAACCAGCCGCCGCCACCGCACGGAAAGCGCCGGCCACCGTACTCCACGGTGGTTACCGGCACTTCGAGCAGCCCGCCGGGCTTCAGTCTGAACGCAAACCGGGGCGCGTCCGGCATGCCGTAGTGATCATGCGCTATCGGGTAGATGCTGGAGCTGTAGCGGTAGCCGGCTTCCAGGAGCTCGTCCAGCGCCCACAGGTTGCGCCGGTCGATCGAGTAGCTCGCGGCCCGGTAACCGGACACGGCGGCGCCGCCCGTGTCTTCCAGCAGCTTGCGCGTGCGGGTGATGTCTTCGCGAAACTCTGCCGGGTTCTGCGAGAACGCGCGCACGTGACCCCACCCGTGGCTCGCAAGTTCATGGCCCTGCTCTACGATGCGGCGGGTCATTGCCGGAAACCTCTCGGCAACCCAGCCCAGGGTGAAGAAAGTGGCCTTTACGTCATGCTCGGCGAAAAGCGCGAGTATGCGATCGGTGTTGCGCTCGACGCGCGGAGCGTGCGATTCCCATTCGCCGCGCTCGATGTGCTCGTCAAACGCTGAGACCTGGAAGTAATCCTCGACATCCACGCTCATGCCGTTTGCGGGACGGTCGGTAACGAGCCCCTCATGGGCCGACACAAAACCGTTAACAACGTCAGGCGTTGTGGTGCTGCTGCCGTCGCCTGCCACCGGTGGCGCTTCCGCTGCCGGTGCGTTCTTGAAAACGCCGCTGCTCACTGGTTCGACGCCTTGCCGTCAGGCGGCATTGTGGCCAGCGATTCGAGGCGCTTCTCCAGCGCCGCGAGGCGATCGGCAACGTCGGCAGACTCGGGAGTCGCCCCCGTGGCGGGCAACTCACGCTCGGAGAGCGGCGTCACCAGGTCGCCAGCGAGTTCTTCGCTCATCTCCTCGATGACCGCGTTGATGTGCTCTTGCTCGAACGCGAGCACCTCCTCGAGATAGCCGTACACGAGCAGGCGGTCCATCAGCATGTTGATCTTGCGGGGGATGCCGTCGGTCCACTCCTGCACCTCGTCGTAGACCTCCGGCGCGAGCGACGGCTTGCCGTTCCACCCAACGGCCACCAGCCGGTAACCAATGTAGTGCTTGGTCTCATCCAGCGTGAGCGGCTCGAGGTGATACGAGGCAATAATTCGCTGGCGAAGCTGCTCCTGCGATGAGAGCTTCAGCGTTTCGCGCAGTTCCGTTTGCCCCACCAGAAAAATCTGCATCAGCGCGCTGCCGCGGCTTTCAAGGTTGGACAGGATGCGCAACTCCTCGAGCGCCGCCGGCGTAAGGGTCTGCGCTTCATCGACGATCAGCAGCACGCCACGCAGGTACTCGCGGGCATGCAGCAGTGATTTCTCCAGGTGGCGCAGTATCGCCACCTTGCTCTTGCCCTCGTGCGGCTGGCCGAGCGCGGCTGCCACCGTCGATACGACGTTGTCCGCGTCCAGGTTGGCCGCGGCCACGCGCGCCGTGGCGATCTCCTGATCCTGCAGGTCGGCCAGCAGTTTCTGGATCAGCATGGTCTTGCCGGTGCCGATGTGACCGGTGATGACGACGAAGCCCTCCGACTGCTCCAGGCCGTAATTCATATACGACATGGCACGCTTGTGGCCCTTCGTCGGGAAGAGAAACTTCAGGTCTGGCGTCAGTTGAAACGGCTTGCCTGAAAATCCGTAAAAATCCTTGTACATGGTCGTCCTAGAACTGCTTTGTCAGTCCAATGCTGCCGGCGTTCTCCGTGAACGCCCGTGTGGGTACGGTCGCACCCCGCTTGTTTCGCCACACAGTGACGTTAAGGAAAGTGTTGTTCGCAAACTCGCGGCGCGTGCGAAGCTGCACCCGGATGTCCTCCGGCGTGTCTGTCGAGTTCCTGAGCTCGAAGCGCCGCCACGAAAGATCCACAGTAACGGTAGTACGCGTTCCTCCTGTCCAGCGATAGCTTGTCGACGCGCCGCGCATCCGCTCGTCGTTGTCGCCAGGCAGACCGTCGAGAAACTGCCGGTCCTCATCAAACACGGCGAACTGCACCACGCCGGTCGGCAACTGCCAGTCGCCAGACACCTGCAGGCGCTTGCGCACGTAAGCATTTGGCAGCGGCACCGGCAACTCCTCGCCGGTAATGTCGGAGACAAAATCAAACACACTTTCGAAGTCGAGCTGCGCCTGACCTTGTGATGTGACTGACTCGCTGTAATCTATCGTGCCTGTCAGGTTACCGCGCTCGCGAGTGATATTGACCGCGTACGTGTCACCAAAAAAGCGTTCACCGGCGCGCACGTCGTATTCAGTGAAGCG
This sequence comes from Pseudomonadota bacterium, assembly GCA_038533995.1. GTDB lineage: Bacteria > Pseudomonadota > Gammaproteobacteria > Steroidobacterales > JBCAXP01 > JBCAXP01. The sequence continues at coordinate 12,591 of JBCAXP010000050.1, forward strand.
CCCGAGAGTGCCGCGAAAACCAACCAGCCAGAAATCGTCTTCGACATCGCGCTCGCCCAAAGCGCTGACAAAATTGTTGCTGTCGTAGCCACCGGTCAGCACAAGGGCGGTCTTGGCGCCAATGCCAATGGCCAGCTCCGCAGTAAACGTTGACAGGTTAACTTCCTCATCGGTGTCGTACTCGGCGCCGGCGTCATAGTAGGCCAGCAGCCAGGTGGAATTGCGCCCGAGAAAGCCGCTCAAGGCGGCGTCCAGACGCCCTTCCTTGCTGTCGCGCAATTCCGGTTCCTTGTAATCCACAATGCCTGCGCGGTAGGAGAGCTGGGTCTGTGCAAAGCCGCCAAGTGTCGACTCCCAACGCGGTACTGCAAAAGCGGTGAGCACTTCGGCGCGGTTGCCCACATCGTTGATGCCGCTTATCGGAATCGCCTCACCAGGGTCGAGAATTTGCTGGGTGATGTTCGCGGATACGTCAAAGAACAGGTTGTTCTCAACCAGTTCGGCGTCGTTATTGAAACGCAGGAAGCTCAACACCGCGTCGTCCCGGGTTTCTGTGTCGTAAAAAATACCCTGGGCACGGTAATCGAACAGGGTCTGCATTCTCGGACCCCTCCGGCTGAAGGAAATCTCCGGCGTGATCACGTACGACAGCTGTTCGATCTTGTTTTCGTCGTTTTGCAGCCGCAGGTTATCCGTGTAATTCACGCCCGCGAAAATGCCGGGAGTGAATTCCACCTCGACCTGTGCGCGGGCGGTGCTTGCAAGTACGATCGAAACGCCGACGAGCGCCGCCGCCGAGTAGCGGCTAGGTTTGATAACCATAGTAGCCGCCGTAGTAATCGCTCGTTGGAGCAGTCGTGCTTTTGTTCAGGACGAGATTGATAGTCTTGCTGGGGTCGAGCATTTCCAGCGCCGTCTCCACGGCGGTCTGCTTGGTCGCGCCCGCCGCCACCACCATCACCACCTGGCCGACCAGCAGCGACAGCACCTGCGCTTCCGCGGTCTGCAGCAGCGGCGGTGAATCGAACACGACAATGCGGTCGGGATAGCGATTGGCGATTTCCGTCACCAGCGCTTCCATCTTGTCGCTCGCCAGCAATTCGGTGGCATGGCTGTGACGCTGGCCGGCCGGCAGAATGCGCAGGCCAGGCACATCAGTGGTTACCAGGCAGTCGCCCAGGTCCAGGCCGTCGTCAAGCACGAGATCGAGCAGCCCGGGCCGGGACTCCAGGCCCAGCATGCGGCTGATATGCGGCTTCGCGACGTCGGCATCGATCAGCAGCACGGTACGCTCACGCTCCCGCGCAACGCTCATCGCGAGGTTCAGCGCCGTAAACGTTTTGCCTTCACCAGAGAGCGCGCTTGCCAGCATGATGAGGTTGCCGTTCTCGACCTCCTCCACGCCCTTGCCAAAGGCGTTGGCGAGTAGCGGCCGCTTGATGCGCCTGAACTCGTCGGCGATCTGGTTACTGAGGTTTTCCGGTGGCAGAACGCCAATGGACCGCAGCATTTCGTAGTCAAGGTTGATGTGCCACCCGCGCTCGGACGGCTGGTTTGTTCGAAACGCATCGGGCGCCGGTCGTGGCTGCAAAACCGGTCCGAGGTCCTGCTCTTCGACAACGGGAATACCGGTCGTTGCAGGCGCTGGCGGCGCTGGCTCGCTGTCGTCAGCGGCATCGGTCCCCGCCTTGTCGAAGTTGGGCTTCTTCGAGCGAAGGTGCTTGTCGATTGCTTTCTCGACGATGCTCACAGGATGCCCCGCGCCTGCAGTTGCTGAGCAAGCTTCACCGCCGGTTCTTCAATGACCAGGGCGCCAAAATAACTCAACACCAGCATCATGAAGCCCACCGCAAAAACGGACGTTTGCACGCGGCGCAGCGTGCGCTGGCGCGGCGTCATGATAACGCTGACCGAGCCGAGCACAGGCAGCCCGGTAATGTCGCGAAGCTGCTGCCGGTTGTTGAACACGGGCTTGATCTGGTTCCAGAGGAAGGCAAAGCCAACGCCGGCACCGAGACCGCCGAGCAGCACCACGGTGATGAACAGCATACGGTTCGGACCGATCGGCTCCAGCGGCACCGACGGCGGGTCGATGATGCGGAACTTGAGCTGGCTGCTGCTGTTGCTTGCGTCTTCGCCCAGGCGTAACGCCTCACGCCGCTTGAGCAGCTGTTCATGGCGCTCCTTCGTCACCGCATAGTCGCGGTTGAGGCGCGCAAGCTGCGCTTCCACTTCCGGCACCGTGTCTACCGCCTCTTTCAGCGAGTCGACCTGCTCCTGCTTCTGGGCAACGCGCAAGCGCAGCTGCGCGATGTCCAGTTCGGTCTGGCTCAGGCTTAACCGGAGGCTTTGGTAAACGGGGTTGGCGTCGAGCGGATTGTAGTCGATTCCCGGCGTTGGCAGCGGCGCGCGTGATGCCAGTTCTTCTTCGCGCTGAGCTTCCAGGCTTGAGATGATTTCATTCAGCGCGATGATGTCAGGATGCTTGTCCGTGAAGTTGAGCCGCAGTTCAGCAAGCTGATCGCGGCGCTCGTTGATGCGCACATCGTATGAGCTCGACTGGCTCGCCGCGCTCGTGGGCGCGCCTATGCCAAACACTGGCTCCTCGCCCTCGAGCTGCTTGATAAGCTCAGCCCGGTTCTGCGTGGCCAGCCGGTACTCAACCCGCACCTGCTCAAGCTCTTCCATCGCGCGCTGCAGCCGGTCGTAATAGCCGCCGGAAGACCCGGGCATGAGACCAACGTTGCGTTTCTTGAAGTCAGCAAGTTCCTGCTCGGATGCGGCAAGACGCTCCTCGAGGTCATCGATCTGCCTGTCGATGAAAAGGCGGGCAGCGTCGGTGTCTTCGCGGCCGTCCTTCAGCGTGCGATTGACGAAGCGGTCGAGCAGCGTCTGAACGACGTTGAACGACATTTCGGGGTCGCGGTCGGTGTACGTGATCGTGTACAGGTTGTCCCGGCCGGACACCTTGATCGTGGCCTGGAGTCGATCGATCAGGTTGTCGAAAGCCTTGGGCGTTTCTGCGCGCAGGTCAAGGTCAGTCTCACGCGCGACCTGCTCGAGCTGAGGCGTGCTCAGCAACGTGCGCGTCATAAAGGTAATTTCATCGTCGACGTTCGATTCCGTGGCAAGCCCCCTCGTGACAGGGTTCAGCGGGGAATCGGTGTCGACGTAAACACGAGTGGACGATTCGAACTGGTTGGGCAGCGTGTACACCCACAGCCAGCCGGCTACGCTCACCAGCCATGCTACGGTGAGCGCGCGCCAACGGTACCGCCAGACACCACTGATGATGATGATCAGCTGGGTCAGCAACTCGTTCATGTTCCGTCAAGCCTCGTGATTTTTAGATTCATCCCCGGCCACTCATCCTTTCACAACACAGGGCTGTTGCGCAGTGACGAAGTTCACATAATGGCGGGTGCAGCGCGCCCCTGCGCTGGTTGGCAGTGTCAGTTGAAGCTGTGCCTAGAAGCGCGCCTCCGGGATGATTATCACGTCACCCGGCAGCATCCTTACGTTCGCGGTGAGATCACCGTTGTCCAGAAGCAGGTCTGGCCGCACCTTGATTTCAATCAGGTCACCCGACGTGCGGCGGATAATCTTGGCCCTGCGGCCGGCGGCAAGATCGGTGAGCCCGCCGACTTCGATCATGACATCAAGCAGTGTCAGGTTCTGGCGGTACGGCAGCGACTGCGGCTGTGCCACCTGCCCGACGATGCGAATCTGCTCGCCGAAGTCACCCACAAAGCCCTGCACGATGACGGTGACAACCGGGTTCTTGATGAACTCACCCAGCACGGCCTCGATGTCACGGGCGAGCTGGCTCGGCGTCTTGCCGGCGGCCTGCATGTCCTCGACGAGCGGGGTTGAGACCTTGCCGTCAGGCCGCACCGGCACGTTGACGGACACATCCGGATTGCGCCACACGAAGATGTTCAGTTGATCGCCCGGGCCGATAAGGTAATTGCCCGCATTGTCAGTCTCCGCGGCAACAGCGGCCGGCGGCACCACCGTGTTGGCCGGCCCAGGCGCGCAAGCGGTCAGCAGGTGTGCGAGCAGCGCGGCAAGGATGCCGCCAACAGCAATTCTCAAGGATTTCCGAACGTGCATTCCGTACCCCGATTGAAGCGGAAGAATCGGAGCCGCGAGGGCTCCACTTTACAGTCTGCGCATGCTACCACAATGAGACCCTGAACTTGCGCCCAGTATGTCAAATAAGCCCATGAGATATAAAACAATCTGCGCAGTTTGACCGCAGCGCGTCAAAAACCGTTCCCCGGCGCGCTCTGGCACCCTTCCTGGCCGCGGTACAGGGCCTCGGCACCCCCCGTCCGGGGCCCCGTGCCGTTGCGGGCAATTCCCACGCATCTCAACCAGTTAGCCGTCTCGGCTATCCTTAAGCGTGACGCAGGGCAAGGAACAGAGCCTTACGCCATGTGACAATACGCCGTAATTCGCGTTGCGAGAGCGCGTCATGTGTCACTATAGTACGGTTTGAGAACAGGCAAGCATCGCCAACGGCATTCGTGAAAACATAATGAAAACAAACACCCACGCACGTCGAATTCTGCCTGCGCTCGCGCTTGCCGCCGGCTTGTGGCTGGCGGGCTGCGACAGCCCCCTCGACGACACCGCACGCTTCGAAATCGTGCGCGAAAACCAGCTGCGCGGGAACTTCACCGCCGCAATGCTGGAGCTCAAGAATATTCTTCAGGCCAACCCGCAGAACACCCAGGCCAGGATGCTGCTGGGCGAGGTGTGGCTCGCCGCCGGCCGCGCGCCGGCCGCCGAGAAGCAGATTCGCCGCGCCGTACGCGACGGCATGCCGGCCGACGACGTGGTGTACCCGCTGGGCCTTGCGCTGCTCGCACAGGGCAAATTCCACCAGGTGCTGGCCGAGGTGCGGCCGCGAAACGATACGCCGGAGCAGCAGGTGTCGGTCCACCTGCTGCACGGCACTGCACTGACGCAGCTTGGCCGCCTCGACGAGGCGCGGCGTGAATTCCGGGCGGCGCTCGATCTCAACGCCGAGTCTGCCGACGCGTGGGTTGGGCTGGCGCGCCTGGAACTGGCGGCCAGCAACTTTCGCGAGACGGCGATTGCCATCGACAAGGCGACCGACGCTAACCCGTTTAGCGTGGCGGCCTACCAGACCCTGGGCAGCCTGCGCTTCAAGCAGGGCCGGTTCAACGAGGCGCAGCTCGCGTTTGCTCGCGCGGTTGAGGCAACCACCACCACAGTGCAGGGCGAGGCCACGCTGCTCGCCCACATTGGCCTGGCCGAATCGCTGTGGATGCAGAACCTGCGCAACCAGGCGCTGACCGTGGTGAATGGTCTTCTGCAAAACTACCCGTGGCACCCGCTGCCGAAGTACGAGCGCGCCCTGCTCGCTTTTCGCAGCGGTGACTTCCGCGCCGTCGAGGACCACCTGCGCCAGGTGCTGCTGGCACTGCCTGACCACACCGACTCGATCCGGCTGCTGGCAGCGGTGAAATTCATGCAGGGCGAGCTGGAAACGGCAAACGAGCATCTTCGCAACCTGCTCGACAACGACCCGTCAAACACTGAACTGCTGATGCTGCGCGCCGAAACGCACCTGGCGATGGGCAACGCGGGACAGGCCGTGGCCACGCTTAGCCAGCTAGACGACGACGTGGCAGCCAACCCGTATGCCGTGGAGCTGTCCGCCACCGCCAGCCTTCACGCGGGCATGACCGAGCGGGCAGTCGAGCACTTCACCGCGGCCGCACGCCTCGAGCCTGACGACCCGGCAAACGGCATGCGCCTGGCCGGCGCCTACATCGCGGCCGGTAATGTCGACGCCGCCTCGGACGTGCTTCGCAGCGTTCCGCGGGACGGTCGCAC
>JBCAXP010000051.1:0-18382 GCA_038533995.1 Pseudomonadota bacterium
CCTTGTGGCATCCGGCCTCTCTCCCTACGAAGCACTGGCATCGGCAACCGTGAACCCGGCTCGCTTTCTCGGCGAACAGCATCGGCGCGGCCTGATCGAAGCCGGCTACGACGCCGACCTGGTGCTTCGTAGGGAGAGAGGCCGGATGCCACAAGGATTGCCAGCTCCCGGTGGGCGGAGAAACCGGGCACGTTGAATATCTGCGGTGCGTCAGAGCCCAGCAGCAAGCCGGCGCCAGCGTCGTTCAGCGCGCCAATCAGCGCGCGGCGCAGGGCAATGCCCTCGGCGCGTGCACCCTCGCTGAGTCCGGGTGCGTCCAGAAAGGCCCGGCGAGCGTCTGCCCATGCGGCGACGATCTCGGCCGGTACGTACTGCATTTCCGGGAGAGCCGACAGTCGCTCGGCATCCCCGAGCCCGGCCATGTTCTCAACGAGCGACTGCGTCGGCACGTTCCAGACGCCGGCCTCCGCGGTGGCCATGGCCAGGGTGGGCAGCCTGGCGCGGACGGCCTGGGGCGCAAGCCTGAGCCCGAAGAATGCGCTCTCAAGATCCGTTGGCCTGGCGTTGGCCGGCAGCAGGGCGCGGGCGTAGCCGTCCAGGTGATCGATGCTCGTCTGGCCGGCGGCCAGCACCCGCGCAAGGTCCACCTCCGTTGAGACGTGGCCGGCAAAGCCAATGCCCGCTTCGCTCGCGGCTTCGACGAGCGCGTTAAACTCCTTCGCAGACAGGCCGGGGTGCACTTTGAGAAAGTCGTAGCCGGCAGCCTGCTGCGCCCTGACCCGCTCCACTACATCCTTGACGCCATTCACCGAGCGACCGCTGAAGGACGGTCCGGAAGCAACGATGCGGGGGCCGCGGGTGCGGCCGCTTTCAATCGCGTCACGCAGTTCGAGGTGCTGCGGGTGCCCCAGCATGCTGCGCACCGTGGTAATGCCGTTTGCAACAAAAAGGTCGAGTACCTGCGCCTGGGGAAGGCTGCCACGACCGGGTAAGGGCAGGTGCGCATGCATCTCGGCGAGACCCGGGACGAGGTAGCGGTTGCGGCCGTCAATAACCGTGAGGTCGTCCGGAATCGCCATCGTGCCGCTTGCAACGATGTGCTCGATGCGCCCGTCGCGCACAAACACCGACTGATCGCGAAGCACGCGCTCGGTGTCCATCGGAATCACGTCGACGTGGTCAATAACCAGGCCGGCGGCGCTGGCGGTCATGGCGCCGAGCAGCGCCAGCGCCGCAACAGCGGCAGCTAAAACACCGGCAACAGGGCGCCGTATCACAGCGCGTTCGCCGCGTCGGACAGGGCGTAGAACCAGCCGATGACCAGCAGCGCAAAGGCCGCAACGCCGAGTCTCGCCTGGCCCTCGCTGCCGATCTCGAAGCGGTCACCGCCGTAGCCGTACAAAAGGCCCATGCCGGCACCGGCGACAAAGCCGGTCAGGTGTGCAACGACGTCGGTGCGCTCGCCGCCAACGCCGAAGAAGGTAAGCAGCACGGCGCCCGCCACCACCGGCGCCCAGCGGAACGCCGCCCGGTGCCCCGCGCGGACCACCCAGCCGTAGGTTGACGCCAGCCCCAGGGCGGCGAACACGCCGGTCGAGGCGCCAACGGACGTGTGGTAGTCAGGCTGCACCATCGCGTTCAGGGCGTTGCCGAGCGCGCCGGCAATCACGATGCTGAGCCAGGCCAGCCCCGAGCCCATGAGTTCCGATGCGAGCAGCCCAAAGAAGGCGCCAATGACGAGATTGCCGGCCAGGTGGCCGACGTCGAGGTGCAGGGTCAGCGCGGTGATCGTGCGCCACCACTCGCCGTCGCGCACAAGGCCAGCGTTGGTTTTGCCGGCGTCGTACCAGTCCAGGCCGAGAGCGTTGTTGGTCTGCAGCCATGCGAAAAGGACGAGCGTCAGCGCATACAGAATAGCTGCCTGCAGTCCGTTGGTGCGAGGCTTGAGCGCGGCGATGCGAGGCGGCCAACCAGCGTTTTCAGCAACATACAGATCGATTTGTTCGCGCGCGGCGCCTGCGTCGGCGGCGTGCACGGCGAGCGCAAAGCCCGCGGTAGTGGCCACAACGACGTGATCGATGTCCAGCGCCCGCAGCACGAGGGCCCGCTCGAAGCACGCCGCGCGGGCGCGCCCGGAGTACACGACAACCAGCGGGTCGTCCATGTCGTCCACCGTTATCTCGTCAATGTCCACCGGGTACTCCTTCGCAAAGGGCTACAATGAGGCCACCCGCGGTCCAGTTCAACCGCACGACACGGTCCGCTACAATTGGGTTTTAAGCCGCCGGACGCTACTGGTGTACACCAACATCGTAGAACCCGAAGTTCTTGCCCAACACCTGCACGACGCCAACTGGCGAGTTGTCGATTGCCGGTTCTCGCTGGCCGATTCTTCCGCGGGACACCAGGAGTGGCGCGACGGTCACATTCCAGGCGCCGTGTATGCGAACCTCGACCAGCACCTCGCGGCCCCGGTGGCGAAGGGTGACGGCCGCCACCCGCTGCCGTCGGTTCGCGATTTTGCTCGGCGCCTCGGCGCGTGGGGTATCTCCGAAGGCACCCAGGTTGTTGCTTATGACGCCGCCGGCGGCGCCTTTGCAGCCCGCCTGTGGTGGCTGCTGCGCTGGATCGGTCACGAGGCGGTGGCGGTACTCAATGGTGGCCTGCCGGCCTGGCAGGAGGCGGGTTTCGCTCTGGACGACGAACTGCCGGAGCCCGCTTCCACGACCTTTACGCCCGCGCCGAGAAACGACATGGCGGTTGGCCCGCGGCAGATGCGCAAGTTGCAGGCATCGGGCGACGCCCTGCTGCTCGATGCCCGCGATGCCGAGCGTTTCATGGGCGACAGGGAACCGTTGGACACCAAAGCCGGTCATATTCCCGGCGCGCGCAATTTTCCCTTCAGCGCCAACCTCGACGCGGACGGGCGTTTTCTCGACGCGGGACGCCTCCGCGCCTGCTTTGACGCGGCGCTGCAAGGCGCGCAGCCGTCATCTGTGGTTATGATGTGTGGGTCGGGTGTTACCGCCTGCCACAACCTGCTTGCCATGGAACTGGCCGGGTTGCACGGCGCGCGCCTGTACCCTGGCTCATGGAGCCAGTGGATTACCGACCCATCGCGGCCGGTGGCATCCGGCCCCGCGATGGCATGATAAAAAAGAAACGGAGCTCAGGTTTGAGGAAACGCCCACTGTGAAATTTGCGATAAAGCAGGCCCGCCAGATCGTCATCCTCATTATCGGTGTCAGCCTGGTCGCCCTTGGCCTGGCGCTGCTCGTGCTGCCGGGGCCCGGCGTGCTTATCTTTGCCGTCGGACTCGGTGTGCTCAGCCTGGAATTCGTCTGGGCACGTCAGTGGCTTGCGAAAGTTCGCCGGGGTATCAGCCGGGCCACCCGGCATCAGCGCATCAATCGCTGACAGGCGCAAGCGTCAGCTCACTCACCGTCTCGCCGTAACCGTTCACCACGGTCAGCCCCAGCGTGCCGTCGCGTTCGATGTGCACGACGCCAAGATTGAACCACCCGGTTGCCTCTTCGAAGCTGTGAGTGGCGCCGACCGCCGCCGGCCCGTGGAAGTAGAGGCGCTGCGGTCGCAGGGTAGTGTCCAGTTCCTGCGTGGGATACAGGCCGGCGTTCAGCGGGCCGACGACGAATTCGTGGAACGTGAAATTCTCATCATCGGCGAACGGGCTGTACGCGAAGCCAGTCGCAAAGTGCACATCGGCGCTTAGCCACACCAGGTTGCGAACCCCCGCACGCTGAAACTCGCGCAGAAGCGCCACCAGTTCGTTTTCAAAGCCGGTCGGACCCTCGTCGTTGGCCCAGCCGTCACGTCCCTTGTCCCGCGGCCAGCCTGTGGGCAGTGACAGCGGCACGCTGCTGACGATGAACTTCCAGGTGGCATCGCTGGTTGTGACGCCATCGATCAGCCACTCACGCTGACGGGACCCCAACATACTCTTGGGCTTTTCCGATAAGTCCGGCTGTTCGTTGTGATCGCGGTAGCGGCGCGTGTCCAGCAGGAACAGCTCTGCGTTGGCGCCGTGGCGAAAGCTCCGGTAAAGCCGGTCTGCGTCCGCGCTTTGCACCGGGTTGTAATCGAGAAAGGCTCGCAGGCCCGGTGCCATTAGCGACGGACCGTCGGCGGTGCGCCGGTCGTTGCCCGGGCCGAAGTCGTTCACGACTTCATGGTCGTCCCACACCGCGTAGTAGCCGGTGCGACTGCGAAGGGCCTGAAGGCCCGGGTCCGCCAGCGTGTAACGCCAGTGCGCGTGGAAGTCGGCAACGGACTCGGCGCGCGGGAATTCGCCTGGCACCTGGGCATTGCCGAGCGCGCCGGTGGCGTTGCACAGGTCGTCGGCGTAAATCATGTCGCCAAGGCCAACGAAAAAGTCGAGCGGCAAATCACGAAGACTGGCAAAAATCGGAAAGCCCTTGTTCGCGTCACGGCACACGTTTTGCCCGGCGAGATCAGCGCCAAAGGCAAACCGGACCTGCGCAGGCTGGGCCGGCGCTGGCGCGGTCTGAAAGCTGCCCTGTGTGTCGCTGCCGCGACCGTCGTCAGGCTCGAGGCGAACGGTGTAGGTGTAACGCGTCGCTGGCGCAAGACCGTCGATGGCAACCTGCCCGGTGTAGTCGCCATCGGTCGCGAGAGTGGCCACGGCGTCAACCGTCTGGCCCTCCGGATCGCTGGCGGAGACGATCATCGTGCCGGGCGCCTCACCCTTGGCCCAAACTACGGCGCTCGTGTCGGTGATCTCCGTGGCGGCAATGCCGGCCCAAAGCGGCGATGACAGCGGCACCGAAAGCGGCGTGCAGGCAGCGGCTAAAACCGCGACCGCCAGAAGCCAGCGACGCTGTCGCTTCATTGCTCGCGCAGCGCCAGCGAGGGCTCGAGCCGGGCAATGCGGGCGCCACCGAGGGCGGCCGCGGCAATCGCGGCGGCGAGGGTCAGCCCAAGGGCACCAAGGAAGTGCACTGGCAACAGGCGGCACACCGACTCGCCGCCGCCGATCGTGTCGACGAACAGTCCGTTCAAAAGTGCCTGCACAGCGAGAAAGCCCGCGGAGGCCACAGCCCAACCGATCACCGCGGTAAGCATGGCCTGCAGCACCGGAAACCAGACGATGCCGCTGGAGTGAAAGCCGGTGAGCCGCAGCACGCTGAATTCTCGGCGCTTGCGGTCCACGTTGGCCCAGACGCTGCTGCCGAAGGACAGGCAAAAACCCAGTGCAGCGATCACGGCGATGATCCAGAACACAATGCTTAAGCTCAGGTCGAGGGAATTCACCAGTTCAATGTCGGCGACCCGCGTTCGTACCTCGATGCCCTGGGCCATCAGTCCGGCCCTCAAGGCGGCCACGTCGCCGATGGTGGCGGCGTAAAGGCGAAACCCCGGGAAGCTGCGTGCCTCGCCCAGTGGCTCAGAGCCGCCTGAGCCAAACGCCGGCACGGCGCGCCCGTCGCGAAAATCTTCCACGGCGACCATGAGCTCATGGGAGACGAAAAGACCATCGCGACCGAACGCCGCGGCCGGCGCCACGTCGATGACCTGCAAAGGGACAAGCACGGTCTCGGCCTTGTCGTTCAGCGTGCGGGAGAGAATGCCTTCGAGCGCCGTGCCGGCGCTCGCGCCGAGTTTGTCGGCGGCGTCCATCGACAGCACCACGCCGTCGAGGCCCTGCGGGATATTACCCTCCGGCAGCACCGGGTCGCCCGTGGCCGACGGCACGAGCTCGGCGGTAATGATGCGGCCCGTATCGCTGTCGGGCACCCGCAGGCGCAGCGTCGCCGCAATGGCACGCGTGCGCGGTACGACAAAGGCCACGTCCGGCCGCGCCGCCATGGTTTCAAACCACGCGGGGTCGTAGCGCGCGCTGCCGACGGGCAGCACCTGCCGGTAGCGGGGGTCTTCCTTGAGCGGTGCGAGAAGGTTGCCAACGATGCCGAACTTGAGGCCGAACAGCACCAGCAGCGGCAGCAGCACCGCGCTCAGAGCTAATACGAAGCACAGCGACATAAGCCGCTCATGCCAGAAGTCACGCCACGCCAGCCCCATTACCAGGCGTGCGCCGGTCTCAGTGGACGGCATGGTTCACCGTCACGTGCATGGCATTGTCGCCAGCGCTGGCAATGCTGTGGTCAATAAGTTCGAGGCCGGCATTTTCCATCAGCCGATGCGCATGGCTGGCAACGATGAGCGTCACGCCCAGGTCATCCACGAGACCCACCATCAGTTCCATGATGCGCGCTGCGTTCAGCGGGTCCACGGCCGCGGTGGGTTCGTCAGCGATCAGTACCGCTGGTTCGTGCGCCAGCGCGCGCGCAACGGCTACGCGCTGCCGCTGGCCCACCGACAGCGCCGCGGGGAGCTTGTCGAGCTGTGCGCCGATGTTGAGGCTGTCGGCCCAGCGCGCAGCCGCCTCGCCGGTGTCACGGCCGAGCAAGCGCCGCGACAGGTTGATGTTCTCGCGCACGGTCAGGTAGGGCAGCAGGCCGCCGTGCTGCAGCACGTAACCGATGTGACGCCGGCGGAAGTCTGCGAGCTGGTCCCGGTCGCGGGCCTGCCAGGCGGCCGCAACGTCGTGGCTATCGCCGCCAGGGTCGGGCGCGAAGTGGAAGCGCGTCGCTTCAGTCGGGTGCAGTATCATCGCCAAAAGCTCCAGCAGCGTGCTCTTGCCGGAGCCGCTTTCGCCAATGAACGCGAGCTTGGAGCCGGCCGCGATGTCGAGCCGTGGCAGTGTCAGCCTGAACTCCGTGCCGCCCGCGGCGTAGCGCTTGACGACGCTGCGCAGCGAAAACACCGGCTGATTCAGGGCAGTGCCTCCAGCAGAAGCGGGTACACCGAATCGCCGTCCACCGATTCTCCGTCCAGCGACACCCACAGGTCCACGTTGTCGTGCAGTGCGCGGTAGTAGGCCACCTTGCCGTCGAGCTGGTTGATGAATTCGAACTGCCGCTGCGCTGGCCACTGCTCCCAGATGCTGAGGTCCAGGTCCATCACCTCGCTGGTGTAGGGCAGTCCTTCGAGGTACTCGCGCATGTAGCCGAGATCCGCCAGGCTCTGCCCGCCGGCCGTGCGGGTTGCCGACTGCGCGGCTTCCGGGTCGCGGCTGATCGTGGCCGCAAGGCTCTTGAGCTCATCGAGGAAGTCAGCCGGCGCGAGCGCGCCTTCCTCGGCGGTTTCCAGCACCTGGCGCAGCACCTCGTGCAGGTCGCTGAGCTGGTCGCGGGTGAGCAGCACGCGCACGTCCAGCGAGCGCTCCCCGGGCGCGGCGAAATCCCGGTCCACCATCCACGCGTTGAACAGCGACGGCATGGACTGCCCGGCGCGGTCCTGCAGGTAGCGCATACGAAGGCCGTAGCCCAGCCGGCTGAATTTCTCCTGGAACGCATCGAGCTCGGAGGTCGCGGTGGAAGCGGTGACCCTGTCCGGCGGCAGCCCGCTGGCGGCGGCGCGCACCTGCGCGGTGACCTGGCTGGTCATGGCGCCAAGCGCGGACTCGAACAGCGCCACGTCGCCCGTGTCAACGGGATAGTAAAAGTCGCCAATGTCATTCACGTTAGAGAGCCGCCGGTACTGGTCTTCGGCGTAGGCGTGGTTGTCTTCCCCAGCCGGGGTTTTCAGGTGGAACACGCCGACCGCGATGTCCCGTGCTGCCGCCCGTCGCTGCAGTGTCGACGCATCAAGGCGAGTAGTGGAGAACGGGTCGCTCGCGTTGCGCGGGCCGGCGTCGGTAATCAGGATTACGTAGCGTGCGTAGAAGCCGCTCCAGTCCATGGCGTCCAGCGCCTCGGACACGCCGGCGTACGCATCTTCGTTAAAGCCCTCGCTCGACACGCGGGCCGTATCGAGGGCGCTGATGCTCGACAGAAACTGGTCGCCGCTGGTGCCGTCGGCAAGCCGCACCACGTTGCGCGTAACGTACTCGAGCCCCGGCGCAGCCTCCGTGTTGTCGCGAAACGCCACGAGGCCGTAGCTCACCCGGTTGGACAGCTCCGCCTCTTCGATGGCCTGGTAGACACGCTCCATGACGTCACGCGTCGCGTCGATGTAGGGCTTCATCGATACCGTTGCATCGATGACGAACACGATGCCGGTTCGGTAGGTATCAATGATGGCTGCCGAGTCCTGGGAGGGCACGGTTGCAACCTGCAGCAGCCGCGCCTGCTGTCCGCTGACCAGTACATCTTCGTGATTCAGAATTGGCACCAGGTAGAAGTTGCGCCGGATGTCGACGTCCTGGTCCGGCTGCATTGCGACAACCGGTGAGTTTTGCATGTCACCGCTGACGGCATCGGCGCGCAGCTGCTGATAGGCGGCGTCGTCGTCGCTGGCGAGGATCGACTTCAGGGCATCCCGGTCGCTAAAGAGCAGCACGCGCTCCTGCTTCGCGGGATCGCGAAACGCCACCGTCAGCGTCTGCTTCCAGTCCACGGTCTGCTCGACCGGCAGCCAACCGGTGAGGGTGCCGCTGCTGTCGGTGCCGATGCGAAGCCATTCGCCGCCGTTGTGGCTGCGCCGCTCGTACACGTAGTACGTCGAGAAGGGCGGCACGACGCGCGGGTCGGCGTCGCTGCCCGGGACAGCCGCCACCGCCGCACCCGGTACGGCGATAACGCGTTGGTAGAGCGCGGTCTTTCCGGGTTGTACCAGTGGCCGGGAAAGCTGCGCGGAGGCTGTCGTAAAACCGGCCGTGCCGGCCAGCAGCGTTGCTGCCGCAAGCAGCGTCGCAATGAATCGGCTCTTGCTTAATACCACTGGTTCACTCCCACTGGCTTACTCCCATTGCAGCAGAAGCTGCTCGGCCTGAATGTCGCCCGAGGCGGCTGCCTGCTCTGTCCATTGCCGCAAGGCCGTGAGCCGCTCGCCGGCGGCCGCGATGCCGGCGGAGCTGGCCTGCGTGTACCACTGGAAGGCCTGCACCATGTCGGGCTTGTTCATCAGAGTCGGCTGCTCGCCGTGGTGTAGAGGGTCGTACATGCTCGCGAGCGTAAAGGCGGCGTCGGCGTTGCCGCCGCGCGCGGCAAAAAAGTAGAGCAACTGGGCATCGGCCAGTTTGCCTTCGGCATGAAACGCGCCGGCGCGCGCGTACGCATCGGCGTAGTCGATGTCAATGCCGCTGGCCTTCATGGCGGCCACGATTTCGCGGGCCGTGTCACCACGCTGCTCCGCGGTTTCCGCAGGCGCCACCGTTTCGCCGCCCGGCTCATCCGTGTCGTCAGCCATCGGTGCGGGTACCGGATCGGGCGCGGAGCCAGGAAAAAACACCACCAGCGCGAGCAAAGCCAGGCCGCCGAGCACCGCGATGAGCAGCCACTTCGACTGCCCACGCTGCCTGCTGATGCTGCCAGCCTGTTGCGCTGTGGGTGTCACAATCGAGGTCCTCGTTTGTTGCTATGCTGCATGCTGCTGTAACGCTCGCGCGCGACGGGCACGATGCCGCCACCCGACAGGAGGATACACTTGCCGCTTGTGTTGAGAAATGCCGCGATCACCGCGTTGTTGGGGCTGGCGGCTTACTCGCTGGGCGGCTTTTTCGTTGTACCTCACCTGGCCGTTCGCTGGGTCGAGGAAACGGCGCTCGACGGGCACGGGCTGCGTGCCAGGATTGGTGATGCGGCCTTCAACCCGTTTACGCTGGCCGTTTCGTTTTCAGACATTACTGTATCAGGGCGCGAAAGCCTACCGCCAGTGTCACTCGCGCGGGCCTCCGGCGTGCTGGCGGCCAGCAGTTTTTTCAGCCCCCTTCGGTCGTTTAACGGGCCGGTAGCCTTCGAGGAGCTCCGGGTTGAGGGCGCTGCGGGAGAGCCTTTGCTGCGGGTGCCTGCCGGCTTTGCGACCGGCGTTACCATCGATTCGCACGGAGCTGGCATGCGCGTCGAGGCGCTGGCCCTGCCCGGGGCGGAAGTGATGCTGCAATACCCCTGGGGTGGCCCGTGGCGCATCCCTGGGTGGCTGGCGGCGCTCGCCGACGCCGGCGTGCCGGCCCGGGACATCGAAGTGACTGACGGCACGCTATGGGTGAGGGACAGCGCGACAGGAGTGTCGAGAGTCGATGCGGGCCTTGGGTTCATGGCCAGCGTCACCGCTGACGAAGACGGCGGCATCCGCGCCGAGGCGGCAAGCACCAGCGGCGATGGCCGGGCGCGCTTTGCGGTTCGACAAGATGCCGGCGACGCCGGTTTTCCGGCCAGCGTGCATGTCGATATTGACAACCTGCCTGCCGGGTCCATTGAACACTATGCAGTCGAGGCGGCCGCGCTGCGCCCGCTGGCCGGTACGGTAAGCCTGTCGGCCAGCGCCAGCCGGCGCACCGACGCTATTGCCGTAGTCAGCATGTTCACGCTCGATAACCTGCAGTGGGACGCAGTGCCAGCGTCTGACGACCAGGTCCCTTTGTCGCCATCCGAAGCCGCCACGGCGCTGGCCTTGCTGCAGGACGGGAAGGGTCGCGCTGTGCTTCCGGGGCGGTACCTGTTGGCGACGCCGCGGCCAGGAGAAGAGCATATCCGCTTGCTCACTGAACAGGCGGTGCAGAGCCTTGCGGAATTGGCGGCAAACCCGTTTGCGGAGCTGGCGCGGGTGTCGGCGTGGAACGGTGCAGATCTCTCAGCGGTCGCGTTTGCCACAGGCAGCGCCCAGATGGACGCCGGCGGAATTGATGGGCTGCGTGCGCTCGGCCGCGCCATGCTGCGGCGGCCCAAAGTGGGCGTCGCGATTTGGCCCGGTTACGATTCCATCGAAGATCGCCGGGCCCTCGCCCGGCAGCAGGTGGCTCAGCACGTCGCGCTGGCCACGAGCATCGCGGCCGCCGGCGGGTCCGGCGCAGCTATCGATCCGGACGACCCCCGCGTCCGCACGGTGCTTGATGAGTTCGCGGAGAATCGATTGACGACTGTGCAGCAAGCAATGATCGTGGGGCAGTTCCACGCTACCCGCAGCGCGTACTACGCGGCGGTGCTGGATGCGCTCGTCGACAACGAGGTCGTCAAGCCCTCGGCAGTGCGGCGCCTTGCGCGATACCGCGCGCAGGCGGTAGTGCGCGAGCTTCGCGCCCTGGGCATCGACTCGGAACGGCTGCAGGTGGCGGCAGACACCGAGCAGCTCAATGCGGACGAGGGCGCCGTCGTGCTGCGGCTTGAAGCCTTTCCCGTGTCGAACACGACCGACGAGCCTGGCGGACCGGCGCTTTGACGGTTGAATTCACTAACGATCGCGACGACGGCATCGTCGTCGGCAAGATTGCCGGTGCGGTAACCCTTGAGGATCTGACTGGCGCCGCGAAAACCATGTGGAGCATCATTGCCCCCACAAACGGCCGGGTCCTGCTTGACCTCGTCGACGCACGCTTTAATCTCCGCTCTGACGAGGTAGCGCAGCTTGCCGATGTCGTCAGACGGGGATCGCCTGTACGCGGCCTGCGCGTGGTGTTCCTCGTTGCGACTGACCTTGAGTTCGGCCAGGTGCGTATGTTCGAGGTTCTCCGTGGTTCAGAAGACACAGAAATGCACGTGGTACGCAACCGGGAGTACGCAGTGGCGTTGCTCCGTGGTACGGCGGGAGACGCCGAGCCCGACTGAGGCATTTCATTGTGGCTGAGTGGTACTGGCCTGGCCTGTTGTTCGCTGCCATCGCCCAGATTGCCGACGGCGTCTACCTGTACCGCGCGCGCGGTCGTATCAACACCGGAAGCGTGGCCGTCAGCTTCATCGAATTCGCGTGGCTGCTTGTGTCTGTCTTTGCGCTGGTAACCGGTCGTCTGACCGGTGCGGCGTTTCTTGCTGCCGTGCTGTACGTGTCTTACAACCTTGCCAGCATGGTGCAGGGCTCTATGATGCTAAAGGGCATGACAGACGTGAAAACGTTCATTGTGCCGCAATGGATGGTGCTGCTCAGCATCGCGGTGGGCGCCGCCTTTGCAGTTGCCGCAATCGCGCATCTTTAACGAAACAGCCGCGAAATGCCCTCGATGAGCAGGTCTATGCCAATCTCGTAGCCGGCCCCGGTGCGTGACACGTCTCGCGTTAGCATCTCCACGGTGGGTGAAGCAGCCACACGGCGTTGGCTGCGGGCCTCACCGGCCTTGCGTTCCCTCGCTGACTGCAGGCCGCCGTCGCGCACCCAGTCAATGATCGTCGCCAGCTCCTGGTAGTCGAACCACACGCCGTGTGCCTTGCAAATGTCCACGATGACGCCGCTGTAGCGGGAGAAGTTCTTGCGGTTCATCAACACTTCGCACTCGGGACACTTCAGGTAGACGACGGCGCGGCCGTCCACGGCCTTGGCAGGCGAGACGGCGCGGTCGAAGGCTGTCGAGATTTTCTGCCGCTGATCGGCATTGTCGACCAGGCGCTCGAAGACGTTGTGGTCCAGCCAGACGCCACCACAGCTCATGCACTGGTCGATGAGCGCATCGCCCACCATGTTGGCCACGAGCGGCTCCTCGCAGCGCGGACACTGGAATTGGGTGCTGCCGTCGTCGTGCATTGCGCGGGCCGGCGCGTCGGCCGCAGCGCCGCACTTGTGGCAGTGGGTCGCCTGCTGAAACATCAGCGCAAAGCAGGCGGCACAACGTGCCCGCGCCAGTTCAGTGTCGCAGTAGGCGCATTTCGTCGCGTCGCTCGCTGTGGATGCGCCGCACTTCGGGCATGACAGGGCGTCTGCGTTGTCGTCCGGAGACGGCAGCTCGAACACCGTGCCACAGCGGCAGCGCGCACGCGTGGCGGGTGGACGTCCGCTCACGTCATATTTGAGTTTGCAGCCGGGGCACTGGACGATCATAAATTACGCTCTAGGCAACACACTGGGCAGCGGTTTGGGCGGCAACAACGACGCCGTCGCGAAACTCCAGCCGATGGGCCGCAATGGCCGGCACGCGCTCGCCCGGCAGAACAATACCAGCGAGGTTGAGCGGATCGGCAGCGCTGATGCTCACCAGCTGCCCGGACTTCGGCGCGCGCCGCACGGCACGCAGCGCGCCGACCGCGTCGGGGAGCGCGAACTGCTCGCCGGCAAAGCCATCAACAAAACGGCCGCCGCGCACCTCGCCACGGGCTTCCATGCGCCAGTAGCACAGCAACAGCTCCCGCCAGGTGGGCAGGTTCACCTCCCGCTCCAGCATTCTCTTGAAGACCACTCCGTAGCGCTCCAGCAGTTTGACCGCAACATGCTGCACCGCCGCTTCTCTCTCAGCTGATCCTTCACCAGAGCCTTCACGAGAGCCTTCATGAGAGCCCTCGTTAGCGGTGCCTCCAAACTCCGTTAGCGACCAGCGGCCGGCATTATCCAGTGTGGGCGCAGTTGCAGCGCCGCGGCGGTAGCGTGCCGGGCCCTGGATCGGTTTGCGTTTGGCCGCTGGCGCGACCAGTGCCCTTAAGCCCGCGAAGCTGTCGGACGTGACCAGGCCCCAGGACACGAGCTCGCCCAGGGCCTGCTCCACGGCGGCGCGGGGCAGGCCGGTTTGCTGCAGGAGATCGTTGAAAAAGCATGCGCCCCGGTCGCTTAGCGCAGTCAGCAGTCTGCGTGCTTCGCCAGATACGGCGGCGCTCGCCGGATCGACGGCGGCGCTGAACTGACGCCAGAAGTGCTGATTTGCCCGTTCGATAAGCGCGACCGGCGTAGTGCTCACGGGGCCTGCCAGCCGGTCATCGCCGTTTGCGGCTCGGGCCGGCCGGTGCCACATGAACTGGCCGCCGCCGCACAGGCTGTCGAGCTGGTGCGTCTCGTACCGGTCGAGGCGCGCCGGCAGCACGTGCTGCTCCCAGGCATGGGCGCAGGCGGTGACGCCTTCGAGCTGGGACAGCGCGCCGGCCAGGCTGCTGATGCCTTCGCCGCGCTCGTCGCCGAGCCCCTGCCAGTCGAACAGGAAGCGCATGAATATCGCCGGGGTTACCGGCTCGATTTCGCTGCGCAGGCGCTTGACGGTGTAGCGATGGATGCGGGCCAGCAGCCGGCGCTCGCACCATTCCTCGGAGGCGCCCTCGAACTGGCCGCGAATTACAAAGCCCTGGCCTTCGAGCGCGAGCAGCGCGGTGTCGACCTCGGTGTCGCTGATGCCGTCATTGCCGCCGGCCAGGCTTGCCCCCAGCGACTGAGCGGTGACCGGCCCAAGGCCTTCGAGGCGGCTGCGCAGCAGCTCGCGCAAGGCATCGTCGCGGCCGGCGGGTTCCGTGCCGCGGACCACCGGGTCGATGCGTGGAGACAGCGGCGCCTCCGGCCACAGGCTCAAGAATTCACGCAGCCGCTCCGCAGCGACCCAAAGCGTTGCGCCGCCCGGAGTTGTCAGCGCGCAGGCGCGGCGCTGGTGCTGCAACTCGGCGAACAGGTGCTGCCAGCTTGTGGCGAGCGGACCGGCATCGTTCGCGGCCGCTTCGCTGGAATTGACAAAGCCGAGCACGACGAGGGCGTCATGCAGTTCATCGGCGTCGCGCGGCTCGGGCCAGGCCTGCTCGCGCACTTTTTCGATGGCCGACTGGTCGAGGCGGCCAAGCTCCCGCGCCGACTCAGGGTCATGGCGCCCGCGCGCCTGCACGGCGCGCGTGCGGCGTTCCTCGGCGGGTGCGTCATCGAGGAAAGCGTACGGGTTCGCGGTGAGAATTTCGGTGGCCAGCGGTGATGGGCCGGTAAGGTCCCGCGTTACCACTTGCACGTTGCCGCTCGCGATTCTGTCGAGCAGTTTCTCCAGGCCGCGAATGTCCATCAGGTCGTGAAGGCAGTCGCTGATGGTCTGCTCCACGAGCGGGTGGTCCGGCACTTCGCGGTGGCCGGCGAGGTTTTCCGCGCAGGCAAGCTGGTCGGGAAAGACCAGGGCCACCAGGTCTTCAGCATCGGCGCGCTGAAACGGCGGCGGCGTTTTCTTGCCGTTGCGCATGCGCTTGATTGCCAGCGCAATGGTCGCGTTCCAGCGCCAGTGGGTCTCGAACATGGGCGCATCCAGCAAGGCCTGCACGAGCACGTCGCGCACGGTCGCGCTCGCCAGATACGCCTTCACGTCGTCCAGCGGAAAGCTGTGCGTGGCGCCGAGCGACAGAATCAGGTTGTCTTCTGTTGCTGCGGCCTGCAGTTCAAAGTTGAACTTGCGGCAGAAGCGCTTTCGCAGGCTAAGGCCCCAGGCGCGATTGATGCGTGACCCAAACGGCGAGTGCACGACAAGGTGCATGTCGCCGGCTTCATCGAAGAAACGCTCCATGACGATGGTGTCGAGCGTCGGCAGGGTGCCGAGCGCGGCCCAGCCGCTGGCAAGATAGTCGGCGAGCTGCGAGGCGGCGGCATGGTTCAGCGCGTACTGTGTTTTAAGCCAGTCCAGGGCCTCGCTCACGCCGCTCGCCAGCGCCGCTTCCGTGCCTTTGCGTAAATCAGACAGGGCAAGTGACAACTCGTCGGTGCGGCCTGGCGCCTCGCCCAGCCAGAACGGGATGTTGGGTGGCTGGCCGCGGGCGTCTTCCACAAACAACTTGCCGTTCGTGACGCGCAAAACCCGGTACGACGTGTTGCCAAGCTGAAAGATGTCGCCCTGCGTGCTCTCGATAGCAAAGTCTTCGTTCAGTGTGCCGATGCGAAAGCCGTCGGGCAGCAGGATGACGTCAACGTCAAACTGGTCGGGAATGGCGCCGGCGTTCATCATCGCGGTCAGCCTGGCGCCCCGGCGCGGCCGCAGCCGGCCGTTAACCGCATCGTGATGAAGGTACGCACCCCGGCGGCCGCGGCGCGTGGAGAAGCCGTCGGCGAGCATGTGCACGATGCTGTCGAACTGCTCGCGTGTGAGCTTGCGGTAGGGCCAGGCGCGCTGGCAAACGGCAAACAATTCGTCCTGTTCCCACTCTTGCCCTGCAACTTCTGCAACCATTTGCTGAGCCAGAACATCTAAAGGGTGTAACGGAATTTCAATGCGATCGAGATGACCGTCGTGAGCCGCCTTTGTGAGGGCGGCGCACTCGGCCAGGTCGTCCCTGGACAACGGAAACAGGCGTCCCTTGGGGCAGCCGCCCACCTGGTGTCCGGAGCGGCCGACGCGTTGTATGAATGCGGCAATTGCACGCGGGGAGCCCAGTTGACACACGAGGTCGACGTCGCCGATATCGATGCCCAGCTCCAGGGAGGCGGTGGCGACCAGTGCCCGCAGCGCGCCGCTCTTGAGACGCTGCTCGGCGTCCAGTCGGTGCTCGGTGGCAAGGCTGCCGTGGTGCGACGTCACCACGTCGTCGCCCAGGCGTTCCGCCAGTTTGTGTGCAACCCGTTCGGCGAGGCGCCGCGTGTTGACGAACACAAGCGTCGTGCGATGGGCGGCCACGAGGTCGGCGATTCGATCGTAGATTTCTTCCCACACGTCGTTGGACAGCAGCGGCGCGAGCGGCGAGTCGGGCAATACCAGTTCGATGTCGCGGCGCTTGCCGTGGCCGGTGTCGACAATCGTGCGCGGTACCTCCCGGTCGCCGATCAGAAAGTCAGCCATGCGCTCAATGGGTTTTTGCGTGGCGCTCATGCCGATGCGCGTGAGCTTGCCGCCGGTGAGCGCGTGCAGCCGCTCCAGCGAAAGGCACAGGTGCGCGCCGCGTTTGCTGCCGGCGGCGGCGTGAATTTCATCGACGATAACGGTGCGCACCGTTTCGAGCATGCGCCGGCCGGATTCCGACGTCAGCAGAATGAAAACGGACTCCGGCGTAGTGACCAGGATGTGCGGCGGCGTGCGCCGCATGCGGCTGCGTTCGGTTTGTGGCGTGTCGCCGGTGCGCACGGCGGCCTTGATGTCGACGTCCGGCAAACCCAGCGCCATCAGCTCATGGCGAATGCCCTCGAGAGGCCGGCGCAGGTTTTTTTCGACGTCGTTGGAAAGTGCCTTCAGTGGCGACACGTAAAGAATGCGCGTGCCGGCGTCGAGACCGGAGTTAAGCCCCTCGCGAACCAGTCCGTCAATCGCGGCAAGGAAGGCTGCGAGGGTCTTGCCGGAGCCGGTGGGGGCAGCCAGCAGCGTGTGCTCACCACGCTGAATCGCCGGCCACGCCTGCCGCTGCACCTCGGTGGCCCCGCGCGGGAAGGTGCGGGCAAACCAGCTGTCCACCGCCGGGTGGAAACGGTGTTCGGTATTGGTGAATTCCACTGGCAGGGTCGCTTGGTGCACCCTGACAGTATACTGTTTTTTTATCCAGTTAGGGCTGCATTTACTTCTCTATTAATCAGTGTCTTACAAAACACGAAGCTTTTCGTAAAAAAATGTGAACTTATCACGCGGAGCAGTGCTCCATATTCATTATGGTGAAGCGGCAAGCCTTGAGTCAGGCAGGGAGACTATGACGTTGGACAACACACCACGGCTTGCCCGGGACGGCCAGATTGCCCCGGTTACGCGCACAAACCCTGCGCCGTCGAGGGCCACACAGACCGCGCCCCAGGTCGGCCGCATCGAGAACCTGGACTACCGCCTGTCGGCGTACACGGTGCACTGGGTGCTGGACGGCGTGCTGACCATCGTAGTGGACGGCGAGGCGGTTATTATTCCGGCGGGCCGTTACTTTGTGTCCAGCCCGCGCCAGCGCGTCTTCGAAAACCCGGAGGAGGCTGGCAGGTCGCGTACGATTACGCTCACGATTCCGGAACGCGTCATGCGCGCGACGTATTTCGAGCTGAAGCACAGCAGCCAGCGCTTCTTTCGCCACCGCCCGCAGCTGGACTCATGGCCGCTGGATTTCTCACCAGCCCCACAGGAGCAGGAGCAGTACCTACGCGACATCCTGATGGATATTGCCGGCCCGCTGCAGGGAACGGCGGATCGCCATGTGCCGCAGTCGCGCCACTTTGAACTCCTCGCCGAGCGGCTGCTGCTCAAGGAAAACAGCATTGAGCCGGTTCGCGCGCCGGCGCGTCCGCGGCAGCCGCAGACATCAGCGCAGGAGTGGGAGGCCACCGTGCGGGCGTTCATCGAAAAGCACTACGCGCGCTCGCTGACGTTGAAGCAGATGGCCGAGGCGATGTTCCTGTCGCCGCATCACTTTCTGCGCAAGTTCAAGGCGGCGTTTGGCCTTACGCCCTACCAGTACCTGATTGCCAAACGCCTCACCGTGGCTCGTGCGCTTCTCGAGAAGACGTCGTTGCGCGTGGAAGACATCAGCGAGCGTGTGGGTTACCCGAGCGTTAACGGCTTCTATCGCGCCTTTCAGCGCCGGTACGGCCGCTCCCCGTCAACCTTTCGCCGTCGGTAACGCGTCCAGGATTTCCCATATGCGCTCGAGCCAGTCGGCGTGCTCGGGTTTCATCAGGCATGAGCGCAGGCACGTCACGGTTTCGCCGGGCGCGCCCGTCCTGGGCCAGTCGTCGGGAATGAGTGAGGCCGGAATTTCGATTAGCGCAAGGTGCAGGTGTTGCTCGGCGGCTTCCCTGAAGTGCG
>JBCAXP010000052.1:0-18187 GCA_038533995.1 Pseudomonadota bacterium
TAGCTAAGCAAAATCATTGAGTTGTGAGTTCGCAAATTGCGAATGGCAATTTACGCTTCCCGGTTCGAGGTGTTTTTCGCTCAGTAAGCGGTCAGAGGACGGCGCAGCTCAGGCGTTACCGCGGCGCCCCCGGCTCCCAGGAAGGTCACCGGCACGGCGCTGAGCCGCAGGCCGGTGTTGATCTCCACCGCGAAGTGCAGGTGGGGGCCTGTACTGAACCCGGTATTTCCCGAACGCGCGATGTATTCGCCCCGTTCCACCGTGTCACCCGGCCGAATGCGCACCGATTCCCACTGCAGGTGCGCGTAGACCGCCATGGTGCCGTCCTCGTGGAGAATGCGCACCAGGTTGGCCTTCGGCGCATCGGGCCCGGTTTTTGTGCCACCGGCATACGAGTCGTAGGCCACGATCACTACGGTGCCGCCACGGGCGGCGTAGATGCCGGTGCCCTCCGGCATCGCAATGTCGACGGCATGCTGATTGTGCGGGCTCGTATGCGTCAGCGAGCCGGGGTAGGTCTGGCTGACCGGGTGGCTCTGGCCAATGGCGTAGGGCACGCGATAAGGCTTCTCCGGCGCGTGCCGGGCGTTCGGGTCGCCAATGATGTAAGCCGCCGCGTACTGCATCTGCGCGCGGCCCCGGCCCTCGGCGATCTCAGCCGTGATTAACTCGGTGCGACTCGTCGGCGGCAGCACGGTGTCGAGCGTTTCTGGCGGCTCGGTGGTGAGATATCGAGCGACGATGCGCTTGAGGCGCAGCTCCACCGGCGCGTGAAACTCGTTGGTCGCGTAGAGGGTAACGCGTCCGTCTTCCTCGATAGTCTCAAGGGTCATCTCAAAGGAATACTGCGGTGGCGTTAGCGTGCTGGACTCGACGCCTTCGAGAGTCTCCGGCTTGCGGTCGGTGAAGTGCCAGTTGCCCTGCTCGTCCTTGTACTTGTACAGCGTCTGGCCGGCGGCCGGCTGCGCGAGCAGGCCAATCAGCGTGAAAGCGAGTAACAAGGCGATGGGCATGGCGAGCCGGCAGCGTGGGTTCGAGATGCTCATTATGCGCTGAACCGCCGCCGCGATTCATCGATGCAGGACGCAGTTTCGGGAATACCCCCGAACCACCGGGTGGGCCTGATGCCCACCCGGTCGCCCGGGGCAAGGAGCTAGTTTGTCGCGGGGTTGCTCTGCAGCTTCTCCAGCACCTGGGTCAGGTTGAAGCTGCCGGGCTTCTGCCGCGGCGGATAGTCGCGGTAGGTCGCCAGGTGCTCCGCCACGTAGTTCACGGCCGGCAGAATCAGGTACACGCGATTAAAGCGCCAGTACTCGTAATTCGCTGACTCATGGTCGGCGCGCTCAAACGGGTCGCCGCGCATGTCGAACAGCTTGGGCACTCGCAGCGTCACGAAGGGCTCCTCCCACACTGAAAATCCATGAGCGCGCTGCTCCATGAACACCATCTTCCAGCGGTCGTAGCGCAGGTTGGCGAGCTGGCCGTCGTCGGTCCAGTAGAAGAACTCCTTACGCGGCGCCTCGTCGGTTTCGCCGGACAGATATGGCATCAGGTTGTACCCGTCCAGGTGCACCTTGTAGTTGCGGCCGATCGCGCGGTGGCCTTTCAGCAGCTTCTCCTTAATGTCCGGCTCGCCAACGGCCGCCATGATCGTCGGCAGCATGTCTTCGTGCGAAAACACGTCGTTGTACACCGAGCCGGGCTCGATGACGCCGGGCCACTTGATCAGCGTGGGCACGCGGTAACCGCCTTCCCAGTTGGAGTTCTTCTCGTTGCGAAACGGCGTCATGCCGCCGTCGGGCCACGTGAACACCTCGGCACCGTTGTCGCTCGAGTACATGATGATCGTGTTGTCAGCGAGGCCAAGTTCCTCGAGCTTGTCGAGAATCTGACCGATGTGACCGTCATGCTCAGCCATGCCGTCGGCGTAGATGCCAAGGCCGGTGACGCCCTCGGATTCCGGCTTCAGGTGGGTGTGCACGTGCATGCGTGTGGAGTTCCACCACAGGAAAAACGGCTTCTCTGAGGCCGCGGCGCGCTCCATGAAGTCGATGGCGCCGGCGGTGACTTCCTCGTCAACGGTTTCCATGCGCTTGCGTGTCAGCGGGCCGGTGTCCTGGATCTCGCCGTCAGCACTCGACTTGATCACGCCGCGAGGACCGAACTTCTTGCGGAACTCCGGGTCCTTCGGATAGTCCGCGTGCTCCGGCTCTTCCTCGGCATTGAGGTGATACAGGTTGCCGAAGAACTCGTCGAAACCGTGGTTGGTCGGCAGGTGCTCGTCGAGATCGCCAAGGTGGTTCTTGCCGTACTGCGCGGTCATGTAACCGTGGTTCTTCAGAAGGCCCGCAATCGTCGGGTCTTTCTCCGAAAGACCTTCCTTCGCGCCGGGCAGGCCGACTTTCAGAAGGCCGGTGCGGAACGGGCTCTGACCAGTCACAAACGCGGCACGGCCGGCGGTGCAGCTTTGCTGGCCGTACCAGTCGGTGAACACCGCGCCCCCCTCGGCGATTCGGTCGATGTTTGGTGTGCGGTAGCCCATCATGCCGCGGTTGTACGCACTGGTGTTGAACCAGCCAATGTCATCGCCCCAGACCACCAGGATGTTGGGTTTGTCCTGGGCGAAAGCGGTGCCGATACTGGCAATGCCAGCAAGCAGCGCCAGGGCGCAGCAGCGCAGGGCGCGCCGGGTGTGTGAGTACGTGGAACTCATAGAAGCGTTACTCCCGTCAATGGAGAATGGTTTTGCCGGCAGGCAGACGCTACGGGGAATTGTGCGGTCCATGCCGGGCTGATCAGCACACGGATAATACACTGAAAGAACCTTCACCCAAATGACAACGCGGCGCCCCGCTGTCTGCGGTGAGGTACCGGGCGAAGCGGCACGCACCATGCGTGCGCAGTGCACCCTGGGCGTGTACCATCGCCAGACACATTACGTGGAGGTTTCATGCCCGGACGCAACGCTTTTCTCGCCGTGTTTACACTGCTGGCGGCTGCCGCCTGTACTACGATTGCCATCGACCTGCCGGCCGTAACGGAAACGGCTTCCGGCGAGCGTTTGCCGGGCAAGGTGGTGTGGCGCGATCTGCTCACCAACGACCCTGCGGCATCGCAGCGTTTTTACGGAGAGCTCTTCGGCTGGACCTTCGAGAGCGTGGGGTTGGCTTCGGGCCTTGAGCAAGACACGTCGTACACGCTCATCCGCCACAACGGAAAACTGATCGGTGGCATGATCGATACCGTCGCGCTTAACGGGCGCGACGATGTGTCCCAGTGGATCGTGCTGATGTCGGTAGCGAATATCGACGTCGCGGTGACTGAGGCGAAGAAGCAGGGCGGTACGGTGATTACCCCGCCAACCGATCTTCAGAAGCGTGGCACGGTGGCCGTGCTTCGAGACGGGCAGGGCGCGTTGCTTGGCTTCCTGCAAACCCGTGATGGCGATCCGCCGGACGCCGAGCCGACGGTCGGCGGGTTTTTATGGGACGAACTATGGACTACGGACGTTGCCGGAGCGGATGAGTTTTACGGTGCGGTGGCCGGGCTGGAATCGTCGGTCTACACCGATGAGGGCGCCGAAGCCGGTTACCGGCTGCTCAAGGCTGGTGAGACAGCGCGGGCCGGCATGATGGACAACCCTCTGGAGGGACTTGATCCCGTGTGGGTCAGCTACATCCGCGTGGCCGATCCGGCCGCAACCGCTGCGCGGGCCAATGACCTGGGTGGGCGCATTCTCGTCGAGGCGCAGCCCCGGCCGCTGGGGGGCACCGTGGCGTTCATCGCCGGGCCGTCCGGCGCCGGCATCGCGGTGCAGACGTGGCCCCCGGAAAACAGCAACGACGAGGAGACAATGTGAGACGCAATACACTGAAACCGACGGTGAGCCGGCTGTTGAAGATTGCTGTTGTCGTTGCCGTGAGCGTGTCG
Source organism: Pseudomonadota bacterium (assembly GCA_038533995.1). Lineage (GTDB taxonomy): Bacteria > Pseudomonadota > Gammaproteobacteria > Steroidobacterales > JBCAXP01 > JBCAXP01. Next base: position 3,931 of record JBCAXP010000052.1, read on the forward strand.
CTCAATGGCTGTGACAACGTGCGGGTGTACGGCAGCGTGGGCTACAGCTCATACAACGGCTACGGCGGGCCCGGGCGCTTCGGCACCAGCGTGTCGATCGGCGGCCGCATCTACTGAGGTCGCCGGCCGTGTTTCCCAACGCGCGCAGCCTGCTGGCGTTGGCGGCCGCGCTGGCGTGCCAGCCGTGCAACGCCGAAGGCCTGCTCGGCAAGCTGCGCGATGTCGATCTCAACGACTATGCACTTGGCGTTGCCTTCAGCGCGAGCCAGAACCCGTACATCGGCGCGGGCAACAACGTCTACCTGTATCCCTACCTGACAACCTTTCAGCACCCGGCGCTGACCAACGGCATCGTGACCATCACCGATGGCAATTTCGGCCTGCGGTACGTCACCGACAGCCAGTGGGAGTTTGGCGTGCTGGGGCGCATTCAGACGCGCGGCCCGGGAGCCGCCGACGGCGACGACCGTCCAGTGCTCGAAGATCGCGACTGGGTCGTCGAAGCCGGGCCCCTGCTTGGCTGGCGGGGCTGGCCGGTGCACCTGCAGCTCAGAAGTTACTGGGAAGCCCCCAACCGGCACGACGGCTTCACAACAGAACTGGAGTTCTCACTGCCCATCGATCATTCGCGCGGTTTCTTTGTTCCCTACGTGCGGATGACGCATTTCTCCGACGACTACAGCAACTACTATTTCGGCGTGTCCGAGCGAGAATCGACGCCAACCCTGCCTCAGTACGCGCCAGGCGAGGTCAGCCAGCTCAAGGCCGGCTTCAAGCTCGGCTACGAGCTGTCGCCGCGATGGCTGCTGTCGACAAGCCTGGCGGTGGAATTTCTGGACGAGGCGGTGCGGGATAGCCCTATCATCGACCGTGATCACCAGTGGTCGGGTACCGTGGGCCTTGCCTACAATGCGAGCCTTTTCCAGACTCGCGAGCGCCGTGGCGACCTTGCCTCACGGGGCCTGGAGCTGCGTGCGAGCATAACCAACAGCAGCCTTGATACCGACGTCACCCGTACGCCATCGCCCGGTGCACAGGCGCAGACGGTCAATGCTGAAGACGCACTGAACGTGTCAGACGAGGAGTCGGTGTTCCAGTTCGACGCGCGGGTGCGATTGGGCTACTACCATCGCCTGGAACTCACCGCCTTTGAACTCGAGCGCAGCTCGTCGACCGAGCTCAATCAGGACGTGACGTTTGGCGGCCGCGAGTTTCCAGCCGGCTCCTCATTGAACACGCAGCTGGACATCTCACTGATACGCACCGCCTATTCCTACTCGCTGATGCGCGACGAGCAGAAAGAGCTCAGTCTCGCTGTCGGACTGAGCTTTGTGAACTTCAACGCCGGCATCACTGATTCGGAGGTGCCCGGCGAGGAAAGCCTGAACCTGGATGCAACGCTGCCGACGCTCGGCGCTCGCGGTTCGGTCACGCTGGGCGAGCACTGGACCGTCGAGGCAGACGCGTTTGTGTTCGCGATGGAGTTTGATCGGTACGACGGTGTGATGAGCCAGGTCAGCCTTGGCGTGGACCGGCGCTTTGGCAGCACGGTGCGCGTTGGTCTGGGCCTTGACTACTTTCGGCTTGCCCTGGATGCCGCCGACGAGCGGGCGGACGAAAACCTTACGCTCACCCAGTTTGGTCCCAAGCTCTACGTCAGCGCCAACTTCTGAGTTCGCGCCGCTCAGCGGTAATCGAAGGAAAAGCCCAGGGCCGCGTCGATGCCCGGACGCTGCATGGTGAGGGTGGTAAAGCCGGCCTGCACTTGTGCGTCATCCAGCGGCAGGCGAGACAGGGCGCCAAGCTGCAGCCGAAAGCGCCAATTGCTCCCCGGCCGTCCGGCCAGCACCCGAAGGCCTGCGCCGAGAGTGGCCACCGGTCGCGCGACCGTCGCTGAGACGGCCGGTGACCCCTCCTCACTGGTAACCGGGGTTGCCTCGCTCTCTGCCCGTTCGTCGCGATAGCCGGCGCCCACCGACACAAAGGCCGACAGGCTGTCGCTGGCGGAAGTGAGCGGCCGTTCGAACTCCAGCCCGAGATCCACCTGCCGGCTGCGAATAAACAGGTTCGTATCGTCGCGATACTGCGGTTCGCCGTACGATGCGCCGAGCGTCAGCGAGGGCTGCCAACCTGCCTCAGCGTTGTCCCGAGACAGGCGCCAGCGCGTCGCGGCGCGAAGCTGCACGCTCGGCAGCAGCACGTTGAGCTCCACGGCAGAGAACGCGGCCGGGGCGCCGTCCGCCTCCCCGGCGACTCCGGACACAAAGCGCACTTGGCCAAAGGAGGCGTCGTTGCTGAACTGCTGCACGGTTTCCAGCACCACCGGTCCGAAGCGCGCGCCAAGCACCAGCGCGCCGTCCTGCTCGGCGGCCGCGGTCTCGCGCGTAACGAAACGGTCGTAGCCCGATCGCCAGTCGCCGCGCACGCCCAGCCACACGTCCAGCGAGTGCCGGCTCATCACGGCATACGCCGCGGCCGTGTTGTCCCACTGGCCGTCGCTGGTAACAAGCGAGGCGGCGCGCAGCCAGTAGCCGGCGTGCCAGGATGAGAACTCGTGAATGGTTCGGTAGTGATTGCCGTCAAACCAGGCAGTGAGGTCCGTGCGTTCCTCACCGGTGTACGGCAGCGAATCGATGTCGCTGCCGACGAGCCGGTGAAAGCCGTTCTGCATGCGCTCGCCGTCGAAGTCGCCTGTGCCGCGAACGCCCACACCGGCAACTATGCGGTCAACAAAGCCGCTTCCCTTGCGGCTAAAGAGTTTCCGGCCAAGCGAGGCCGAGAGCTGGTCCACCCGGCCGACGGCGGAGGTGCTGTCGATTGTGAGAATGCTGTGGTCAACGAGCACGGACCACTCGGGCGACAGGTCTGCCGCGAGCGTGATTTGCTGGGTGCGAAAATCATCGACCGAGCCGCCCCGGCCAAGAAAGTCGTTGCTGAGAACAAGCTGGATGCCGCCGTCCAGGTACGGCGGCAGGGAGGGTGCGAGCCCCGGCGCGTCACCGCACCGGGCGCCCGTCGAAAAAAGCGCGCAGAGCGCGGCAAGTGCCGCGCCGTATCGTCCCTGCGCGCTCGCCGGCAACTACAGCGGCGGGAAACTGATCAGAATCGAGTCCACCGCGGCCTGGATGGTTTCATCACGGTTCTTGCGGTCAGACGAGGTGATGTTCTTGGTGGCCACGCCGTGCCATACCGGTCGGTGTTCGGCAACGTCAAACACGTCGATGGCGAGCATGCCCTTGTCGTACTGGCGCACGGTGGTTTCTGTGCCCATGCCGTAGTACATGCCGCCCCAGCGGCCGCGCGGGTAGCCGTACGCGGAATACGTGGCCGGGTAGGAGTCGATGCGAATTTCCTCGCGGGAGCCCACAGTGAACGACACGGCGAAGTCTGCCGATTCGGGTTCATCCACTTTGCGGTAGCCACGCGTATTCATGCTCGTCTCGATCACCTTCATGATCTGGCCCTCAAGCAGCGGGCTGGGCACGTTGGTGGTCGGGCCAACGATCATGGGGTTGTCGGAAATCCAGGCGTACGTCTTGTAGACGGTAAAGTCGTGATCCTTGTCGTGATCGACGGTGGTCTTGAAGCCAGCGGCGCAGGCGCACAAAGCGGCGCACAGGGTCAACACGGTCAGCAGACGGGTCGTGGTGGTGGCCATTGTCATGTTCTCCATGGGAATGAGCATCGTGATGGGTTTTGAGGGCAGCGTGTTCCCAGCGCGTGTCCAGCCGCGCCCCACAGCGTCCCGGGGCGTCTATTGTAGCCAAAATCTTGGTCGTTGCGACGCAAAGAAGCGGCGTTCTTGTATCATTTGCCATCAAAACCTTTGCGGGTACGCTTTCATCCCCCGGCCGTCGTGGCCAGGCAGCCCACCCGGTGTCTCACGTTCAAGGAAAACCCATGCCCATGGTTCGCCATAGCTTCACGTTGCCAATTGTCGTCGTTGCCTGTTTGTTGTCGGCGGCCGCCCACGCGGAAAAGACCGACGAGGTCGAACTGGTCAACGGCAACCTGGTAACCGGCGAGGTCAAGTCGCTGGAGTTCGGCGCCTTGCGGTACAGCACAGATTCCATGGGCACGGTGACCATCGACTGGGAAGACGTCGTGACCGTGCGCAGCAAACAGGACCTGCAGATCGAACTTGCGGACGGCACCCGTTACTTTGGCGAGCTGCTGGAGCCCTCCGATCAGTACCGTGTGCGCATCAAGACAAGGACGCGCGAGGAAGAGGTTTCGGCGCAGCGGGTTGTGCGCATCACCCCAATCGAAGTCAGCGAAAGTTTTCTCGAGCGCCTGGACGGCGCGTTCTCTTTTGGCTTCCAGACGCAGAAGTCTAGCAGCGTCAGCACGCTGAACGTGTCGGGAGACGTGAGCTACCGCGCCCGTGAGTACCTCGTTGGCTTGCGCCTGAATTCGGCAATTACCGACCAGCCGAGCGAGCCAACCACCGCCCGGCAAAGCCTGAGCACGAACTACCAGCGGTTCCGCCCCAACCGGTGGTTCACTGACTGGTTTACCACCCTCGAACAGAACGACGAGCTGGGCATCGTGTCGCGTTTTTCCGCCGGTGGCGCCTTGGGGCGCTACTTCATCCAGACGAATCAGAACCAGCTGTCTCTGGCCGCCGGGTTGCAGGGCGCCCGGTCCAAGTTCGTCGGTGAAGATGACGATACGACGGAGGCTGAAGGGCGTATCGAGTTTCGGTACCTGCATCGCAGCCTCACTCCGGAAGCCACGTTTAACTTCACCGCTCTCGTGTTTCCGCTGCTTGATGATTTGAGTCAGTACCGCGCAGAGTCTGACCTGAGCCTGCGACGGGAGATCGTGGAGGACCTGTTCCTGGAAGTGGGCGTAGGCTTTTCCTACCTTAGCGACCCGCCGACCGGCGCGGCCAACAGCGATTACACCGCGACCACCTCTATCGGCTATTCGTTCTAACTTAAGTCGGCAGGCTGGTGCCGGTTTTTGCACAGGGAGTCAGAAAGATGACCAACACGCTGTACATCGGGCCCAAGAACTACTCTTCGTGGTCACTTCGGCCGTGGCTCGTGCTGCGCTGGGCCGGCCTTGAGTTTGCCGAGCACTTCATTCCGCTGGACCAGCCCGGCTATGGCACTGGCGAGATCGTCGAGGTCAAGCAGGTGTCTCCCAGCGGCACTGTGCCCGCACTGCATGTGAATGATCTGGTGATCTGGGACTCCCTGGCGATCGCCGAATGGGCTGCAGAGCAGGTGCCGTCACTCTGGCCGCAAGATCCTGCCGTGCGCGCCCAGGCGCGGTCCGTTACCGCTGAAATGCACTCCGGCTTCGGCGGTATCCGGCGTGACCAGGCCATGAACATCAAGCGTCGATGCCCCGGTCAGGAGTGGCCGGAGGATACTGCGCGGGATCTCAGCCGCATGGCCGACCTTTGGAATGAGTGCCGCGCGCGGCACGGCTCGCGAGGGCCGTGGCTGTTCGGTGAGCGTTGCATCGCCGACGCCTTTTTCACGCCGGTTGCGACGCGGTTTCGAACCTACTCCGTGCCGCTTGACGAGGTGTGCCAGCGCTACGTCGAGACCCTGCTTGGTGACGCGGACTTTCTCGCCTGGGAAGCGGAATGCGTAACGGATGTGTGGGACAAGCCCGGCTTCCCGGTTATCGACGGGCTGTACGTATAAGCAAATCGTGTGCGGCCCGGGCGCCCTGGCGCCCGCCCATTGCCCCCTTTTCCCGTCACTGACGCAGGTACTGGTAATGCCCCGCCGTTTGTCGGTGGGCCAACCAGCACCAGGGACAGGGCGCAAAGACCAGGGAGCACACCATGAAACCGACGCATCACCGCCGGGCGGGCCGGCACGCGGCACCGATTATTCCTTCAGTAGCGGCGTGGCTGGCTGCGCTCACGATACTCACGGCAGGGTCGCCGGCAAGCGCCGATCACTTCGAGCTGCCGCTGTCGTACATCAAGACCCTCAACCTGGGCTACGAGCTTGCCTACCGGGTGGCGCCGCCCTATGACTGCGCCAACCCGCTGCCGGGCGACAACCTGAACTATCTGCCGCCGCCGATAGCGAGCGACATGATCCAGGCAGTGGACGGCGGCGTTGACATGCCCGGCAGTCCACCTGGTTTCCATCTTGGGCTGACGAACCTCGGCTTCAAGGCGCCGGACTTCGACGGCTACGGGCCACCCGACGACGGACCGCAAATCTGGGTGTACGACTGCGCGGAGGGCGGCGTGCACGACGATGAAGACTGCGACAACGGCTCGGCGCCGGCAGACGCCATCCTCATGCCGAGCACAGTCTATTGCATGAGTCCGGAGGCAAACACCCGCTCGGTGATGGGACACGAGCTGTTTCACCACGTGCAGTTTGCCTATATCGATGCGGACAACTGGACGACGTGGGGCCAGACGCCGGTGGAGGGTACCGCGCGCCTGATGCAGGACATGATCTACACAGACCTCGATACGAACCCGATGAGCTGGTTCCACGGCGAGGCCAACCAGTACCTGGCCAATCCGAACCGCGATTTCTGGCAAACAGGGTACAAAAGCGCGCTCGCGTGGAAACACCTGACAGAGCAGTTTGGTACCACATCGCTGGAGCCGCAGGTCGGCATCGACTTCCTGCGCCGCTTCTGGGAAAACGCCGAGGCCGCGACTGAGGACGCGGCCATCGACTTTGCCGCCACGCTGAAAAGCACAATGCGCGAGACGCAGCCCGGCGCGACCCTGCGCGACTGGTTCCAGGATTTCGCCATCGCCAACGTGGCGCGCGAATTTGACCTGAGTCTCGTGCCCGACGCCGACAAGTACCAGTACATCGATGAGTCGGCCGGCCTGGTTTACCGCAGCGTGATTCGCGACTGGACCGGCAACATTCCCACGTTTATCAGCGGCATCACGGACGTGTCCCGCTGGGGTGCGATGTATGCGGAGGCGAACATCGTGACGCCCTGCACGAGCAGCCGCTTTGTGTCTGGCTGGCGCTCGCAGGGCGCGCACGTTGGCTTCGCGGTGCTTGCAGTTAACGACCAGGGTGAAGTACGTCACCTGGTGCGCGGCGCGGGTAAGGAAAACTCGGTGGCGTTCATCCAGTCGTCCGAGGATGACCCGATCGACAAGCTGATAATGGTGCTGACCGGTCGCGACGAGGGCGGTGAGGTTACCTGGCAGTTCGACTGCGGCCTGTCGACAATGCAGGTGCGCCTGCCCGACGATGAGTACAAGGCCTACGTGGGTCCGGCAGAGGCACCGCAGGACTTCATCATCCGCACGGTCGTCAGCGGACCCCAGTCGCTGGGCGCACCCACCGTGCTGGGCCTGCAGCCCGGCGACTTCGAGGTGTACGTGGGCGATAACTTCAACTTCGACGATGAGGCGCAGGTAATTGCCGGGCTGCAGGTGCAGGGCGAGTACTGGCTGGTGGTGCGCGCGCCGCAGAAGCCCAACAGCAATACCTACGACCTCTACGTAAACTTCGGCGGCCTCGGTGCCTTCAAGCCGAATGCCGTGAGCTACGAAGAGAAGTTCTTCGACCAGATGCTCGTGCTGGACACGTCCGGCAGCATGGCCGACCCGGCGCAATCGCCGTCGCTGGACGCGGCGGTGAATGCTGCCAGCCTGTTTGCAGACGTTGGCCGTGAAGTCGACAAGATGGGCCTGGTGACGTTCGCCGGCAACGACAGCGAACCGGATGACGACGCCACGCTGCAGGTGCATCTCGACGAACTTAATGGTGTTCACAGGGGCGACATCCAGAACCGCCTGGGCAACCTGGTTGCCGACGGGTTCACGTCCATTGGCGACGGCATCGACAAGGCGCTGATTCAGTTCTCCGCGAACGGCAGCGTGCTGGGCGAGGACTGGATTGTGCTTCTGAGCGACGGCGTGGAAAACGAGAATCTGCGCTGGGAGCACGTGCGCGACGCCGTCAAGCAGGCGGGTATCCACATCAACACGATCGCGCTCGGCCCTGACGCCAACCAGGTGTTGCTGCAGGACATCGCTGAAGAAACCGGCGGCCAGTACTACTACGTCGACACGGGACAGCTGCGTGCAAGCCGCGCCGGCGGCTCCCTGTCCGTGGCCAACGAGCTGGCCGACATCTACGCCGCGTCCAGCGAGACCATCAAGAACCATGAACGCCTGTGGGACGTGGCCGACAGCGCCGGCGCGTTTTCCTCCACTGACCACACCATAGTGGTGGCCGAAGGCGGCATCGACGAGGCCACGGTCTCCATCAACTGGGACAACACGTCCGTTTCGCCTGACGGTATCGTTGTGCGCCGGCCAAATGGTGAAAAGGTGGAAGACGGTGTGCTTGGAGCGCGCGTGTTCACGGGCGCCACTCACAGGACCTACCACATTGGCGCGCTGACGGCAGGCACGTGGACCGTGTCGGTGACGGGCGGACCGAACGGGACGGACTACATCGGCATCCTGGCCGGCCGCGACCTGCAGGGCGCTAGCCTCGACGTGTTCTTTGCGCAGTACATCGATGACCCGTTCGCCATCGACCAGGGCGCGAGCTTCCTTCGCGGTCTCGAGCAACCGATTACGGCGGTGTTGCTCGATGACATGGGCTTGGTGAAAAACGCCGAAGTGCGCGCAGAGGTACGTCACCCGGACGGTACGCTTATCGACCTGCCGCTGTTCGACGACGGCGCGCACGGCGACGGCCAGCCCGGCGACGGCGTGTACGCCAACTTCTACACGCGCACCACGCAGGCGGCGCAGGTGTTTCTCCCCGATATTCCCGGCCTTGGTACCAATGGCAGCTACGGCATCGTGGTTCGGGCCAGCGGAAAGGACAATCGCGGGCAGACCTTCAATCGCATTCGCAAAGGCGCGTTCAGCGTGTTCGAATCCGAGGATCCGTCGCCCGACAACGACGACGATGGCATGCCCAACCTGTTCGAAGATCTGCACGCCTGCATCGACCGCGACGACCACGACGTGGACCAGGACAGCGACGGCGACGGCCTGTCGAACGGTGACGAATGGAACCTCGGCCTGAACCCGTGCAATCCGGATACGGATCGCGGCGGCGAATCCGACTGGTCAGAGGTGGTGCGCGGCGCGAACCCGTTCGACCCGGGTGACGATGCGCTGCCGATACCGCGCGACGTCGAGGTGATCAACTGGCAACTCGACCACCTGTACTTCGGCGACAAGCAGCCGATTCCGGAGGCTAACCTCATCCGTTATCCGGTAAGCAGCGCGTACCGCAACATTCGCCTTTTGCGCTCCACCAGTGCGAATGGACCGTTTGCCCTGGTAGCCACGTTCAATGCGAAATCCAACGGCGGGCTGTACCACGACAGTGGCCTGCAGAACGGCGTCGAGTATTTCTACAAGGTGCAGGCCGACAACCTCAACGGCAGCTTGAGTGTGCCAAGCCACGTGTTCAGCGGCACGCCCAAGGCCGACCCGCTGCCGCCTATCGGCAGTGTGCGGATCAACCAGGGCGCGCGGTTCACGTCGACGAGCAGCGTCACGCTAAACCTCATGGCAAGCAGCGATGCCACCGAAATGCAGATTGGCAATAACGATCTGACGGGCGCGGTGTGGCAGCCGTTCGCTGCCGAAGTGCCGTGGACCGTGAGTGTGTCGGCGCCCGGTGAACCCGCCACGGTAGCGGCCCGGTTCCGGGACGCGGCGCTCAACGAGTCATCTCTCTACCACGCGCAGATTATCTGGCGTCCCTGGTTCGAGCTGGGGCGAATCCGCAGCCTGGTCAACCTGAATCCACCTGAAGATCTCGCCGGCACGCTCATTCGTATCGAGGCGCTGAACGATCTGCAGCCCACCTACACGGGCTTCACCGGCGAGTTCGATCTGCGGGAAATCCCGCTGGGCACGCATGACCTGCATATCTCCCGCCCGGGCTATGCGAGCCAGGTAATTACCGGTGTGCATTTGTCGGATACCAGTCTGAATGTCGATCTGCCGCCAATAACCCTGGAGGTCGATGGGGACGGCGACGGCATCGCCGACAGTGCCGACAACTGCACGCTCGTCGCTAACCCTGACCAGACCGACTCCAACGGCGATGGCTACGGCAACCTGTGTGACGCTGATCTCAACAACGACGGCAACATCAACTTTTCGGACTTAGGGTTAATGAAAGCGGTGTTCTTCACGGCGGATGCCGACGCCGACCTCGACGGTGACGGATCGGTGAACTTCGCCGACCTCGGCCTGATGAAGGCATCGTTTTTCGGCCCGCCCGGGCCAAGCGGCACAGTACCGTGACGCCACTTGGCCAGCGCCTGCCCCGGCCGCGCTTCCGCGCGGCCGGGGCTTTTTCGTTTTCGATGGAAGGACCCCGGCCACCCGGCGGTCCGCCGCTTCGCGCAGCATTTCGTTGTATCCTCAGGCGAAAGAGGTGTGCAGCGTGGCCAACCACGAGATCGAACAGGCTATTGCCACAATCCTCGAAGAGCCGAATCAGGCCAACAAGGTCGACCGCCTCGTGCCGCTGCTCTACGAGGAGCTTAAAACCCTGGCGCGCCGCCAGATGGCCGGCGAGCGCCCGGGGCACACGCTGAATCCCACTGCGCTCGCCAACGAGGCGTACCTGCGACTGTCCGGCTCCCGGGAAGTCTCAGCCCACGACAAGCACTACCTGCTCGGCGCCGCGGCCCAGGCCATGCGGCGCATCCTCGTTGATCACGCGCGCCGCAAGCATCGGCACAAGCGCGGGGGTAACCGGCAGCGGGTCACGCTGGACGCGTCCAATGAACCGGCGGTGCTCGTGGACGAGCTCATCGAACTGGACGAGGCGCTGGAGAAGCTCGCCGCGCTTGCGCCGCGGCAGGCGAGGGTGGTCGAAGCGCGCTACTTCGGTGGCATGACGGTCGGGGAAACGGCCGATCTTTTGGGTGTATCGGAACGCACCGTGAAGAGCGACTGGGTGTTTGCGCGCACTTGGCTCAATCGCTCGCTGAACGGTTGATACGCGCCGTGGATACCCGGCCGGATTCTTCGGTACAAACACTGATGACGCTGTTTGAGGAAGCGGTGGCGCTGTCGGGCGCTGCGCGAGACGCCTTTGTGGCCGGCGTACGGAAAGACAACCGCGATGCCGGCGCCGAACTCGAATCGCTGCTCGAGGCCTACGATGCGAACGCCGGGTTTCTTGAGCCTATGAACATCGGCCGGGTGGCCGCCACCCTGGGCATTGCGGCAGAGCCGGACGTCGCCGGTACAGCCATCGGCGCCTACCGCATCGAGCGCGAGCTCGCCCGGGGAGGGATGGGCGTGGTGTACGTGGCGCGCCGCGCCGACGGGCAGTTCGACCAGCGCGTCGCGCTCAAGCTCATCAAGCGCGGCATGGACAGCGATGAAGTTGAGCGCCGTTTCCTCAACGAGCGCCAGATTCTCGCGCAGCTCAGTCACCCGAACATCGCCCGGCTGCTGGACGGCGGCATCACAGACGACGGTCAGCCCTTCTTCGCCATGGAGTTCGTCGAGGGCATCACGCTCACAAACTACTGCGACGAGCACGAACTCAAGGTCTCCGAACGCCTTCAACTGTTCGTTGCGATTTGCCGCGCCGTGCAGCACGCGCACAACAACCTGGTTGTGCATCGTGACATCAAGCCGTCGAACATCCTGGTCGATGCACGTGGCACGCCGAAGCTGCTGGACTTTGGCATCGCAAAGCTTCTGGACACCGACGGCGCTGACGGCGAGCCCACACGCACCGCGATGCGCGCGCTTACGCCCGAGTATGCAAGCCCCGAGCAGATTCTCGGCGAGCCGATCACCACCGCGTCCGACATCTACCAGCTTGGACTGCTGCTGTACCGGCTGCTCACTGGTACCTCGCCAGCCACGAACACGACCGGCAGCGGCACGGCCAGCGCGCTGTCGGAAACGGCGCCGCCGAAACCCAGCAGCGCGGTCACTGCATCAACCGGCGCGCGCTGCCAGTTGCCACCGCGCCGGCTGTCGAAGCGACTGTCCGGAGACCTGGACAACATCGTGCTGATGACGCTGCGCCGGGAGCCCGAGCGACGCTACGCCTCGGCGGGCCAGCTTGCCGCGGATGTCGAGCGGCACTTGAACAAGCTGCCCATTGCCGCGCAACCCGACAGCGTGCGCTACCGAATGACAAAGTTCATACAACGCCACACGGTCGGCGTTGCCGCCACGGTGCTGCTGCTGTTGGCGCTACTCGCGGGCATCGCCGGCACGAGCTGGCAGGCGGGTGTCGCCGCCGAGGAAGCGCGGCGCGCCTCGCAGCTCCGAGACTTTACCCTCGATCTGCTGGCGTTGTCGGACCCGGATGCTGCGCGCGGGCAAAGCCTCACCGTCAGTGAAATGCTGGCGACCGGCACGCAGCGGGTGGACACCGAGCTCGCCGGCCAGCCGAAACTGCAGGCACAAATGCTGACAGTGCTGGGCAACGTGCACAACAAGCTCGGCAATTTTGACGAAGCGGTCGACGCGCTGGAACGGGCAACGGCGCTGCACCGCGAACAGTTTGGCGACGACTCTCTCGAGGTGGCACAAAGCCTGGGCGCACTCGGTACCGCGCGCTGCGCCATGCAGGACTTCGCCGAGGCCGAACCGCTGCTGCGCGAGGCGCTGGCACTGCATCGTGCGCAGCCAGCACCTGACCTTCTCGAAACGGCAGACATACTCAATGTGCTGTCGTCGGCGCTGCGTGCGCTTGGCAACTACGACGAGGCGGACACGACTATTCGCGAAGCCCTGGCGCTTCGCGAGGAACAGCTTGGCCCCAATCACCCGGCCGTTGCCGATGCGCTGACAGAGCTCGGCGTGCAGGCGCGGCGCCGCGTGGATTCGGAAGCGGCGATGGAGTACCAGCAGCGAGCGTTGGACATCCGTCGCGAAGCCCTGGGACCGCAGCATTACCGCGTTGCCGAATCGCTCAAAAACGTAGCTCTGGTGTATCACCAGCAGGATAAGCCTGCGCAGGCCGAAGCGCGGTACCGGGAAGCGTTGGCGATCCAGGAGGTCGCCCTGGGAGACAGCCACCCGAACTTGGCATCCACGCTCAATTCATTGGCTTCGCTGCTGCACGCCCAACGGCAGCTGGAAGAGTCGAAACAGCTCTTTGAGCGTTCGCTGGTCATCAGCCGAGGCGCACGCGGCACGGACGATCCCGGCGTTGCACTGACGCTCACCAACTACGGCGCGCTGCTGTTCGACCGGGGCGAAGTGGATGAAAGCGTCGCGGTGCTGACCGAGGCGCTCGGCATCAAGAAGCGCGTATTCGGCACCGACCATCCGTCGACGGCCACCAGCCTCAATAACCTCGCCATCATTCTCGGCGGCCAGCGGCGTCCGAGTGAGGCCTGGCCGCTGGTCGAAGAGGCCGCTGGCATCTACCGCCGGCGCCTGGGCGACGATCACCTTTTCCTGGGGATTGCGTTGCTGAACCAGGCGCTTTTCGAGCTGGACGCGGGTCTCACTGTGGAGGCCGAGGCGCACGCGCTGGAAGCGCATCGAATTATCGAAGGCGCTGCACCCGAGGGCAGCGCGCACAGGGCGCACGTTAAGCTGCGCCTCGCCGAGGTGTACCTGGCGACCGGGCGTGTCGAAGAAGCGCGGCCGCTCCTGGAAGCGTCCGTGGCGCAGTTTGCTGCTCGCGAGGTGCCGCACAAGCGGCAGCCGGAAAGTGAGAACGCGCTTGGTGAGGCGCTTTCGCTGCTCGGTGAAGAGGTGGCAGCTACTGAGCTATTGGTGTCCAGCTATGAGGTGCTGAAGGATCGCAGTCCGCGGGTGCAAGCGGTGGCGCAGCGGCGCCTTGATGAGCACAACGCGCGCTACCGCTAAACGGCGTTAACCTGCCCTGCAAGCCCCGGCGCTGCTACCGAACCCGAAGCCCTTCTACAAAGCGTCGAATTGACGCTTCCAGCACAGCGATCGAGACCCTGGGTTTCCGATAGGCAGACACAAGCGCAGCCTCCGCCAGCAAGGCATTGAGCAACACTGCGGTTACTTCGACCGACGGCACCTCGATTTCACCCGCCTTGTGCGCCCTTTCCAGGCTGACGCGCATGGGAGCCAGGCTGGACTTTGCCTCGATATCGCGCGCTCTTTTCCAACCGAGAACCTGCGGACCCTGGTCCAGCAATATCTTCGCTACCGCGGGTCTGCGGACGAAGCCCAGCCATGCGCTGCATGCCGCGAGAAGTTCTTCCAGGGGGGAGTCGCTGGCGGTGCGCGCTCGCAGCGCGTGAGCAATGGTTTCTTCCACAACCGACACATACACCGCTTCGAACACGTCTCGCT
>JBCAXP010000053.1:0-18114 GCA_038533995.1 Pseudomonadota bacterium
CCGATGCGCGTCCGGCTGCGACTTAGCCAGCTCGCGCCAAAGGGCCTCCGCCGCCTCGGCCCGCTCCAGGGCCTCTGCATACCGACCGACGTCGCTGTAGTGACCGCCCAAATTGCCCAGCGACGTCGCCCAGTCAGCCCGATACGCGTCCGGCTGCGACTCAGCCAGCCCCCGCCGGATGGCCTCCGCGGTCTCTGCCCGATCCAGGGCCTCTACATACCGACCGACGTCGTGGTAGCAATTACCCAGATTGGCCAGCGACGTCGCCCAGACGGCCCGATACGCGTCCGGCTGGGACTTGGCAAGCTCACGCCAGATAGCCTCCGCCGCTTTGGCGCGCTCGAGACTCTCCGCATACCGACCAACGTTCCGCAGAATACCTGCATAGTTATTCATCCACGTGGCAAGCTCACCGCGCTTGCTCGATTCCTTGCCGCGAAATGCTCGCTGTGCGGCATTGAGAGCCCTTTCTGCAAAATCAGCGGCTTCTGAGTGCTGTCCACGCGATTGCAACGCGATTGCCAGCCCCGAAAATGCCTCGAATTGGCGGCGATCACGCTTACGCGGATTCCCTGATTTTTGCCTTTCCGCAAAAGCGACCACCTGACTCGCGACCTCGACGCTCAGCACCCCAAGATTCGACGAATCCTTCGGCATGTGTGGCCGCAATGCATTGACCACCTTCCTCTGTTCCTGCAGTGGCGCCTCGCGTAGCACAGTAGCTAGAATTTCAGGTAGAGGTGCGCCGGTCTCTTCACCGACCTGCCGTGCGTCGGATGCCCGGCGTCCCAGGTGTCGGGAAAGCGCACGTTTCAAAATCGCCTTGGTAGCAGGGACACGACGCGCAAGCCGCGTCAGCACTGTAAGGGCCTGCCGCGCCTGAGACGACGTCGCGTCTTCCCCCAGCGCCGCATCCAAAAGTTCGTCGTCGCGCGCAACGGCCGCCTCGACCAGCGTTTCGCCTAAGAGATCAGGTTCCAGCCCAGCCAACCCGCCCTCGAACGCAAAGAGTCGCCGCAACGCATCGAACAGCATGTCACGCTGTTCGGCTGTATGCCTATGCAACCGCGGAGTTCGTTCGAGCAACTGTTTCGCCTCGCTAGCCGATCGAGTGCCGCCGACCAATGACAACAAAGCGACCGCCTGCTCAAGTGGAGCCTCCAGTTCCTCGCCAAGCCCGCTCTCAGCTAACAATTGTCGCCAGTATGCTCGTTCATGCCCGAGTACTGCACCAAGCAACTCGCCGGCTGCTTGGTTGGATTCGCTTTGTAGCGCGCTCAACGCGGCCAGGTGGATGAACAACGGCTTGGCGAATTGATCGTGAGTCAGGTCAACGGCGGCAGTCGCCGGTTGCTCACGCCCCATCGCTCTCGCGAAACATGCTAATGCCTCCCCGTACAGCTCCTCTCTGTCGGATATCGCGATCGCATCCTTAGCTAAAACATGCGGCCCGGAAGTTGTCCCTGGATCACGCAAAATTGCCGCGGTTGCGTTGTCGATGCTCTTGGCCTCGGCCAGCCGATTCCACCAATCACCGCCGTCCCGCGCGAGCAACACAAAGCGGACGCGGGAATCGGCGCCTGAATGCAGAGCAGTCGCCGCCAACTTGACAATCTGGTCGCTGCGAGTCTCAGCATAGTCAAGAACGATCAGGCAGGGCTTGCCGTCATGGAACAGCTGCTGCAATTCGCCCGGAGTGGCACCACTAGCTCCGAGAAAACCAGCCCGCCAGTCATGTGCCTGAACCAATCGCTCGCACACCTCGATCAGGAGGCGAGTCTTGCCTGAGCCGCCTTCACCGGTCTGGAGTAGCAGTTTCAGCGGCCGTTCAGGCTCCAGAGCCCAATCGATAATTGCATCTCTAGCGCGATGGCGGGACCGATGGAAGGGTACAATACCGCTCTCCGGGCGAAGCATCAGACTCGCCGGCATACGCTCAGAAAGAGTGCCAGGCCACACCGTCGTCGGTATCGTTATGATGTGTGTTTTTGTCGCGATGGGGACCGGTTCGGCCGACCGGGCTTTGCTCTCGCGATCTTCACTAACCTGACCGCCGAGGCCATCGACGAACTGCCTGGCGGTATTCTCCCAGGTGCACACAAGCTTTTCGGCAAGTTTCTGTTTCAGCTCTACGGCAGCTTTCCGCGCCGAAGCGGGATCAGCGGCCACATCGAGAATGACGTTCTTCACATCCTCTTCATCCTCGGCCCGGAAGTTGCTCGCCTCATCGCTGCCTTCACGACCGCGCACGTCCACGGTCTTTACAAGGCCATTCGCGAGCTGGCCGAACGATTCCTGCAACAACTTCCAGAGTCCACTTTGTAGGCTCAGGATCAACGGTACTTCCCCGGCAATCGCCTCCCAGCCGGTTAGCCCGAAGCCTTCGTGCCACGAAAGCATCAGCGCCAAATTCGCGCGCCCGAGTTCCGCCAACACTTCTTCGCGAGCCTCGTCGAACGGTAGGGGTAAGAGATTCACCTGTCGCCCGGCACGGTCTGCGGCGAGCTTGCGAAGAGCCTCCTCGTCATCTCCGCCGGGCTCTGTGATTCCGATCAACCGAAAGCGAGGGTTTTCCTTAAGGCTCGAGGGGCCGCCGGAGCGCTCATGCGACTCACGAACGGCGCTAGCAAATCCAGCAACAGCTAGTGCACCTTGCTTGATTCGGTCATTTTCTCGGTCCATCCTACCGAATGTAATCAGGCTAAGGCGGTGGTCAGGTGGATCGACCGGTACGGCAGCGAAGCCCGGCACCAGCATCGTTACACCTTTGTTGGACGGTAATATGTCTTGCAAAGCGTCGCGTAGAAGCGGGCCATTCGCAAAATGCCGGTCAGCAACCTTGAATAGACTACGCTGCTGCTTTGTCTTTTTTTCGGCCTTGATTCCGATGCCACTCTTGTAGGCTTGATAGTCTTGATAGTTCATGTGCATGATTAGTGCGGAGCGGCCGTGGCGCGCAACCGTTGGCCCCTCCGCAGCAGCCTCGCCTGTGATGACATCGTGCCCGACCCACCAGTCGATCAAAGTATCCGGCTCCTTCCTCTTGAAGCTCGTCCAGACATCGTACGACCAACTCCGGTCGTAACCCGGACTGTCAATGGGTCGATCGATGTCGACAAGCGTGACGTCATAATCGGCTGCAGCTCTACGATCGTCGCCGGTTGGGTTGAAGACAGCGCAAAAGACTCGACCGCTTCCCGCTAGATACGAGGCGAGTCCTTTCGCAAAATCCATGTTGAATGCGTTTATGCCTCCGAACTTAGGGCCCCAAGCGGTCGCCAACAGCATAAAATTCAAATTCGGCACGCGATTCTCCACCACTGTATTTTCCGAGTATTCATCATTAACGAGTATATTGCATTTTGCGGAACTCCCGGATTAGGCAACACGCATCTTCCAGCTGCTCGTCGCTCTCACCCAGACAGACCAACCTTTCAAAACCGGCGAAGCTTTGGCCTTGAGAATATCGCGCTCGGACAGGAGCTCTCCAGTCGCTGTCAGCACACTGAATCGCCTTGACGCCCACCACAGCATTCCGAGAGTGCATAGCGCGACGACGTGAGCTCGCCATTTCAAACAAGTTTTCAGCATTGATGTCAAACTCTGTGACCAGTTTGGCGGCGCAGTCAGGATCATCGCGTGTATCGAAAATCCCGATGTCGCCGGCCGAATCCCTCACCACCTCACAATCAGGCACCAGCAGCCAACTCTACTTCGAGCGCTCCGCTGCTGTGGCGGGTAGCAGGCTCCCGCGGCAGGAACAACGCCGCGTCACCAGCGGCAGACAGCCGACCGTGCTAGCCTTGGACCATGACGACGATGGCTGGCGCGCGTAGCGGCAAACCGCCCTTGACAAGAATCTCACCCCGCTCACGCCCGAGGCCGCGGTGAACCAGGCCTGCCTCAGCGAGGCCCTGTACCAGGCCGGGCTCGAGTTCGACAGCAGCGACTTCGCCGCCCTCTTCCTGCTCAGCTTTTTCCTCGCTGTGATGTGCGCACCGCTCGTTCTCTGGTGGTATCAGCGCCGTGTCGAGAAGCTGATGCGCACACAGGGCAGCGGCCCGTCGCGCGGCGCCGACGACCCGAGCAAGGTAGCAGAAAGTCCAACTGCGTTCGCCGGCGAAGGGCAAGTCCTGATCGACGCAGCAGCGCAAGGCGCTCGAGGCGCCTTCGAAGCGGTTCGCCACGGGGCCACCGTCTTCGCGGTCATTGCAGGCCTTGTAATGACGGTGTCGGCGATGTTTCTCGACAATGAGGACCTGGCCTCCCCGAGCGCCTGGCTGCTGAGCGCAGTCTACGCTCTGGTCGTAACCGTCGGCGCAATCACGCCACTGCTGATCATGCAGTCCGCGCTTAAAAACAAACGCGTCTGGATCATGGTTCCGTTCGCGCTGCTGGTCGCGCTCATCCTGGAGGATCTCGCCTTCGACACGACGATGTCGGTTGCGGATCGCGTCAGCCTGAGCGCGACAGGCGCCATTGCCGTTGCGCTGCTCTACCTCGCGATCATCGGGCGTCGCATACGCAACGTCGTTCCGTTATTGACGCTGCTTATGTTCTTCATTCTGGGCGCGCTGTATGCCGTCATTATCCCGATCGGCACCTTCACCGAGGCCTGCGAATCCGGCGTGGTGGCGCTGGTCGGCCTGGTGCTCTTGATCGCACTGCCCTGGCTGCTGACACGGGTCGGTTTCTGGCTTACTGGCTTCCTGACCGACGCCTACGAGCGCAACGCATTTAGCGACAGCCAGTTCCAGGTCGGCCTGTGGTCGCTCATCATCGTGCTGGTTATCGCGATCGACACCACCGTGGATGACGACGACGTCATGTTCTCCGTTTGGTCGCTGGGAATCGTTTTGGCCTGGGTGCTCGCCGCGGTGGCCTACGGGCGCCGGCTGCGACGGCTCAAGCCCTGGGCTGCCCCGCAGCCCTTGCTCCTCTTGCGGGTGTTTTCGAGCCGCCGCGACACGCACCGCCTGCTCGACGACGTCACCTATCGCTGGTCATTCCTGGGGCCGATCCACCTTGTGGGTGGACCGGATCTTGCGAGGGATTACCTGGAACCTCATGAGCTTCTGCTGTTTCTGCGCAGGCGCCTGCGCGAACAGTTCATCCTTGATGCCGACGATCTGACCGTTCGCCTGACCCGGCTGGAACAGCGCGCCGACCCTGACGCACGCTATCGCATCAATGAGTTCTTCTGCCTGGACGACACCTGGCAGCTTACGGTGCAACGCCTGCTTGGCCTCGCGCCGGTAATCCTGCTTGACTTGCGCGGCTTCACTCGCGATCGCGCGGGAACCGCCTACGAGCTGGAGCTGCTGGCGAGCTCGGGCGCGCTTCCCCGGACAGTGCTCATCTATGACGAGCGGACTGACGAGGCACTGGTCGCAGAGACGCTCGAGGCTGTGCCCGGAGCGGGCTTGAGCGACGAGCAGATCGTTCATGAGAACGACGGCGACAGCGTAGAACGTGTGACCGCTGCACTGGCAGCCGCGGCCGCCGGCGCCCGGTAACTGGCCTGGTTCTGCTATGCTCCGGGCACCAGCCGCGAAAGATCCGGCACCCGTTCAATTCCAGCACTGACGGTGAGCGACATAGCCGAAGAAAACACCTACAGGACGCCCGAAGCAAACGTCGACCCGACACTTGGCGATCAGTACTGCGACGTCAAATTATTCTCCACGCAGGGGCGACTTGGCCGGGTCCGCCACATCGCCTACGGCGTCGGTTCGACCGTGCTCGCCTCGGTGTTGCTTGCCCTTCCCACGCTGGTCACCGGTGCAACAGAGGCTGGCGCGGGCATCTTGAACACGGCGTACACGGCATTGGTTACGGTTGCCATGTTCGTGCTCCAGATCATGTGGACAATACGCCGCTGTCATGACTTCAATACCACCGGCTGGCTGGCAGTACTGATGTTTATTCCGCTGGTGTCGCTCATCTTCTGGTTCATTCCCGGCACCCACGGCAGGAACGACTACGGCAATCCCCCGCCGCCCAACGGCGGCGGAGTCATCGCCGTCGCGCTCCTCGTGCCCCTGCTGTTCTTCGGCGGGATGCTGGCAGCAATCGTCGTTCCCGCTTACAGCGACTACACGGAGCGGGCACAGGTTTCGGAGGCGTTCACACTCGCCGCCGGTGCGCAAACCACCGTGGCAGAATTCGTTCAGCTAAACGGCCGCTACCCGTCCGCAATGGACCTGCGCGAACTGGAGCTTGGGCGGGGCTCGGTGCGTGGGGAGTATTCCGCCGTGGAGGTGGCCGCAGGCACGGGCGAAATCACGGTAACGATGACCCCTGCCGCCGGTCCCAACATTACCGGCGGGCGCATCATCTTTACGCCGCCGTCGCTCGAGAATTTGAACGGAACGTTTACCTTCTTTTGCATGAGTCCGGACATCGAAGACCGCTTTCTGCCCCGCTCCTGTCAGTCAGGGAACTAGCGCACGGCGCTGGCGATGCCTGAGGTAGCGCCGTCCTCGCCCCGAGCTAGTACAGCAATTCGACCCAGCGCTCCTGCTGGACGAGTTCCGCCTTCTTCTTTTGCCAGACTTCCGCGGAGCCGCACATGGCGCTGAACACCTCGTCGAGCGCCGCGCTGACTTGCCGAAGCCCCGACACGTAGACATACGTGTTGCCCTTCGAAAGCTGGTGCCAGATTTCCTCTGCGCGGTCTTCAATGGCGTAATCCCACGCGATGGGATCGGCCCAGTTGGGCCGCGGACTCAACGCCTTGATTGCCTCGAAGGTGTCCTCATCGTAGTAGCGGGCAAAGTCGTTGCGCTTGTCGTTCATGTAGAGCAATTCCAGCCCCGACTGCGCGCCGTAAAGCAGCGTTACCTTGCCTGCCCAGTCACCCACGTCGTGATAGATGTGGCGCACCAGGCCGCGAAAGGGAGCGATGCCGGTACCGAGACCGATCAGCAGCAGGTTGGCGGATCGGTCGTCTGGCACCTCGAACGGTAGTCCAAACGGCCCGGTGATCGTCAGGCTATCGCCCGGCGTGCGGTCGCAGAGGTAGTTTGATCCGACGCCAGGATATTCCTCGCCGCTGTAGTCGTCGGTGTAGTTGCATCGGCGCACGACAATTGTCACGGCGTTCTTACCGGAGCCTCCGGTTTCCGGCCTGTCGGCGATGCTGTACAGCCGGTGATGCACCGGACTGCCGAAATCCTTTTCCCCCTCCACCAGCACGCCGATGCTCTGACCCACCTCGAAGCCGAAGCTGTCGGCGTCGACCTCGAGCACGAGCTCGCGCACCTCGACCACGGCCGACTCGTCGGTTAACGGCTCGCTGCTTTTTACGACGGCCTCGTAGCTGGGTTCCGTCGGATAGTCTTCAAGGCGCATTGGCAGCTCTCCTCTTAGTGGATGGTTGTTTGGCGCGGGGCCCCGGCGGCGGGTGTCGATGACAGGCGCCGCTGCAGTCTGGCGCGG
Organism: Pseudomonadota bacterium; assembly: GCA_038533995.1. GTDB lineage: Bacteria > Pseudomonadota > Gammaproteobacteria > Steroidobacterales > JBCAXP01 > JBCAXP01. Next base: position 7,441 of record JBCAXP010000053.1, read on the forward strand.
GGCAGCCCGCGCGCCGGCGGCTGCGTGTCACCAGCATGTCGGTCAGGTGGCGAACGCCGGCGAGCACCCCGATGAGAAGGGCCGCCAGCAAGAGTTGCAGGACCACGCTCATGCCCCCAGCCCAGCAAAGCCCATGAAGCTCATCGACAGCACACCGGCCACCACGAGCGCGGCGGCCGTGCCTTTAACCAGCGCGGGCACGCTGGCCAGGTCCAGCTTCTCGCGCACGCCGGCCATCAGCACGAGGGCAAGGGCAAAGCCGGCGCCAGCCCCCAGTGCATAAACCACCGACTGCGAGAAGCCGTACCCGCGATTGGTCTGGAACAACGCGAGCCCCAGGATTGCGCAGTTGGTGGTAATTAGCGGCAGGAAAATACCCAGCGCCTGGAACGTGGGCGGGCTGAGCTTTCTCAGCAGCATCTCGACAAGCTGCACCGTGGAGGCAATCACGAGCGTGTAGGAAATAATGCGCAGGTACGGCGCGTTGATAAGCTCCAATGCGTGGTTGATGCCGTAAGCGCACACCGATGCCACCAGCATGACAAACGACACGGCGCCGCCCATGCGCACGGCCGTATCGAGCTTTGACGAGACGCCAAAGAACGGGCACAGCCCCAGGAAGTACGCCAGCACGAAGTTATTTATCAGTGCGGCATTGATGAAGATGCTCCAGTGGGACAGGTCGCTCATGGTGACAGTGCCCGCCGTTGGTGAATCCAGTTCACGACCACCAGCCAGAACGCGGTCACGAAGAAACCGCCGCTTGGCAGCACCATCACGGTCCACGTCTGGTAGCCGTCCGGGAACAGCGGCACGTTGAAGAGTGACCCGGCGCCCAGGATCTCGCGCACAGCCCCGATCGACAGTAGCGCCAGGGTGAAACCCACGCCCATGCCCAGCGCGTCCATCACGCTCGGCACCAGTCGGTTGCGCGAACTGAACGCCTCGGCACGTCCCAGGATCAGGCAGTTCACAACGATGAGCGCGATGAAGGCGCCCAGGCTCTTGTGCAGTTCGAGGCTGATCGCCTGCAGAAGGTAGTCCACCGCCGTCACGAAGCTGGCGATGATGCAGATGTAACTGACAATGCGCGTCTCGCGCGGAATGAAGTGCCGTAGGGAAGACACGCATATCGCCGACATGAGCAGCACAAAGCTCGTGGCCAGCCCCATCGTGAGCGCGTTGAGCGCGGTGTTCGACACGGCCAGCGCGGGGCACATGCCGAGCACCATGATGAACACCGGGTTGTCACGCCACAGGCCCTTCACGAACTCGTCGGTGTTGCTCGCCTTATTCACCGGCACCTCGGTTCCCCTCCTGCGCGGGCGCTTGCGCAAAGACCTGCCGGTTGGCCTCGAGCACGGGCACCCACTCAGACGCGCTGTCGTTGAGGATGTTGCCGATGGCGAAGGACGTAATGGTGGCGCCGGTGATGCCGTCTACCTCCCACGGGTTGTTTTTCTCGCCTTGCTTTACCGGCACGATGGCGTTCGCCAGGCTGTTGCCGGTGGCGTCTAGCTGCGCGTCCAGCGCCTCGAAGTTCGCGATGAAATGGGCCTCGGTCTCGACCCGGTCCCCGAGCCCCGGCGTTTCCTTGCTCTCGAGCACCTTGAAGCCGATGATTGCCTGGCGCTCGAACGAGTAGGCATACAGCACGCGGATGTTGTCCTGGTAGCCCATGCCGATACCCGTTATCGCCGCACCGACGAGCTGGTTGTCTGCGTCGTAGCCAAGGAACACAGGCAGCGCTGGCAGAACGTCGGCCGTGTGTAGCGCGCCGGCTGCGTCCAGCGCGACCGGCACAGTAACGCGCGCCTCCGGCAGCACTGCGTTGACCGCAGCGGCGAGCGCCTGTTCGCGGTTGCGCGCGATGCGCGCTTCGGTCGCGTTGAACACCGTGACGATCATCAGTGCGCACAAGGCACCAATAACCATGATCGACCGGTACATCGCCAGGGCAGAGGTCGGCAGCTTATCCAGTGCGGGAGTACCGTTCATGACTTCACGCTGCCGAACACACGCGGCTGTATCGCGCGGTCGATGTGTGGCGATACCGCGTTTGCAAGGAGAATGGCGTACATCACGCCTTCCGGCATGCCGCCCCACAGACGAATCACCACGACCAGGAAACCGATCAGCGCGCCGAAAAGCCAGCAGCCTGCATTGGTAAGCGGCGAGGCGACCGGGTCGGTGGCCATGAACACCGCACCGAGCACCAGTCCGCCAGAAAACAGCATGAAGCCGGGCGGCGCCGGAAACGAAGCGCCCATCGCGGTGAACACCGCCGACAGCGCGGCCACCGCCCCGAAGATGCCGATCGGAATGCGCCAGTTCATCATTCGCCGCGCCACCAGGTAGGCGCCGCCGGCGAGAATCAGGAGCGCGCAGGTTTCGCCCGCAGAGCCGGCGGTCATTCCCAGCAGCAGTTCACTGGTGTCGGTCGCGGTGCCCTCAAACTTCAGGGCGGCGAGCGGCGTTGCCGCGGTCACGGCGTCGTAGGTCGGCTGCGCGAATGGCAGCGCCAGCGTCGAGGTCGGCACGTCGGTAAAGCGCGCCGGCCCGGCGAGCGGCGTCCAGTGGGTCATGGCCTGGGGGAACGCCGCCTGCAGAAAGGCACGGCCGACGAGCGCCGGGTTAAACGCATTGCTGCCAAGGCCACCAAACATTACCTTGGCAACGCCAACGCCAAAGACACCGCCAACTGCAACCATCCAAAGGGGCAGGCCGGGCGGCAGGGTAAGGCCGTACAGCAGGCCGGTAACGGCTACCGACCAGTCGCCAAGGCTGCTGGGCTGTCCGGCCACGCGGCGCGCTACGTGCTCGGTGGCCATGCAGCTCACCACCGCAACGGCGAGCACCAGTGCTACCGCTATGCCAAACGCGTAGATTGCGAAAACGCACACTGGCGCGAGCGCCAGCGTAACGCTGCGCATTATCACGTCGACGCTCGCGCCGCTCGTGACGTGCGGCGACGAGGCGATCTCGAGCTGCCGATGCAGAATCTTCATTGCTCGGCGGCCTGCTGCCGCCGCGCCATGCGCTTGGAAAGCCGGAAGTACTGCACGAGCGGAATGTGCGAGGGGCACACGTAAGAGCACGCGCCGCACTCGAAGCAGTCCATCAAGTGATAGTCGTCCACCATCACCTGGTACTGCTCGGTTTTCGCCAGCAGCCCGAGCTGCGACGGGTTCAGGTACAGCGGGCAGGCCTCCACGCACATGGCGCAGTGAATGCATGGGTACACCGGCTTGCCGCTGTATGGGTCGCCAGTCTCGCTGGTGGTAAACGCCGTAATGCCCGACGTACCCTTCGTGATCGGAATATCGAGGTTCGACACCGCCGCGCCCATCATGGGGCCGCCAAGGAACACTCGCGACAGCGACTCGTCCACGCCGCACTGGTCGAGCGCAAACCGAATCGGGGTGCCTATGGGAATACGGTAGTTGCCCTTGCGCTTAATGCCGGGGCCACCGATGGTGACCACGCGTTCCTGGATACCGCGGCCATGCGGCAGCAGCCGGCCGATCTCCGCGGTGGTGGCCACATTGATGCAGATGGCGTGCACGTCCAGCGGCAGGTCGCCTGACGGCACCTCGCGATTCAGCAGCGCCTTGATCACCATCTTCTCGGCGCCCTGCGGGTACTTGACCGGGACCACGTCGACCGTCACCGGCAGGTCATCCGGACAGGCGGCACGTAGTCTCTCGGCGGCGTCGGGTTTGTTCGCCTCCACGGCAACGATGGCGCGTTCAGCGCCAGTTGCGCTTAGCAGGTAGCGCAAGCCCATGAACACATCATCGGCCTGCTCGAGCATGACCCGGTGGTCCGTCGTGAGGTAGGGCTCACACTCGATGCCGTTCACGATGAGCGTATCGATGAAATTGCCGTCGGGTATTCGCAGTTTCACGTGCGTCGGAAACGCCGCGCCGCCCAGGCCAACCACGCCGGCACGCTGGATCGCCTCGATGATTTCATCGGGCGTCGCTGTTTCTACGTCGCAGGGTGCGCCGTCGCTTACCTCCTGCGTCGATGCCGGGAATGGCTCAAGGAACACGGCAGGCACCATGCTGCCGGAAATACTCGGCGCCAGCTCAATCTTGCGCACGGTGCCGGACACCGGCGCGTGCATTGCCACCGACATGAAGCCGTCTGCCTCGGCGATCGTTTCGCCGCGCACTACTTCCTGGCCAGCACGCACGAGCGGCACCGCCGGCTTGCCCAGGTGCTGGCTCAGCGGCACCACGAGCACGGGCGCGAAATCGAACTGCTCAATGGCGCGCTCGCGGGTCTCCTCCTTGTGTTCAGGCGGATGGATGCCGTGGCCGAACGTATGCCGGCCGAACACGTCGGCCAAAACGTCGGTTAGCCGGCTAGTTAAACTTGTCACCGCGCGCAATCCACTGGTCGATGTCCTTGTCGCTGCGGTCCGCCGGCAAGCCAGGATGAATTACCATCGCCGTGCACTTCTCCGCGGCCTTCACGAGGTCCCGGTACGGTCCGCCGCTCGGGTCAACGATGACCGCCTTTTTGTCGTCGTTGTAAGCGAAGATCTTCGGGTTGATCAGCATGCACTCGTCACACGCCGTGCACTCCGACGTGTCCAGCCATGGCGCCATGTAGTCGCCGGCAGTTTCCGGTGCAGCATCCGCGGGAGCGGCCGACGGCGCGAGCGATTCGACAAGCGCCGCCGCGTTACCGTCTTCGTCGCCCGCAACGAGACCCATCAAACCCGCCGCAATCTTCTGCACGACCTCCTGGCGCACGCGCGACTCGATCTGGCCCTCATCGGGCGCGGCGGTCTCGCCGGTGTCGGCGAGCGCTTTCAGCATGACCCAGAACTGCCGGCGCTCCTCGGCTGACTTGATCATGGGCTGTGCCACGAGCAGGCGACTGAGCTCGCGTTTGGCATCCAGTGCCCAGACAAACGGCACCTTGCCTTCGCGGCCTTGTTCGTCAAGGTCGAGGTACTCAGCTACCGGCACCATGTCGTCGTGCCACGCGTCGCGCGGCACCTTGCGGAAGTGCTTGCGAAAGCGCGTTTCGGTTACGGCGAAATCGACAAACGTGGTCGACAGGTCCATGCGCTTCTTCCGGCCGCGATCCACGTAGTCAACGCTGGTGGTTGGCCACACGGAATCAGCCGCGGGATTGCCGTCGAGGTCGAAGCACTCGGCCGCGGTATCGCCGCGGTCCGGGTTGTAGCGAAACAGCGGGTAGGCCCGGGATTCGACGGCAAGCTTCGCCTGGTGATGGCTCATGTCGTCGCCAATTCCGTGTTCCGGCTGGCAGGAGCTGTAAAGGTTAAAGAGCGCCGGCCGGCGGCTCATCAACCCGTCCACAAAGCCTTCGATCATGTGATTGGGGTAGGCAATGGTGCTTTGCATGTAGTAGGTCGTGCGGTGCGCCATCGTGATCAGCCCCATTTCCTTGCGCGTTTCCTCCTTGCCCTTGATGGCGTCGCCGAACTGCGCCATGTCGGAAACCTGGCCGAAAAATCCCGACGTGCACGCCTGGCCTCCGGTGTTGGAGTACACCTGCGTGTCCACCACCACGACCTTGATGGGCTTGCCAGACATCATCGCCCGCGACAAGTTCTGGAAGCCGATGTCGTACATCGCACCGTCACCGCCAACGGCCACCACCGGCGGACACAGGGCAAACTCCTCGTCGGTGAAGTCCTCCCAGTCGAGGCGCATAAGCTCCGCCTCGTGTACGCGCGCGTCGTACTGGTCGTTAAGCACCAGCTCGGCGGCGCGAATCGCCCGGAAGCCGTCGGCCATTTTCGCCATGTGCCCTTCGAACACGCCGAGCGCCATCGAGGCGGTATCCTGGAACAGGTGATTGGCCCACGGAAACGGGTACGGATTGAACGGGAACGTGCTGCCCCACACAGACGTGCAACCCGTCGCATTGATCATGCCCATGGCGGCGCGGCCGGTGCCGGTCGTACCGCTCTCGTAGCGCCACTTCAGCTTCGTCAGCTGCTCGATCAGGCCGGTGACGTGACGCAGCCAGTCACGGTCGATCACCTCGGCCTCGTGCTGGCTTTCGACGGCGCCGGCAAGGCCAGCGAGCGTGAGATCCGCGGAACCATCGCCGTCCAGCACGGCGGCCATATCGTCGGCGTTGCCAAGGTCGATTTCGTCGACGAGCCTGAGCTTGACGTGTTTCTTGAGCGCCGCAACTAACTCGTCCAGCTTTTTGACGTGGCGCTCCACCCTGGGTTGCATGAGCGACAGCACCGTGGCGGTAAAGAGGTGCAGCACGGTTTTCTCGGAGCAACCCAGGCAGGCGCCGTCACCGCTGGCGAACGGCAGGTAAGCGTCTTTGTTCAGCAGAATCGTCTGCAGCGCGCCGATGCCTTTTTCCAGGTCATCAACCCGAATGTACTTCTTCGGCGTGTTCGGCAGGTCGAGCCAGAAGTCCCAGTTCTTGCGAAGGTCCGCGATGGAGTCGCGGGTTTGCGTCACCGGCCGGAGTGCGTCGTCGTTGCACACCTCCACGCATTCCATGCAGCCCTTGCAGGTGTACGGGTCCACGGTGATGCTGAGCAGCCCGCCGCAGCCCGCCTGCTGCTTTTCGGGTATCGTGAAATACGGTCGGCACAGCGCAAACTGGAAGCTGCCGAGCTCCTCGCGGAAAGCGCCGAACTCGGCCCGGAGGTGCTGCGTTTCGCCGGCATCCAGGCCAGCGCCGGTGATTGCTGCCTCGATAGCCTCATCGATGACGACACCCACCGGATCGGACTCACCGCTTTCAGCCAGCAGCTTCTTGAGCCCGCTTTCCATCTTGCGCACCGCCCGCGGCAATAGCTCCACCGGTTTGCCGTGCTTGCGCAGCCGGTTGAGCACCGTGTCCAGCACCTCGCCCACTTCGTTGACGAGACCCGGAATCGCCGTGTCGGGGCACACGGTGTAGCAGTCGCCGCAGCCGGTGCAGTTCTCGCCGATGAACTCCGGGTGCTCGAAGCGAATGGTCGTCATGTCCCTGAAGTGAGACGACGACGCCGGCATGAGGCTCATACTCATGAACGGGTCGGCGGTGACCGAATCGCCGGCGCCCTGTGCGTAATAGCTGCCGGTCTGCGCCCAGAAGCGGTGGATGTCGGTCGCCGGCGCCGCGGACTGTGGCAGGCGCTTCACCATCGCGGGAATCGGCACGCCGCTGCCGGCGCCGTTCGCCTTCTTGGCGGCCAGCGGCATGTCGGTAACTTCGGTGATTTCCTCGAAGCCGCGTTTCACAACACGCATGTTGTCGGCAACGACCCGCGCGCCCTTCGAGCCAAACTTGTGCTCGAGCTGCAGCTTCACCGCGTCGAGCAAGCGCGCCTCATCGAGGTTGTGTTTTTCCAGCAGTGGCGAGGTTGCAAAGAACGCGCCCTGGAAGGCGATGCCCTGCATGCGCAGCTGCAGTTCGCTGTCGGTAGCCTCTTCCCGGGCAATGCGAAATGCGTCGAGGTAGAACAGTCGAATCTCGTTGTCGACGATGATCTTCTGGTAGCGCTCAGGGATAGACTGCCAGAACTCTTCGGCATTGCCCGCATCGCTCTGCATGATGAGCGCACCGCCCTTCTTCAGGCCCGCAACCGCGTTCGTGTGGCTGAACACGTTGGGATCAGGCGACAGCACGGCGTCGACGTAGTAGTACTCGCAGTTGATGCGTATCGGCTCGGGCGCGGCTGAAAGGTAGTAGCTCGTCGGCTGGCCTTTCTTCTCCGACCCGTACTTCGGGTTGGCCTTCACGTGGTAGCCAAGCAGGTCAAACAGCGTGATCGCCAGGTTCTTGCCGGTCGTGATCGCGCCCCAGCCGCCCACCGAGTGCATGCGCACCGTGATGCTGTCTTTCGGCATCAGGTTGGGGTTTTCGCTGCCCTTGAGCGCCAGCTCCCGAACGTGCGGATAGCCTTTGGTGACAGACTGCTCGTACACCTGCTGCTTTGGCGTCATCATCGATTCACGGACGAACGCGATGGACAGGTAGAAAAGCCGCTTGTGCTGCCCGTCGGGCAGCATGTTCTCGACCGCGGCGATAAGGCCTTCCGGCTGCAGGTCGCGGCTCCCTAAGCCAAAGGAACCGCTGTAGAGCGCAGGCATGTCCTTGAGCGACGTGTAGGTGGCGAGTTCCGGGTACGGCACGGCGACTTTGCTGGTGCCGTTTTCGAGACACTTCGACAGCGTCGCGCGTACTTCGCGAATGATCGGCAGGTCGGCTGCAAGCGGCTGGTCCACGCGCTCGAGCACCGCTACGCCTTTCTTGCCCTTGAGTACCTTGCTTAAGCTGTCGCCGGGAAACGGCCGGAACATCGCGAGGTTCACCACGCCCACCCTGACGCCCCGCGTGTCGCGCAGGTAATCCGCCACCGCTTCGGCGGTGACCACCATGCTGCCTTGCCCGAGAATAAGGTAGTCGGCGTCGTCGGCACGGTAGGTCATCACCGGCGCGTAGCGCCTGCCGGTCAGCGTATGAAAGTCGTCGAACGCCTGGTCGGCCAGTTCACGCACGTGGTCGAAGAAATACGGCCGCTGAGCGGCGACGCTTTGCATGTACGAGTCCTGGTTCTGCACCACGCCCGCCATTACCGGGTTGTCCACATCCCACAGCTCCGGAATGCGGCGACGTTTTTCACCGTAGATGATGCGCTGGGCGGCTGTGGGCGTATCGATGATGTCGGCGGGCCGACCCAGATATTCGGCGATGAGCTCGCGCTCCGGCAGCATCAGCGATTCGATGAGATGAGTCGTCAGGAATCCGTCCTGCGCCACGACGCCGGGCGTAAGCGACAGCTCGGCAATGCGGTGGGCGATGATGTTGAGGTCCGCCACACCCTGGGCGTTCTTGGCAAAGACCTGGAAGAAGCCGGTGTCGTCAACGCAGTGGTAGTCGTCATGGCCGGCGTGCACGTTCAGGGTTGCCTTGGTCATCGCGCGGCAGCCCATGTTCAGCACGTACGTGAGCCGTTTGCCGACGGCCGCGTACAGAGACTCATGCATGTACGCGATGCCCTGGCCAGACGAGAAGTTGGCCGCCCGCAGCCCGGTCATTGACAGCCCGGCGGTCACCGCAGCCGCGGCGTGCTCGCCTTCCGGTTCAATGAAGATCAGCGGCCGCCCCGAAACGTTGACGTGGCCGGCCGCCGCGGCCTCGGCCCAGAACTCGCCCATCTGCGTGGACGGGGTGATCGGGTAGGCGCCGGCACCGTCGGTCGATTCCCGCTCGCACATGATCGCGGCAGTGTTGCCGTCCATGGCCGCGCGGCGGCCGGGGTACTTCACTGTCGCCGTGGTTTTTTTCATTCTTGCCTTACCATCAGGTTGGTGCTCCGGTGCGCGCGCCGTGGCGCAGTATCTTGCGGGCGGCGTTGCCCGTGACAGTTCCCCTTTGTTCGTCGAACCAGACGATGGCGCCGGTCGGACAACGCTCAATGGCTTCGGGCGCGGCGTGCCTGGCTGAGTAGTCAACAATCGGCAGGTTGTTGACCATGGAGATGACGCCGCGCGGTGCGTCGACGGCACACTTACCGCAGGCATCGCAGGCAACCTCGCAGTCGGCGAGCACGGCCTCGCCCTTCTGCAGGTTCCTGCAGGCAACCCACAGGCGGTGGCTGACTGGATGCAACGAGAACAGGTCTTTCGGGCAGGCTTCCACGCAGTCGCCACAGGCGGTGCAGTCGGCTTCACTGACCACCGGCAGTGCGTGCTCGTTCATCGTGATGGCGTCGAATTCGCAGACCGTCTCGCAGTCGCCAAGGCCAAGGCAGCCCCAGAAACATCCCTTGCCGCCACCGGCGATCAGCGACGCCGCGCGACACGAGTCAAGGCCGGTGTAGCTCGCACGGTTGCGCGCAACGTTGGTACCGCCGGCGCACGCCAGGCGAGCCACCACCTTCTCCTGTACACCGGCGTCGATACCAAGAAACGCGGCGAGACCGTTGCGTTCGTCCTCGGTCATCACGGTGCACTTTCCCGGCAACGCACGCCCGTCCACGATGGCCTGCGCCAGCCCCAGGCAACCGGGAAAGCCGCAGGCACCGCAGTTGGTCTTTGGCAGCAATTCGAAGGTCGCGTCGATGCGCGGGTCCTGGTCAACCTGCAGGTACTTGTTGGCAACGGCGAGCGCGGTCGCAATCACAAAGCACAGGGCCGCCAACGCACCCACCGACATGATCATCCGCACAGCCTCCTTCGCGGACACTAATGCTGGGATACCGGTGGTTGAACCGTGGAAACCACGTACACACGCGCACGCGGCACGACGCCTCGCGGCGTGGTGCTACTGGCGGGCGCAGGTTGAGAGGCTTAGGCGGAGCGCCTGTAACCGAAGAGGTCGGAGCGAGCAGCTTCGGTGATGAGAACGACCGACTCATGTTTGAGGCGGCGCTCCGGCGAGATGACGTAGAACTTCTCGGTGATGGTGTCGAGGCGACCAACAACCCCCATTCGGTACATGCGGCAGACTTCGTCCTCGATTGCAGAGGGTGCGGCAAACAGTCCGCAGCCGGCTTCGCCGAAGGCCTTGAGCATCGCGCTGTCATCGAACTCGCCGACGATGCGCGGTGCAATGCCGGCTTCCTCGAACCAGTCGTCCATCCGTCGGCGCAGCGCGGTGTTCTGTGCCTGCAGCAGCATTGGCGCTTCGTGCAGACTCTTGGGAAACCCATCGCGGTACTGCTCGGCC
>JBCAXP010000054.1:0-18012 GCA_038533995.1 Pseudomonadota bacterium
ACCGCTAACGGTAACGGACGCGAACGTTTGCCTTGGCAAGATTCAAAGCTGGGCTTTCCCTCGCGTGTTCGGCGCCGGCCGACTGGGGGCCGACGAGAAAACGGCCGGCCGCGTAACGCAGCACGGAGCCGCCACCAGCCGCCACCGTGTGGATGTCCATCATCGGCGCGCGCAGGCGCACGCCGGCAATCTCGGAGGTCTGCGTCCGCAGGTATTGGCCCTGGTACAGCGACACGTCGGTGGACGTGCCGCCCATGTCGAAGCCGATCATGCGATCGATACCGGCCATCGCGCCGGTACGCGCCATGCCGACGATGCCGCCGGCCGGTCCGGACAGCACGCTGTCGCGGCCGCGGTAAGTGTCAGCCGACGTCAGGCGGCCGCTGCTTTGCATGATGCGCACGACCGCGTCCGGTGCGTGGCTTTCGATATCCGCGAGAAAGTTGGCGAGGTAGCGGCGAATTAGCGGCGACAGCCATGCGTCTGCGACCGTTGTGTCGCCGCGGCTCACGAGTTTCATCAGCGGCATGACCTCGTGCGACGTGGATACCTGCGTGAAGCCGATGTCGCGGGCGATGCCCGCAGCGATGGCTTCGTGATCGCTGTGCCGGTAGCCGTGCATGAACACGATGGCCACCGCGCGCAGGCCGCGCTCAAAACTCGCGGACAGGTCGGCGGCAAGTTGCTCTATGTCCAGTGGCGCAACGACTGCGCCGTCGGCGGCAATGCGTTCGTCCGCCTCGATAACTTCCGTCGGCAGCGGGTCGGGTCTGACGATGTTGCACGCGAAAATGTCGGGCCGGTTCTGGTAGCCGATGTGCAGCGCGTCGGCAAAGCCTCGCGTGGTGACGAGTACCGTCGGTTCGCCGGTGCGCTCGAGCAGAGCGTTCGTGGCCACCGTCGTGCCCATGCGAATTTCGGCCACGGCGGACGGCTGGTCAGCATGGGCGCTCAAGGTGCGCCGAATGCCCTCGGCGGCGGCGTCGCGGTAACGTGCCGGATCTTCGGAGAGCAGCTTCATGGCGTGCAGGCGGCCCTGCGGGTCGCTGGCCACGACGTCGGTGAAGGTGCCGCCCCGGTCGATCCAGAAGCGCCAGGCGGCGGCTGTCGTTGAGCTACTCATGATTGCGATGCCGGCTATTGTGACCCACGCCGCGGCGATGCACCATGCGACTTTCCCATCCAAGGAGGACTGCGCTGTGCCATCGAACGTCGAAATCAAGGCCCGCGTTGCAAACGCCCGGCAGTTTGCCGAACGCGCCGAACAGCTCTCAGGCGGCCCGCCGCAGCGGCTGCAACAGCACGACAGTTTTTATGCCGCGGCCCGCGGGCGCCTCAAGCTGCGGCGCTTTGCCGACGGCAACGCCGAGCTCATCTTTTACCAGCGCAGCGATGCGGATGGGCCGAAGGTGTCGGACTACGCGCGGTTGTCAGTAGCGGATCCGTCTGCGATGCATGCCTTGCTCGACGCCGCGCTCGGTTGCACCGGCACCGTGAAGAAGAATCGTCGCGTATGGCTGGTGGGCCGTACGCGTGTTCACCTGGACGAAGTGGAGGGCCTGGGCACGTACATGGAACTCGAAGTTGTTATGCGCGATGGCGAGCCGGCGACGGATGGCGAGGCCGAAGCGAGGGCACTTATGTCGGATCTGGGCGTCGAAGAATCCAGCCTTGTGGCAGGCGCTTACGTCGATTTACTCGCAAGAGGTTGATTTTCATATGTGTGACGGCGGTCACAGGAGTTGCCTTACAAGGGGCGTAGATTATGTTTTGTGTCATTACGTTAATCGAACGCGAAGCGCCCGATTAACCCAGCGCCAGGAGGGCGCCCCATGTACGACGTGAAAATTGCTGCTGATATTTCAGACCGTCTGGTGTCCTGGCGCATGCTTGATGACGCGGCCACCGTGCTGCAGAACTGCCTGAAGCGTTATCCGGGTCAGCCCGAACTCACCCGCCGCCTTGGCCGAATTCGCCTGCAACAGGGCGACGCGGATGCCGCGGTGCCGTTCCTTGAGAGCGCGGTTGCCCACGACCGGCTGATGAACCGCACCCGTCAAAACTAGCTGATTTTGCTTAACTGGCTGACCGGGCCTGACTGATCATTCCTAACTGACCAGGCGGTAGCAGGGCTCGTAGTCGCTGCCGGCCAGCTTCATCCGGTTTTCCGCAACGAAGGACTGCAGCAGGTCGTCCAGCGGGTCCATGATCGCCACGTCTCCCTTGAGCTCGTAGGGGCCGTGCTCCGCGATCAGGTTCAGCCCGAACTCCTTCACATTGCCGGCGACAATGCCGGAAAAGGCCCGCCGCAGGTTTGCGGCAAGGTCGTGCACTTCCTGATCCTTGTGCAGGTTCAGCGATGCCATGTTCTCGTGGGTCGGGTGAAACGGCCGCTGGAAGTCTTCCTGAATCGTCATGTGCCAGTTGAAGTAGTAGGCGTCACCGGTATCGCGCCTGAACTCCTTCACCCTGGCAAAGCCGTCCTTCATGTACTTGGCTACCTTTGGTGCGTCGTCGATGATGATGCGGTACAGGTCGCGGGCATCGTCGCCAAGCGTCGTGCCAATGAAGCGGTCGAGCTTCTCGAAGTACTTCTTGGCTTTCCTGGGGCCGGTAAAGACGAGCGGCAGCGGCATGTCGCGATTGTCGGGATGCAACAAGATGCCGAGCAGGTACAGAATCTCCTCGGCGGTGCCGGCGCCCCCGGGAAACACAATGATGCCGTGGCCGGCACGCACGAAGGCCTCCAGGCGCTTCTCGATGTCCGGCATGATCACCAGGTCATTCACGATCGGGTTGGGTGACTCGGCGGCAATGATGCCGGGCTCGGAGATGCCGATGTAACGCCCGCCGCTGATACGCTGCTTGGCATGGCCGATCGTGGCGCCCTTCATCGGTCCTTTCATCGCGCCGGGTCCGCAGCCCGTGCAGACGTTCAGGCCACGCAAGCCGAGTTCGTAGCCCACTTCCTTGGTATACAGGTATTCCGTGCGGTCAATCGAGTGGCCACCCCAGCACACCGCGATATCCGGGTCGGTGCGCGCCTTGAAAATGCGCGCATTGCGCAGCAGGTGGAACACGGCGTTCGTGATATCCGTGGCGTTGGCCATGTCGAAGCGGCCGCTGTACTGGATGTCGTGGTACGCGTAGAGAACGTCACGCAAAACAGAGAACAGGTGCTCGCGAATGCCGGTAATCATCTCGCCGTCGACAAAGGCAATGCCAGGTGCGTTGGTCAGCTGCAGCTTGATGCCGCGCTCGACCTTGATGATCTCGATGTCGAAGTCGCGGTACTGCGCCATCACCTGGGCCGCGTCGTCCGTGTGCACGCCACAGTTGAGCACGGCAAGCGAGCAGCGCCGGAACAGGTCATGAAGGCCCGTGGCACTGGTGTCGCGCAGTTTCTCCACTTCCAGCTGGGACAGGAGTTCAAGTGTGCCCGCGGGTGTGACGCGCGTGTTAACGGTTCCGTTTGCCATGGGTTACCTCGTGTATCCAGTCATTGGATGTTGGCGGGCTGGGGATTATACCGGTAATGAATCCGTTGCGGTTCGAAATACGCCGGGGGGTCAGCCGGACAGCCGATCGGCGCCCCGTCGCGGGTTAACGCCGCGGCGACAGCCGCTGGTCCCACTCCAGGGCGTTGTACTTTTCGAGAATGCGTACAACGTCTTCAACGGGTATTGCCTGCAGCTTGCCGCGGTCGCTCGACACCGTGGTCGCCCTCAGTAACGCGTTGTAGATCGCTTCCTCGGTTGCCTCGGCGGCGGCCGCGAAAAGCGGGGACATCGCTTCATTGGTCAGCGAAGGCGCCTCAAATGGTTTGAAACCACCGCGCGGACGGCGCACATCGGTGTGTGTGGAAAAGGCAATCGCGTAGTCACCGGAGCCGTTACTTGCGAAAGAACCGGTTCTGGCCAGCCCCATCATCGACCGCATAGCGAGGCGATCCAGTGCGCGCGCGGTCAGCGGGGCGTCAGTTGCGATGACCATCATGATCGATCCGTCCTCCTGGCGGTCTTCACTGCCTTGCCCGTCGAGCTGCTTCCGGTAGGAATACTGGCCGAGCTCCCGCCCGACCGGTGCGCCGTTCATCGACAGCACTCCGCCGAAGTTTGTCTGTACAAGCACGCCGACGGTGTGTCCGCCCAGCGACTCCGGCAGTACGCGCGAACTCGTGCCGATGCCGCCCTTGAAAGCGAAGGCCTGGGTTCCGGTACCGGCACCGACGCTGCCTTCCTCGACGGGGCCCGTCGTGGCTGCGCTCAGTGCGGCGAACACGTGCTCGCGTTGCACCGGGTCAGCCCACATGTCATTGACAACGGCATCGTTGGTTTCGCCAACGACCGGGTTGACCGTGTGCTCGCCCATACCTGGCTGCGTATAGACCCACTCCTTCAGGGCATTGGCTGCACTCCATACACAAAGCGTGCAGGTCAGGAGAATCGGAGTCTCGATCTCACCGAATTCACGCACCTGGGTCTCACCGACGAGCTTTCCGTAGCCATTGCCGATGTGCACCCAGGCAGGCACGGGGTGCGTATACAGGTTGCCCGGTGCCGGGACGATTGCGGTAACGCCCGTGCGAATGTCGTCGCCTTCGATGACCGTTGTGTGTCCTACAAGCACACCCTCAACGTCGGTTATCGCGTTCCACTTGCCGGTCGGAAAAATGCCGACGGACAAGCCGATGTCCCGCGCCCGCGGCCGCGTGTTGTCCGCCTGAGTCAGGCCAGCCACCATCGCGAGCGTTAGAAAACATACGGACCGACATAACGTGATCGTGGGCATTGAAGTTCCCCGGGGCGATGCGAGGTTCGCCGGTTGCAGGCAGAAATACAGGTGAGCGTTCGCGGGAAATTATGCCACGCCAGCCCGGGCGCAGCCCGGCAAACAACGGCCAGCCCGCGCCGGGCGCTGACCGGCTCGGACCTGAACGGCATTCCGGATTGCGACGAGTGAGCAGGCGCCGGCACCTACTCGCTTGCGCCGAGCTTGCGAAAGTTGCCGATGTCGCCCTGCAAGACGAGAGTTCCGGTGCTGTCCGGAATAATGGCGATGGTGGCGGCCGTCTGGTAGGGCCGTCGAAAGAATGACGTCGTCACCGGTACGAGTGGGCGCGGGACACCGCCGTCATGGACTGTGTAAAGCTGCTCGTTCTTCTCGATCACCTGTAGCCGCTTTTTGGTGCCGCTACCGAAGCGCCACGTGACCTGCTTGTAGTCGCCCACCAGCGTTGCGCGCTCTTCGGCAGACAGCGTTGCCCGCGGCGGTCGATACGGGTTTACCATGCAGGCGATGTAGTTCTCGACGGTGCTGCGCATGCGGCGAAGCGCGTTGTGGCGAAACGCGGTAATGACCACGAAGTAAGCCATCTCAAAATCCCGGTTGTATCCGAAGTGCGCCAGGTAGCCGTCGCCATCGCCGCCGTGGCCGTGAAACAGCCAGCCATTGCGATACCAGCTGTAGACTCCTAAGCCGTAGCCGTATTCAAGGCCAGCGCGCGCTGACAGCGTCGTTGTCGGCGTTTCCATTCGTTGCACGGTGGCCGTGTCCAGCCACTGCTTGCCCTCCAACCGCCCCTCGCTAAGCAGCAGCTTCAGAAACGGCGCCATATCGTCTGTGGTTACGTTGATGGCGCCGAACGGCCGATACAGCATGTGCCAGTAGGGAATCACCGATTTCGCATCCGTGTCGTAACCGGTGGCCAGGTGCGCCCTGGTCGAGTCGTCCAGCAGTATGCTCGCGGTGTTCATGCCCAGCGGCTCAAAAATGCGGCGTGCTACAAACTCTTCGTAGCTGCTGCCGGTGTGTACCTCCAGCGCGCGTGCGGCGATGCCCGAACCGGCGTTGCTGTAGGACGAGTGTTCGCCAGAGGGCCAGCGTGCAACGCGGTTGACCGCGCTCTGGGTCAATGCGTCTTCCAGGGACAGGGGCGCCGGGTCGCTGTGCTGCATTTCGTCCCAGGTCAGGTCGGTTAACCCAGACGTATGTTCCAGCAACTGCGCCAGCTTGACGGGATGGGTCTGGGCCCAGGCGGAGGTCATTGGCACCGGGTCCAGCAGGCTGTCGAGCCTGTCGTCCAGGGAAAGGTCGCCGTCGCGCGCGGCAAGTACCACGGCGAGGGAGGTAAACGCCTTGGTAATCGAGCCGATACGAAACCTGGTGTGCTGGTTGACTGGCTGGCCCGACTCGAGATTGGCAACGCCGCGGGCACCGCTGAATACGGTGTCGTCGCCAGCGACCAGCGTGAGGCCGTAGGCCGGAATGTCAAAGTGCTCTCTTGCGTCGTCGAGCTGTTCGATGAGCGTGTCGGTTGACGGCCTTTCGCAGGCAGGTGCTGTCGCAAGGGCGAAAGGGGCAAGAGAAGGGTTGTCATCAGTGATGCCAGCAGTCGTGGCCACGTCCATGTAGAAAGCAATCGCAATGGCAATAGCAATGGCAGGGGGGTGCCGGAGCGGGCTTGGCATAGTGCGGGCGCTCAGTTCGTTGGGAAAACGCTAACCTAAGGCGAACGATACACCGAGACTATCGCGATTGTTGCCGCCACAAAACACGCCGAAGCGAGACAATCCTGCGACGAGTGCCAGCATAAGCCGGATATTTTCCTCAGGCGACGGGTCGGAATAGTGTGTATGTCAGGTCTGTCAGGCAGGGGAATCGAGATGTTGTCGAGTCGTTTTCCACGGATTACCGCGCTTGCACTGCTGGTGTTCGCCACTGGCTGTGGTGCCTCGGAGCCAGAGGCGCCTGTCGGAGAAGTCTATGAGACCCGGCGCGCTTCCAGCGGCGGTAGCGGCCGCATTTACATGGGCCGCGAGATCGCCAACGTGATGAGCCACCGCCGCATGTCAAACCTTGACCGGCCCGAACGCGAGCGTGAGGAACGCACGGATCTGCTGGTCGACGGCCTGCCACTGGAAGAAGGCGATGTGGTCGCCGACATAGGCGCTGGCATCGGCTATTTCAGTTTTCGGGTGGCAGAGCGCATTGCTGACGGTGTCGTGTTGGCGGTCGACATACAGCAGGAGATGCTGGATGAAATTGAACGCCGAAAGAAACAGCGCGGCGTAACAAATGTCACAACAGTTCTCGGCAGCATTGAAAACCCGGGGCTACCGGATCAGGGCGTCGACCTGGTGTTCATTGTTGATTCGTACCATGAGTTTTCTCATCCGCGCGAGATGGGCCAGGCAATCTTCGACGCGCTGCGCCCCGGCGGCCAGCTAATCATTGTCGAGGAGCGTGCCGAAGATGACATCGGCGGCTGGGGGCTGCACCAGATGAGTGAGGCGCAGGCGCGCAAGGAGATCACCGCACTGGGCTTCACGTGGGCGCGAACCGAGACCTTCCTTCCGCAACAGCACTTCATGGTGTTTCAAAAACCACCCGCAGACTAGGGTTGAGACTGCTCAGCGGCGCCCAAGTCAGCGAAGCCAGGCGACGCCGAAAGTGAAGAGCACAGACTCGTGACGGTTGTATTTCGTGGTTGGCCGTGTGGTAAAAGGCCCCATGGAAATCTTCCTCGCCATCGTTGTTGCGGCGTTTATCGGCTTCGAAGTCGGTCGCCGCGTGCGCGGAGCGTCGGCCGATCCGGAACCGGAAAAGCCGGCCGAAGCGCCGTCGGAGCCGTCGCCTGACAGCGACGAGCCGCCGCCTGTGCCTGCACAGGTGCGTACGCTTGCGCAGGAACTCGACAGCCCGATGGAGTCGCTCGCCCAGCCGGAGGACGCGCTCGATCTGCCCGACTTTCAAAAGGCAGTCGGCCTTCTCAGGGATACCGCCGTGCCCGCCGACGTGTTGGTCGGCTACGCGACCGGTGCCAACTGGGTAACGAGCTGTCTCGCGTTGGAGGCGCTCGCCGGCCGCGAAGATGGCACGATCGCTACTGAACCCGTGTTGCGTCATTTGCAGCATATGTACGGCTGGCCGCTTGTGTTCGCGCTGCGGTTCCTAGATAAAAAATACGACGGACCTCTGCTCGGGCGCGCCATCGTGAGTGCCCAGAGCTGGTGGTCGGACAATACCTCGGTTACCCAGGCCTTCGACAGGCTGGCCAGGGCGCGACGCGAGCGCGGTCTGGCAGCGACCTTTGGCGACAGTCTGGAGGGGCTTCGGAACGCGAAGCCGGTTTTTGAACTCCTGCGAGCGCTTGACGACGAGCTGTACGCCGACCTGCGCCGGGAGTTTGATCGCTGGCGTGGCGGGCGTGTGGACACCGCCTTTTTGAAGTCGGTCGGTACGTTCATTGAAGGCGACCAGTCAGACAAGTTCGTTCCGGTCAGCCCGCGCCTGAACGGCTACGTCGAGCGCATGCTCGAAGCGCAGGCGTCGGGCACTGCGCGCTCGATTCTGCTGATTGGCGAGCCCGGCGTGGGCTGCGACGCCGTGATGCGCGAATTCGGGCGCCGCCTGGCGGCCCAGGGCTGGCGCAATTTCGAGACGACGGCGGCCTCGATCATTGCCGGCAAGAAGTACGTCGGCGAAATCGAGGAGCAGGTGCGCAAGCTGTGCGCAAACGCGACGTCGTCGAAGCGTGTTGCAGTTTATGTACCTAATTTTCATGCGCTGGCGGCAGCGGGCACCTATCGTGGCAAACGCGACGGCGTGCTCGACCAGATGCTGCCGTCCATGGAGACCGGCGCCATGCTGTTAGTGGGGCGAACGGTGCCGACGGCCTACCAGCAGCTGCTGACTCGCAAGCCTCGCCTGTCGCTTGCGGTTGAGGCAGTGCGCCTCGACGCGGCGCGCGATGAGGAAACCGTTGCGTTGGCGCAGAGCTACCTGGAGTGGGCCGGGGCTTGCCCGACCGGCGAGCCGGCGCGCGCGCTGGCTACCGAGACGCTGCAGCTCACGAAGCAGTACCTCCCGTTCTCAAGTGCCCCCGGCTCGGTGCTTCGGCTGCTCGAACTTGTCGTTCAATCGCGTCCACAGGACGGCAAGGCAGCCGGCGCGGTAGGCCGCGACGACGTGCTGCTGAGCCTGTCGCGCACCTCGGGCTTGCCCCTGGACGTTCTGGACGAAGGCCAGAGCCTCAGCATCGCCGCGCTCACCGGCGAATTTGAAAAGCGCGTCATCGGGCAAAGCGAGGCTGTGGGTTGTCTCGTCGAGCGCATTGCAATGCTCAAGGCCGGATTGACGGACACAACACGCCCTGTCGGTGTGTTCCTGTTCGCGGGGCCGACGGGCACGGGCAAAACGGAAATTGCCAAAGCGCTGGCGGAGATCCTTTTCGGCAGCGAGGATCGCATGATTCGCCTGGACATGAGCGAGTTCCAGCGCTCCGAGTCGTTATCGAAGATTCTCGGCGACAATGACCAGCCGACAGACCAGAGCCTCGTTGGCCGCATCCGCCGTCAGCCGTTCACCGTCGTTCTGCTGGACGAGTTTGAAAAGGCCCACGCGCGGGTCTGGGACCTGTTTCTCCAGGTGTTTGACGACGGCCGGCTCAGCGACGCGGCCGGCAACGTTGCGGACTTTCGCCATGCCTTTGTTGTGTTGACCTCGAACGTTGGAGCCACGATTAGCAGCCAGCCGGGCATGGGATTCACGTCTGCGGCGGGCGGCTTTTCTCAGACGGACGTGCTTCGCTCGGTCGAGAAAGCGTTCCGCAAGGAATTCGTCAACCGCCTGGATCGCGTGGTTGTCTTCAACCCGCTTAGCCGCGAGGTCATGCGCAAGATTCTCAACAAGGAACTGCGCCTGGCCCTCACGCGGCGCGGCTTCCGCAATCGGGAGTGGGCGGTCGAGTGGGAAGACACGGCCGTTGCCTGGCTGCTGGACGAGGGCTTTACGCTCGACATGGGCGCAAGACCCTTACGCCGGGCAATTGAGCGTCATTTTCTCGCGCCGCTGTCGAAGACCATCGTCGAGAACCGCTTTCCGGAAGGCGACCAGTTCCTGTTTGTGCGCGGCGACGCAGATGGGCTGCGCGTGGAGTTCGTTGATCCCGACGAGGAGGCCGCCGAAGAGGAAGCCTCGCCAGCGGGGCTGACGCTGAAGCGCATCGCTTTGTACGCCGGTGACGGCGAGGCAGAGCGCCAGCTGTTGCAAGCCGCGGCACGTGAAATCGATGAGCGCGTTCGTTCGCCGGAATGGGAAACCGACAAAGCGACCGACCTGGAGGAAATGAACAGCAGCGACTTCTGGGAAGATCCCGCGCGGCACGAGGTGCTCGATCGCCTGGAGTTTCGGGATCGCATCGAGTCAGCCGCGGCGGCGGTGCGCCGGCTTGCCGGTCGCCTTGCAGGCTCCGGCCCCTCGCGCGAACTGGGCCGCCAGCTCGCCCACAAGCTCTACCTGCTTGAAACGGCGCTCGCTGACCTTGATGCCAATCAGCCACGACACGCCTTTATCGGGCTGGAGTCCGCGTCCGACAACGATGAGCTGGCAGAACGCGCCTTCGCTGAGGCTCGGGCCATGTACATGGCCTGGGCGAAGCGCCGCGGCATGCGCTCGATGGTTCTTTGCGACAACGATAAGGACCAGCCGGCCGTTTTTGTTATGGCCGTGGCTGGCTTTGGCGCTTACAGCATTCTGGCCCCCGAGCGGGGGCTGCACGTTTTTGAGTACGCCGAGGACGGCGACAGATTGCCCGAGCGCGCGCACGTGATTGTGCGGGTTGCGCCGCAGTCGCCCGTGCCAGAACGCGACCGGTCGCGCTTCGTCGCGCTGGCAGAAAAAGCACTGAGCGCTTCAGCCGGTGAAGAGCCGACGATTGTGCGGCGCTACCAGCACCTGGCATCGCCGCTCGCGCGCGACCGCGTGCGCCATTGGCGCACGGGCCGGCTCGACTTCGTTCTGCAGGGTGACTTCGACCTGATCGAACCCTGACGCTCCTCCTCAGGCGACCAGCCGCAGGCAGCGCCCGACGCCCTTCTGCGCGTCACGCAGGGCTGTTCGCAGTCCTTCCTCAATCACCGGATGATAGAACGGCATGTCCAGCATCTCAGCGATGGTCAGGCGTGCCTGGTGCGCCCACGCCAGCAGGTGACCGATGTGTTCGGCACGAGGTCCAACCATCTCCGCGCCGAGGAAGCGGCCCGTGCGGCAGTCAGCGTAAACACGCAGCAAGCCCTGGTTCTTGAGCATCACCCGCGCCCGGCCCTGGTCTTCAAACGACACCTCACCGATAGCCAGGTCGGCCTCATTCAGGTCCGCGAAGCTCGCACCTACCATGGCCATTTGCGGATCTGAGAACACCACCGCCAGCGGTGAGCGCCGCAGGCCCGGCTCGACAGCGGGAAAGCGCGCCGCATTGCGACCGGCGATTTCACCCTCGTCAGCCGCCTCGTGCAGCAACGGCCGGTCATTATCGACATCTCCGGCAATGAACACGTGAGAAGAGCCAACCTGCATCGTCAGTGGATCGAACACGTGCACGCCGCGCTCGTCCAGCGGCAGGCTGGTGTTCTCAAGGCCCAGCCGGTCGACGTTTGGCGTTCGCCCGGTTGCCGCGATCACAAAGTCGACAGCCGTGGAGCGGGCGCTGCCGTCCTCGGCTTCGTAGTCGATCGCGACGCCGTTTTCCGTGCGTTCCATTCGGCTGACGTTTGCGTCAGGGTTCAGATGGAACTCACGGGCAAAGGCCTCGCGACCCGCTGCCATGACCTTCGGGTCTGACAGCGGCCCAACCTGGCCGCCCCGTCCAAACGTGAGGACCTCCACACCCAGCCGCGACAAGGCCTGGCCAAGCTCAAGGCCGATGACACCGGGGCCGAACACGGCCACGGAAGCGGGCAGGTCCTGCCAGTCGAAAATGTCGTCGTTGACCAGCAGGCGGTCACCCAGTTCGTTCCAGGCGCCGGGATAGGCAGGCCGCGAGCCGGTCGCGATAACAACGCGACTGGCGTGCACGAGCGTGTGATCGTCGATCTGAAGCTGGTGATCATCGATGAACCTGGCGTAGCCGCGGATGCGGTCTTCAGCCGGAATGCTCTCAGTGCCCTCGACGACAAAGCCGACAAATCGGTCCCGCTCGCGGCGGACGCGCTCCATGACGGCACGACCGTTGACCTGGATCGGCCCAACGTCAACACCGAAGCGACGAGCCTCGGCCGCGCCATGAGCGGCCTCCGCAGCGGCAATAAGCAGCTTGCTGGGCATGCAGCCGACCCGCGCGCACGTTGTGCCGTATGGGCCGCCCTCGATGAGGACGGCACTGTCAGTCTCTTTCTTCGCCGCGCGGTAGGCGCGCAGCCCTGCCGAACCTGCGCCAATCACGGCGACGTCAACGTTTCGCTTGTTCATGCCAGTTCTCCGGATTCATGTATCGTTGGAGTCAATTTACGCTGGCTACATGCGCCAATCTATGTCTGAAACTGCTGGATTCTGCTACTGATCGTGTATAAATCATGAAATGTCGACCAGCCGAACAGCCGGGCGAGGCGAACAAGGCGGGGGGCAAGATCGTTGTGCTCGGCAAGCAGTAACACAGAGCTGCCTGCACCGTTCGTCGTGAAGCGATGGACCGGTAACCCCATCATCCATGCGGGCATGGACACGCGCATGGGGACCAACATTAACGGTCCTTCCCTTATCCGGGTGCCCGACTGGATAGAAAAACCTCTTGGCCGCTATTACCTGTATTTCGGCCACCATGAGGGTCAGTACATTCGCCTTGCGTACGCTGATGACATCCGCGGGCCATGGCGTATGCACGAACCGGGAGTCCTGCCCTTGTCCCAGAGCGGTTTTGACATCGATTGGGATGACAGCGCAACAGACCAGTTCGAACTGCCTCACGACGGCAACTGGGAGCGGCCCCATCTCGCCTCGCCGGATGCAGTCGTCGATCATGCCGCGCGAAAAATCCGGCTCTACTTCCACGGCCTGATTCGAAGCGACACGCACGCGCAGTGCACCCGGGTGGCCCTGTCAGACGACGGCCTCGACTTTGACGTGAAGCCGCAACTTCTGGGCCCTGCCTATTTCCGCGTCTTTCAATGGCAGGACGCATGGTATTCGTGGGCAATGCCCGGGCAGATTCTGCGCTCGCAGGATGGCCTGCAGCGCTTTCGGAGCGTGCCCGGCGTGCCGCACGGCGACGACTGGTTTCTCGCCAAGACACGCGAAGAACTCAAAGAACGGTTCATCGCCATGGCAGGTGGGCTGACATTCCCTCCAACCTCACGCCATGCCGGCGTTCTACTTCGCGGCAATGCGCTGTGGGTCGTGTTCAGCCGGGTCGGCGATGCCCCGGAGCGCTTGCTGTTCACGACCGTGAAGCTGGACAGCAACTGGACCGAGTGGAAGCGGGATGACCTCTACGACCTGATGGAGCCGGAAACGGATTACGAGGGTGTCGACCTGCCGGCAGAACCGTCAACTTACGGGGCCGTGCTTGACCGTCGCGCACGCCAGCTGCGCGATCCCTGCCTGTTCGAAGAAGATGGCCGTATCTGGTTGCTCTACGCCGCGGCCGGCGAGCACGCTATCGGGCTCGCAGAACTTGTTCCCAGGTAAAGAACACTCCGCAGGCTAGGTCAGGTACTGCGCCAGGTACGGGTTGAGCAGGCGCCCGTCGACGTCGAGGCGCCTTCGAATTTTCCTGAAAAACTCCAGGCGGCTGCCGAAGGCCTGTTCAACATGTCGCTGCTCGGCGGCGCGAGTCTGGCTGAACATCGGCACGCCGCCGTATTCGCTGGCGAAGGCAGCGAGGTCCATGGCGAAGTCTTCCCACATCGGCTGCACGCTGCTCACAAACCGCAGCGCGAACATCGGGCCGTCGAAGTTCGACGCGAGCAGCGCAGCGCGGTTCATGGGCAGGCGGTAACCGACGACGGGCATGTCGCAGCGATAGCGATGCGTCTTGTAATACTCGCTCGCAAACGCCCGGTACGCCGCGAGCACCTCGGCGATGCTGTCAGCGGGGAAACACCAGGTGCTGTACTCCAGCTCCGGAGCACCAAAGCGGCTGTCCGCGGCCTGGTGCTCGGCCACGCTGCTGCCACCCGATGTCAACGGGTTGGAAAGCACGGCGCGGCCGATGCCATGAAGGCCGTCGGCGAGGCCATAGCGAACGCTGGGGATTGAGACAATGCGATTGAGCTTGTCGCAGAACCCGGGAATAAGCGCCGTCTCGCCAACATCCTTGAGCTTCCAGGGAAGGCTTCGCACAGGCGTCTCGTCAGTCGGGGTGCGGCGCAGCTCGACGTACACGGCGGCTTTGAACGGCATGAAGAAAAACTTCAGTCCGACTTTCTGGTCCGCCATTTTGGCGGCCACGCGTGCGAACTTCTCCACGTTCATCTTGCTGTGCTTGATCACGAAACGGGTGATGGGGCGCACGCGAAACGTTACGTCGTAAATTACCCCGAGCACGCCGTAGCTCAGGCGAAATGCGTTCAACAGGTGCGGATGTTCCTGTGTCACTCTTTTTGTTGTGCCGTCGGGCAGGATGACGGTCATCGCGACGACGTGGGAGAACGGTGAAGCCGGACTGCCGTCGTGCGTCGCGCCGAGACTTCCACCCGCAACAGCGCCGCCGACGGTGCGCCGAACGAGGTCAACGCAGCCGGGAACCTCCAGTCCACTCGCAGCAAGATGCCTGGCGAGTTCCTGCAGCGTCACGCCGGCCTCGACGGTCACCATCCCATCCTTCACGCGAGCTATTTCTTTCAGACCGGTCGTGTCGATAACCGTACCGCCGTCGGCCGAGTTGCAACGCGTCGAGGAACTGTTCGCGCCCATCGGACGGATCGGTGTCGGGTAGTGCGAGTCGGGGTGAAGAATGGCCTGGAGTTCTTTCAGGCTTTCTGGCCTTACGATGCCCGGCGCGGGCTTGCCGCGCTTTAAGTCCAGCTTGTAAGCCAGGCTCGAAGCCACGGTGGTTTGTGCCTGGCGGCGCTTTGCGCTGTTGGTTCTGCCGTTCATTCGCGTCGTCTCCGTGTCAAGAAGTCCGCAGGGCGCGGCGGCAAGACCGATTTTGGTCTGACAATCTGGGTCAGACAATCATGGTCAGACAAGGGGAGACGATCGCGCGATGCGGTGCGCGTCCGGCAACCCCGCTGTCATGGACATAACGTCTTTAGACCGGTGGTTTTGCGGCCCGCGTTTTCACGCGGTGTGCCCTGTGTGACGGAAAGTGTCACATGTGGACGAGAAATGTCAATCGACAATGTTCTGTTCCGGCGACATCGCAACCACAATGAAGTGGTAGACGGAATTATGTCGTCGGCACCACGTCCGATCTTGCCAACCCTGTCCGGAGTCTCGGGCTCGCGGAAGCCCGTGAGGCTGGAAGCCTGCTAGACGCGGTCCGAGAAGCGTTTGAAAGCGGTAATGCGGTCGGACTGCACGTGGGTGGGTCGACCGTAGACCTCCGACTCGAGGAACTGCGTCTCCTCCGCGAGGGCGTCTTCTTCGATGTCGGCGTACCACGACTTTGGGCGCCCGTCGTCGCCGTTGTTCCAGCGGTAGCCGCGCTTTTTGAGCACGTCCTTTGTCTCGAAAGGACTGTTCGTTGCCCACACGCGGTGGGTAGGTCTGCGGGCGGTGTCCAGTAGTGTCTTCAGTGCGCGCTCGCCGGACTTCGGCAGCCGCTGTGCCAGCACGTGAATGCCGGCCAGGCAGTCTATCGTGGCGCGGTGACCCTCGTAGAAGAAACCGAAGCGGTAGGCGAGGTATTCCAGTTTGCCGCTTTCGACACCCTCGTCGAACCATGGAATCTGCCGGAAGGAGCAGGCCCATGCGAACCGCTCAAAGTCTGGCATCCGGGCTTCAGCAAACGGGCGGTCGAAGCCTGCGTTGTGGGCAACCACCACGGCAGCGTCGCTCAATACCTCTCGCACGCGGTCCTCGTCGATGCGCTTGCCGCGCACCATGTCGTCGCTGATGCCCGTCAGCGCGGTCACTTCCGGCGGAATGGGCACGCCGGGGTCCTCGAACTCGTCATACTCACCAGACACCCGGTAGATCTTGCCGTCCGCCGTAAACTCGAACGGCACCAGCGCCAGCTCGATGATGCGATCTGTCTGCGAATCAAGGCCGGTGGTTTCCAGGTCGAGAAAAACACCCTTCTTCACGTCGGCGCTGGCGTCGGGCGCCTCGTTGTAACGTTCCACGCGCTGGTAGCGCCTCACGACCCGGTAGTCTTCGCTTGCTTCGAGCTCGGCGCTCATGGCTTCGAGCTGCGCGGGCGTGGGTTTGTCGTCTGCCATGGGTTCTCCTTCACGAGCGGCCGGATCTCCGCCAGGCCGCGGGCAAAGGTTACCATTGCCGCGATGAAGAACGAGAGAGCCACGCGCGTGAATACGCAGCGATCCAATGCGAGCGGCCCGGTGCGGACGGTTCGCAAGCTCACGCCGCTGCAGCTCAGGCGCGGATGCGACGCGCTGACCGCCGCCGACCCGCGCATGGGTGAGCTCATCGCAGAACATGGCCGCTGCCGACTGCGGCCTGACGACAGCGCGCCGTTCGACCTGCTTGTGTCCAGCATCATCAGTCAGCAGCTGTCCACTCGCGCGGCGGCCACGATCGACAGGCGGGTGCGTGCACTGTGCGGCACTGACGTGCTGGAGCCTGAGGGCCTGCGCCGCATTCGCCACGAGCGGTTGCGCAAGGCCGGCCTGTCTCGCGCCAAGATTCGCTACCTTCGCGCTCTGAGCACGAGCGTGCACAGCGGCAAGCTGGATTTCTCGGCGCACCGCACGCTGTCGGACGAGGCGGTTGTTAAAGACCTGGTCCAGGTGCCCGGCATCGGGCCGTGGACCGCCGAGATGTACCTGATGTTCGGGCTGGGCCGGCCCGACGTGCTGTCGGTTGGCGACCTCGGCCTGCGCAAGGCGGCGAAGGAGGTGTACGGACTGGCAGAGCGGCCCGACGCGCGCGAGTTTGCCGAGCTTGCCGAGCGCTGGCGGCCCTGGCGCACGATCGCGTGCTGGTATCTTTGGTGCGTCGTAGACTGACGCGTGGAGGGCGCACGGTCGGCTAGTGGTAGCCGCGGTGCGTCGTCGACTGACCCGTAGATCGCGCGCAAGTGACAAATCTGTGTCGGCTGGCGTATCGTGTTTAAAAAAACAACAGCGGATCGCCTCCCGGAGACGCCACACCGGCGTCGGCACAGCCCGCACCAAAGAGCGACCGCAGGAGAAAAGCTATGAATCGTTACTCCAAGCTCCGCCCACTGCTGGTTCTTGCCGCATGTGCGCTGGCAACCGCGCCGTCCGTGCAGGCGGGAGACGATGGCTCGATACGCGTGCTTACCCGAAACATTTACGTCGGTGCAGACATTTTCCGCGTGTTCGAGGTGGACCCGGTATTGGTGATTCCGGAGATTGCCGCGGTTTACGAGACCGTGCTGGAAACTGATTTCGAAGCGCGCGCTGAGGCCCTCGCCGACGAGATTGCCGCGACCCAGCCGCACCTCATCGGCCTGCAGGAAGTGTCGCTGATTCGGCGTCAGTCGCCCGGTGACGTGTTTTTCGGCAATCCAATCCCTGCCACGGACGTTGAGCTGGACTTCCTTGAGGTGCTGCTCGACGCGCTGGCTGTGCGTGGCCAGTCGTACACTGTCGGTTCCACGGTCGAAAATGCCGACGTCGAACTGCCGCTGTTTCTCGGCGACGTGCTGGACGACATTCGCCTGACCGACCGCGACGTGATACTTGTGCGGGACGGCGTCAGCACCGCCAACCCAACGTCAGGCAACTTCGAGGCGAGCGTCGTGTTTGAGTTGAGCGGCGTCGTCATCGAGTTCAAGCGGGGCTGGAACGCGCTGGATGCCGCGGTTGGCGATACCGCCCTTCGCTTCGTCAATACGCACATGGAGGTCGGCGGTGAATTCGGTGCCGCCATCCAGACTCAGCAGATTGCCGAACTGATCGATATTGTTGCCGACGAGACGCTGCCCGTGGTGATGCTCGGCGACTTCAACGCATCGCCGGAGGATCCTGTCGAGCAGGCGTACGGCCAGCTGGTGGCCGCGGGTTACGAGGACACGTGGCTGTTATCGGACATGGCGGTCGAACGCACAAATACGTGATCGATGCGGGTGGTGAGCTCCGGCGTTTC
>JBCAXP010000055.1:0-17908 GCA_038533995.1 Pseudomonadota bacterium
CACCCGGGAGGAGATCGCCGCTGATCCCGCCCGGCTGCGCAGTTCGCTGGTGCTCCGCTGCATTGACGACTACCTCGAGGGCGCGCGCTATCCCTTGGGGCTGGCGCGTTACCTGCCAGCAATCGACCGGGACACTCTGTGACTGACAACGCTGTCCATGACAGCGAGGGCAAGCCGACGCGCGTCGTCGTCGGCATGTCAGGCGGCGTGGACTCGTCAGTCGCGGCGCTGCTGCTCAAGCGCGCCGGTTACGAGGTGCACGGCCTGTACATGTTCAACTGGGCCGAAGACGAAGAAGGTTATTGCACGGCCGCCGAGGATTTTGCTGACGCACGGCTTGTGTGCGAGGAACTGGGCATTCCCCTCCATCGGGTCGATTTCTCCGCCGAGTACCGCGAGCACGTGTTCGAGGACTTCCTCGCCGAATACCGGCGCGGCCGTACCCCAAACCCGGACGTGCTGTGCAACCGGGAAATCAAGTTCGGCGTGTTTGCCGACTATGCGCAAAGGCTGGGCGCCGGGAAAATCGCCACCGGCCACTACGCACGCGTGCGTCGGCACGGCGACGAGTGGCAACTGCTCAAGGGCGTGGATGGTGGCAAGGACCAGAGCTACTTCCTGCATGCGTTGAACCAGAAGCAGCTTGCCGGCGCCCTCTTCCCGCTGGGTGAACTGGAGAAGCCGGCCGTGCGGGCCCTTGCCCTGGAGCACGGTTTCGGCAACGCTCGAAAGAAAGACAGCACGGGCATCTGTTTCATTGGCGAGAGGCACATGCGCGAATTCCTGGGCCGCTACCTCGACGGCGCTGCCGGGCCCATCCAGACGCCGGCCGGTGACACTATCGGCGAACATCATGGCTTGATGTACTACACCTTCGGCCAGCGCCAGGGGCTCAACATCGGCGGCGTCGCTGGCGCTCCCGACGCTCCCTGGTACGTTGTGGAAAAAAACTTCGAGAACAACGTGCTGGTTGTCGACCAGGGCCATGACAACCCGCGACTGATGAGCACCGGCCTGACCCTTGAGGCCTGCCACTGGACCTCCGGTGAACCGCCAGCCGAGACTTTCGCGTGCGCCGCGAAAACCCGCTACCGTCAGCCGGATCAGGCCTGCACGGTACGCATGACGGGGCCAGACGCCTGCCACGTCACCTTCGACACCCCGCAGCGGGCCGTCACTCCCGGCCAGTTCACCGTGTTCTACGACGGCGACCGCTGTCTCGGTGGCGGCATCATCTGCTCGCGTGACCGGCTGACACCCGATCCCGTATAATTTGGTACTGCAGGGCCCTGCAGTTATCCCACACCCTCAATCCGTCTGCCCTCGGCCAGCCTGCACGGGCACGACGACGCGGAGACCGCATGAACGATCATCTCCTGAACGCACGTTCCACCCTTGAAGCCGGCGGCCGCGAGTACGCGTATTTTCGCCTGTCAGCGCTCGAAGGCACCGGGTACGCACGGCTGCCCTACAGCCTGAAGGTACTGCTTGAGAACCTGCTCCGTCACTACGACGGCGTGGACGTCACCGACGACGATATCCTCGCAGTCGCGAACTGGGATCCGACAGCAGAGCCGTCCCAGGAAATTGCTTTCACACCGGCACGGGTCATCCTGCAGGACTTCACCGGCGTGCCCGCCATCGTCGACCTGGCGGCAATGCGCGATGCGGTGGTGAAGCTCGGCCACGATCCGGCGGCTATCAATCCACTGTCGCCCGCGGAACTGGTTATCGACCATTCCGTGCAGGTTGACCAGTACGGCACGCCGCAGTCGCTGGCGGCGAACAACCGCATCGAGTTTGGCCGCAACGAGGAGCGGTATTCGTTCCTGCGCTGGGGCCAGAGCGCGTTCGAGAACTTCAAGGTGGTACCGCCAAACACCGGCATCGTGCACCAGGTGAACCTGGAGTATCTCGCGCGGGTCGTGTTCGACGCCCAAAACAATGGCCAGCGCATGGCCTACCCCGACACGCTCGTTGGCACAGACTCTCACACCACGATGATCAACGGCCTCGGCGTGCTCGGCTGGGGCGTTGGCGGCATCGAGGCAGAAGCGGCGATGCTCGGCCAGGCCATCACGATGCTCGTTCCACAGGTCGTCGGCATGAAGCTGACTGGCAAGCTGCCAGAGGGCGCCACTGCCACGGACCTGGTGCTCACGGTAACGGAGATACTTCGCAACACCGGCGTGGTCGGGAAGTTCGTCGAATTTCTCGGTGACGGCCTCGACGGCCTGCCGCTGGCCGACCGCGCGACGCTTGGCAACATGTCCCCTGAATTTGGCAGCACCTGCGCCATGTTCCCGGTGGACGAGGAAACGCTGCGCTACCTGCGCCTGTCCGGCCGCGATGAACAACAGGTGGCGCTTGTCGAGGGTTACGCCAAAGCTCAGGGCATGTGGCGCGAGGCCGGCGCACCGGAAGCTGAGTACTCACAGCTCATCGAACTCGATCTCGGTACTATCGAGCCGAGCATCGCCGGCCCGAAGCGCCCGCAGGACCGCATTCCGCTCCGCAGCGCCCGCAAGACCTTCGACGACCTGATGGCCAAGGCCCCAGCGGCGAAGTCCAGCGAAGTGCCCGTCTCCATGGACGGCGAGTCCTTTGACCTGCCCAACGGGAGCGTGCTGATCGCGGCCATCACCAGCTGCACGAATACATCGAACCCCGCCGTGATGGTGGCGGCGGGCCTGCTTGCACGAAATGCTCACGAACGTGGTCTCACTTCCAAGCCCTGGGTGAAGACGAGCCTTGCACCGGGCTCGAAGGTCGTGACCAACTACCTCGACCAGGCCGGCCTCATGGACGACCTGCGGGCACTGGGTTTTTTCACCGTTGGCTACGGCTGCACGACGTGCATCGGCAACTCCGGCCCGCTGAAGCCGGAAATTGCCGAAGCAGTTACCAGCAACGACCTGGTGGGCTGTTCCGTGCTGTCCGGCAACCGCAACTTCGAGGGGCGCATTCATCCGCTGGTGCAGATGAACTTTCTCGCCTCACCGCCGCTCGTGGTGGCTTACGCGCTTGCCGGTTCGCTGAGCGTGGACCTGTACAACGACCCGCTGGGCAACGGCAGCGACGGCAAACCTGTGTATCTGCGTGACATCTGGCCGGACCAGTCAGAAGTTCAGGAGACTATTCTGAACACTATCGACTCGAAGATGTTTTCCTCCAGCTACAAGAGCGTCTTCGCCGGCGACGACAACTGGAACTCGCTGGTTGTGCCAGAGGGCAAAAGCTACGCGTGGAGCGACGCATCCACCTACGTCAAGAACCCGCCCTACTTCGAGGGCATGACGATGGACCCCGAACCGGTTGGCGACATTCACGGCGCGCGGGCCCTCGCCCTGCTCGGCGATTCCGTCACCACCGACCACATCTCGCCGGCCGGCAGCATTGCGCCGGACAGCCCCGCCGCCGCCTACCTCGAGAGCGAGGGCGTTGTGCGCAAGGACTTCAACAGTTACGGCTCGCGGCGCGGCAACCACGAGGTGATGATGCGCGGCACCTTCGCAAACATTCGTTTGCGCAACCAGCTGGCGCCAGGCACTGAAGGCGGCTGGACGCGGCACATTCCCAGTGGCGACCAGCTTTCTATTTTCGACGCAGCCCAGCGCTACAAGGCCGAGGGCACGCCGTTAGTGGTGATAGCCGGGGCCGAGTACGGCACCGGTTCATCGCGGGACTGGGCGGCGAAAGGCACGCTGTTGCTCGGCGTCAAAGCGGTCATTGCACAGAGCTACGAGCGTATCCATCGCTCAAACCTGATCGGCATGGGTGTGCTTCCTTTGCAGTTCATGGATGGCCAGACCGCAGTGTCGCTCGGCCTGGACGGTTCCGAGTCGTTCGACATTACCGGCATTGCGGACGGTGGCGACACCGTCGCCGTGGTGGCGACGCCTGACGGCGGCGAGCCGGTTCGCTTCAGTGCGCGCGTTCGCATTGACACGCCAAAGGAACGGGACTACTACCGGCACGGTGGTATTTTGCACTACGTGCTACGCCAGATTGCGAGCACCGACGAGGCCGCCTGAGCGACGGTCACTATACAAACAACAATACGGGAAGCCCGGTATGCGTCGCATAGCGCAAACGGTTGAAGCAACGCGGTGAGCGGCGAGTGCATCGCCTTTAGCCGACACGCCTTCGTGGCGATGCCCTTCGGCGTGAAGGAGGGCATCGACTTCAATGCGGTCTACGCCTCGTTTATCCGCCCTGCCCTGGAACTCGCGGGCTTCGAGGTACTGCGCGCCGATGAGGAGGAGACGGCAGGCAACATTCGCCTCGACATGTTCCAGGAGCTTTTGCTTGCAGACCTTGTCCTCGTCGACCTGACCATCGACAACCCCAACGTGTGGTACGAACTCGGCGTGCGCCACGCCTTGCGGGCTCGCGGCATCGTTCACGTGAGCAGCCGTACGGGACGCACACCGTTTGACGTAGCAACCGATCGCCAGTTTCGCTACACGCTGGTGGACGGCGCACCGGACCCGGAGCAACTCGACAGGCAGGTGAAGGCGCTCGCTCGCGTCGCCGAAAGCACGATCGAATCGTGGCGCGGGCGCAATATCAGCCCGATCTACACCTTGCTGCCCTACCTGGAGGAACCCGAATGGAAGTGCCTGCGGGTCGGGGCCAGTAACGAGTTCTGGGAGCAGTACGAGGGCTGGGAGCAACGCATCGAGGTAGCCGGCAAACGGCTGCGCGCCGGGGACATCCTGGTGCTAGCGGATGAGACGCCGACACAGCACCTGCGCCTCGAGGCCCATCGCACGGCCGCGAAGGCGCTGGTTGACGCCGGCAAATTTGAATTCGCGAAGCTGCAGATCGACCGGGCGCTCGCCGTCGATCCGGACGATCTCCGCAGCGCGCGCCTCAAGGGGCTGATTCTTGGCCGGACGGGACGCATTCACGCCGCCGAACCCTGGCTGCGCAATCTGCTGGACAAGTATCCCGGCGATCCAGAGACGCTCGCCCACCTCGGGCGCGTGCGCAAACAGGCGTGGGTAGATACGTGGTGCGACGAGGACAAATCCCCCGAGGAGCGCCGCGACATAGCGAGCGACAACGACGGCATCATGCTAGAGGCACTGGATGCCTACCGTCAGGGCTTCGCGTCCGATCCGCGGCACTACTACAGCGGCATCAATGCGCTGACCATGCTGCGGCTGTATGAACACGTCTCACTGGATACCGATACGTACGCTGAGCTCGGCAGCGAACTTGAGGGCGGCTTACGGTGGTCGCTGGCGAGCGCACTGGAAAACTCGCCCGACGATCCATGGATCAAATTCACGCGTGGCGAACTGTTCCTTCTGTCCAACGACGCCAGCGCCGCGGTGCGCAGCTACAAGACCGGCGTAGCCCGCACCCGCCGGGACTGGTTTGCCCTCGACGCGGTGCGCCAGCAACTGCACACCTTCGAACTGCTGGAATTCCGCCCGGACATCGTGGCCAGCGTCAGCCGGGTGGTTAGCAAGGCGCTCGAGCGGCTCAGGCCGCCGTGGAAGCCACGACGAATCTTCCTGTTCAGCGGCCACATGGTTGATCGCCCGGATCGGGAGCAGCCACGCTTCCCCGATCATCCCGCCGTTATCGCGGAGGCTCGCGCACGCATCTGCGCATGGCTGGACGAGCGCGGAGCGTGTGAAGAGGATCTTGCGCTGTCGAGTGCCGCCTGCGGCAGCGACCTGCTGTTCGCGGAAGCTGCCCTGGAGCGCAAGTTGAAGCTGGATATCCGCCTGCCGTTTTCGCGTGCCGAGTTCCTTCGCCGGTCGGTCGCGTTCGCAGGTGCTTACTGGGTAGAGGCCTTTCATCGTGTCACTACGGCGCCGGAAACCAAGCTGCGCATCATGTCAAAGGAGATCGGGCCAACGCCCAAGGGCTTCAACGAGTTCGCAAGGAATAACCTCTGGATGCTCTACTCGGCCCTTTCCGGCGGCGCGGAGCGGCTGGAGTTTCTCTGCCTGTGGAACGGCAAGGCGGGCGACGGCCCGGGTGGCACCCAGGACATGGTGGACACTATTCGCCAGCACGCCGGCTTCGCAGACATCATCGACAGCAACGAGCTGCTGAAGGCCCTGCCCGGCAACGGCGACTCCCCGGAATGAGCGCGCGACAGGAACGTCACTCGCCCCTTGCGTGGCTGACGCTGCTGCTCGCCCTGAGCGCAAGTGTATCGGCGTCGGCACAAACGCAGCCCCGCCAGTACGAAGCCGTCTACACGCTGCGCTTCAGCGTCGCGCGAGGCGAAGCGGAAGTATCGCTGCGTCAACAGGAAGACGGTACGTACGTCTACAACGCGGTAACTGAACCCACCGGCCTGCTGGGCGTGTTCGTTCGGGGCAGCATTCGCGAGACCAGTACGTTCACGGTTGCCGACGGACGGCTGGTGCCACTGCGCTACGAGCGCGTGGACTCCATCAGCTCGGACGAACGGGACATGGAGATCACCTTCGACTGGGAAAACGGTGTCGCGGTAACGCGCTTCGACGAAACCACCGAAAACGTGAGCTTAAGCCCCTCGCACATCGATCCCGGCCTGGTGCCGGTTGCGGTCATGTTCGACCTGAGCCAGGGCCGCGAGCCGGGTCCGTACACGCTGATCGAACGGGGCAGACTCGAGCCCGTCGACGTCGGTGCGGATGGTGACGAGAAACTGAAAACCGGCGCCGGCACCTACCCTTCCGCACGTTTCTCCCATGGGGCGCCAGAGCTCGGACGAATTACCCGCCTGTGGGCCGCCCCCGACCTTGGCCACCTCATGGTGCAGATGGCGCAATACAAGGGCGACAAGGAGCGTGCGAAGCTCACGCTGAAGTCGGTGGAGTTCCTGCCGATGACGGCACCGTAGCTACTGGCCGAGCCCCTGAACCACGGTCGAGTTCTCGAGCCGGCGATGAACCTCCGAACCCATCTGCAGGTCGTGATTCGAAAACGCCCAGATGTCGAGAAAGCCCAGGGTAAACGCAAACAGGCTGTTGAACGGCGCCATCGAGTGGTCCCGCAGCACGGGCTTGCCAACGACGACCCTGCCGGTTGCCGCCGAACGCTCCCACGCCGCCGTGTAGTGCGCCTTGCCGGTGTAGCCGCGGTGCAGAATGTTAGTTCCCTTGTCTCGAAGCACCCAACGAAGGGAGAGCACCACGTGCAGTTCGCTGCCGTCGGGGTCGCGCCGCACTTCGGCCCCTTCAACCCGAATCGTTGAACTGATCTTGCGGCTGTCGCGCCTGTCGCAGTCGTTTGGATAGAGGCAGTTGCCATCGGCCCAGGGCGCGCTTTCCAGATCCACGTCCATCAGGCGCAGGTGATCGCCAAGCACAGGATCGTCATTGACCGCGGCGACCTGGGTAAAGCCCGCGAGCAGAAGAATGGTAGCGACAAGCACGGCGGGCCAGCGAAGCCAGGCCTTTGTCGGAATCAGGCTCCCTAGGATCTCGCAAATGGCATTGCATGGGTCTACCAGATCGGACACACGCTTGATGATCAGGCCGACGTCATAGTCCCAGCGCGAGTCGCTCAGCTCCATGGCCTGGAAGCCGGCCATCGCCTGCAGTGAATGCGGAAGTTCCTCTCGACGCGGCATGGGCGCGCCGCCCACCAGCACCGGAATCACCTCGACCCCGCTGTCGATGGCTGCGCCAATCTCCAGCCGGATGAAATCGTCGGCCTCGTCCAGCCTGCGTTCACCAGCGTCGTTGCGGATATCGAGCCAGCGCGGCCCGATGACGACCAGCAGCACTGTGCAGCGCGCGATGGTCTGCTCGATAACCGCCGTGTAATCAACGCCGCCCTCGAGCGACTCCACGTCGCGGAATACCTGGCTTTTCTTGAAGCGCGAGTCGAGGCTGTCGGCGAGGCGCCCTGCGTCACCGCGGGAGTCCGCGCGCCGGTAGCAAACGAAGATATCTGCCACTACATTCCTGTCCCGGTATTCCTACTGACCAGCGTAATGCTCCAAGTGTAGCGTGCCACTGATGGTCATGCCGGTTGCATAGTCGCTGTAACTGAAATCGATGTGCTCCTCGTCGTCGCGCACGGTGCCGCTAAGGCGGCCGCCTCCGCCGATCACGTAGGTGTATTCGATGTTTACCCTGTGGTTGCCGGCGTCACCCGCGCCAGTCGCGATGAGATTGCCGTAGATGTCGAAGACCTGGGACACGAGGGCGCCACGCTGCTGCGCGATTTCGTAGCGCACACCCGCATCGTTATACCAGGTGCCGGACAGCTGCGGTGCACTCGGTTCCGGAGCGATGTTCAGACTGTCACCGAGCCCCGAATCTACGCCAGGCAGGGTTGCCTTGGCTGCCGGTACTGCCGTTCCCACGAATCCGGAGGATGGCAGCGGGTCAGGCGGCTCGTACATGTCTGCCTCTTCCAGCGCTACGCCGAGCGCGACAACGGCTGCAAAGGAGGCGCCAATGCCGCCGACGAACCAGGGCCAGCGCCGGCGCTTTGGCGCGGGCTTCGTGTTTGCCGTCGAGACCGGCGCCGGCCGCGGGGCCGGCTTGCCGATGAGCCGCTCGAGCACCTCTACGAGTCGGCGCATGTCGTAGTCCCAACGGTCGTCGCTGAGTTCGACGGCGTGCTTGCGTGCAAGGCTGGCAAGCTCCGGCGGCAGGTCGTTTTCGCCCGGCATCTTGGCGCCGCGCACCAGCAGGGGAATAATTCGCACCCCCCGCTTGAGGGCAGTTGTGATCTCAAGGCGCAGGTAATCGGCGGGATCGTCAATGCGCCGGCTACCGTCTGCCGCGGTCGCGGTGAGCCACTGCGTGCTCATGACAACAAGCAGCGCGTCGCAGGCGCCGATACCGGCATCGATGGCCTCCACAAAGTCCAGCCCCGGTTCGATGTCCGTGACGTCCATGAACACCTTGTTGTGCCCAAAGTGCGCGCCAAGGTGGTCGGACAACCTGCCGGCATAGCCTGCGCTGTCGTCCCGTCGGTAGTTGATAAATACGCCGCTCATTGCCTGTACCCCCGCATCTGCTTACTACAGATAGCGACGGCCGGCGGCGCAAACCCTCACTGCGGGAAAAAATCGACAGCGAGCCTGCCCGGCCCGTCCATTGCAAACGGCAATCGGTGTGGGGCGTCAGCTAGTGAAGGCCGACCCAGCCCGGCACGTCCTGCCAGGCACCATTGAGCTGCCCTTCCCGGTGCCGATAGTTCGGCTCGAACTCGCTGACGAGTTTCCAGAACCGGCGGCTGTGATCGAGGTGCCGGGTGTGGCAAAGCTCGTGAAGAAACAGGTAATGCACCCACTCTTGCGGCAGGAACAGCAGGCAGAAATTAAGGCTAATGGTGCCGCTGGACGAGCAGCTTCCCCAGCGGGTTTTCTGGCCGCGAATCTGCACCTTGTTAACCGTGAAGCCCTCCGCCCTTGCGCGCTCGAGCAGCGCCGGCGCGAGGTACTTCTTGCCAACGCCGGACAGCCACGCGCGCAGCAGCTGCCGGCAGCGTTCTTCTTCTTCGCGATCGGCCGGCACCTCGAGCAGGTCGCCGCGCTGGCTCACGCTCGCGCGAGCGGCGGGCTTGTAGACCACCTTCCACGACCGGTTGATTGCCGGCAGCGTGATGTGGGTTGGCAGCGAGCAGTCGGCCTGGGCGCAGTCGCTGGACAATGCTTGCTTGGCGGCGGCAATCCACTCGCGGTTGGCCGAGACGAACGCCTCGACCCTTCGTGGTCCCACGTGCGGCGGCACCACGACTTCGACGCCGCGGTTCGGTACCACCTTGATCGTCATGCGCCGGGCGCGTTTGCTTTCTCGCACGACGAAGGGCGTGGTGGGCGCCGGGGGCAGCAGGTCAAGCTGCCGCTGGTCAAGGTAGCGGTTAACTGCCACCGCCCTGCACCACGCTGTCCATAGAACCGGAGAACGGCACCACCTCGGCGCCCGTGACCGCGCCGATGCTGGCACTGTCATGCACGAAAAGCTGCACCGCGTGTTCGAAGATGAGTTCGCCCGTCACCGTGCTGTCCGGCCCGATCACAATGCGCGCTGGCATCGAGTCGGACGGTGTATCGTCACCGAGTACGCGGATGTCACCGACGACCTTCGCGCCGCGATCCAGCAGGATATCGCCATGGTAGTTCTGAACGCTGCCCTTCACTTTTGCGCCGGTCAGGGAGATTCCGCCATTTACCGTGGCCACGTTACCGCTGACAGACGAATCAGTCGCCAGCACAATAGAGCCGTTAACAAGCGTGATGTCGCCGTCCACCCGGGCGCCGTCGCTGCAGGTCGCAGCGCCGTTGACGGCCTCGATGCTGCCAGTCTCGGCACCCTCGCCGACGATGATGTCGCCGTTGGTGGTCGCGACATTGCGCACCGTGGCGCCGCCGCGCACGCGAATGTTGCCGTTGACCGTCTGGACCTTGCTGCCGGAGACTGAAGCGTTTTCCCCGACGAGGATGTCGCCGTTGACCGTAAACGCTGAATCGTCGTAGGTGGCGCCGGAGGCCACGATCAGGTCCCGGTTATCGGCCGTTCCGCTGCACGCGCCCAGCACCATCACTGCGAGCAGTGCGGCAAGCGATGCAAAGCCGGTACGGCGGTGAAACATCTGTCGACTCCTAAATTGCGGCAGCAAGCCGCGTGCCCTGGTCGATGGCGCGCTTGGCATCAAGCTCTACTGCCTTGTCTGCGCCCCCGATCAGGTCCACCGGCACGTTGCGCCCTTCCAGGCCGGCGGCGAGCTCCCGCAGCGGCTCCTGGCCGGCACACACGATGACGTTGTCCACGGCGAGCAGCTGCGGCTTGCCGTCGACAGTAATATGCAGCCCATTATCGTCCACTTTCTCGTAGCTTACACCCGGAACCATCTGCACGTTGTTGCGCCGCAGCGTAGCACGATGAATCCAGCCCGTGGTCTTGCCGAGCCCGGCGCCAAGGCGGCTGGCGCGCCGCTGGAGCAGCCAGAGCTTGCGGGACGGCTCTGGTTCGGGCACCTCCTGCATCAACCCGCCGCGCTGGCCGTTCGAGGTGTCGACGCCCCATTCACTAAAAAACCGCGGCGGATCCAGCGTTGGTGAGTGGTCGGCGTGCAGGAGAAACTCCGCCACGTCGAAGCCAATGCCACCGGCACCAATAATGGCCACAGACTCGCCCACTGGCTTGTCGTGGCGCAAAACGTCGAGGTACGACAGCACGCTGTGATGATCGATGCCGTCGATGGCCGGCTCGCGCGGCGTCACGCCGGTGGCCAGCACGACGCGATCGAAATCTCCGCCTGCAAGCTCTTCGACTGTTGCGCGGGTGTTGAGTTTCACGGTGACGCCAGTGCGTTCGAGCAACACCCGGAAATAGCGCAGCGTCTCGCTGAACTCTTCCTTGCCGGGAATGCGTCGTGCGTAGTTGAACTGGCCGCCAATGTCCGCGTCGGCTTCGAACAGGGTCACCGCGTGGCCGCGCTGCGCGGCGGTAGTGGCGAACGCCAGCCCCGCGGGACCGGCGCCAACCACG
Source organism: Pseudomonadota bacterium (assembly GCA_038533995.1). GTDB lineage: Bacteria > Pseudomonadota > Gammaproteobacteria > Steroidobacterales > JBCAXP01 > JBCAXP01. The sequence goes on from JBCAXP010000055.1 coordinate 11,466, forward strand.
GCGATGCGCCGCGCCGTCCGCGTAGGAGCCGGGTTGAGCGTGGTCTCGTTGCAGGCGCGCGGATTCACAAGGCAGCTCGCGGTCTTGCCTTCGAAGGCGTGATCGAGGCACGCCTGGTTGCAGGCGATGCAGGTGTTGATTTCGTCAGCACGGCCAGCACCGGCCTTCAGCACGAAGTCCGCGTCGGCAAGTAGCGGCCGCGCCATCGACACCATGTCGGCGTCACCGCGGCTCAGCACTTCCTCGGCCACCTCTGGGGTGTTGATGCGGTTGGTTGTGATCAGCGGCAGCGACACCTCCCCGCGCATCTGACGGGTCACCCAGCTGAAGCCCGCCCGGGGCACCATCGTGCCGATGGTCGGCACGCGCGCCTCGTGCCAGCCGATGCCGGTGTTGATCAGCGTGGCGCCGGCCGCCTCGACGGCCTTGGCGAGCTGCACGATCTCCTCCCAGCTGCTGCCTTCACGCACGAGGTCGAGCATCGACAGCCGGTAAATGATGATGAAGTCTGTGCCAACAGCCTCGCGGGTTCGCCGCACGATCTCCACCGGAAAACGCATGCGGTTTTCGTAAGGCCCGCCCCACTCATCGTCACGGTGATTCGTGTGCGCAACGATGAACTGGTTGATCAGGTAGCCCTCGGATCCCATGATCTCCACGCCGTCGTAGCCGGCGCGTTGCGCCAGCGAGGCGCACTTCACGTAGTCGTCGATTTGCCCCTCGACGCCGCGCGCCGACAGAGCCCGCGGGCGAAACGGCGTGATGGGCGACTTGAGCGCCGACGGCGCAACGATGAACGGGTGATAGCCATACCGGCCGGCGTGAAGAATCTGCATGCAGACCTTGCCGCCCTCGTCGTGCACCGCGTCAGTAACGAGCCTGTGCCTGTCGACTTCCCGGTTACTGCTGAGCTTGCCGGCGAGCGGTGCGACCCAGCCTGCGCGATTCGGCGCGATGCCGCCCGTAACGATCAGCCCGACGCCGCCTCGCGCGCGCTCGCCAAAGTACGCCGCGAGCGCCGGATAGTTCGACTTGCGGTCCTCGAGCCCGGTGTGCATCGAGCCCATGAGTACGCGATTGCGAAGCGTTGTGAAGCCCAGATCCAGCGGTTCAAACAGCCTGGGATAATCCATCGGAGTACCTGTCTCGCCTGACGGCGTTGTTGTTCTTGTTGTCAAAGTTCTCGCAGCGCTACCGTGAGGGGCATGCGCGCGGCGCGAATCGCCGGGAAGATGCCACCAAACAGCCCGAGCACGAGCGCGTAGATCGTGCCGCCGATCAGCAGCGGCGGCGTGACTGCAAACGTGAAGCTCACCTGGCTGAAGGTCTGCCAGTTGATGGTCGCAACCTCGAAGCCGTTGAACACCAGCCAGGCCGCAACACCACCGAGCAGGCCACCCACGAGGGCAAGCAGCATCGATTCGACCAGCACGGACACAGTAACGGGAATTGCGCCGAAACCCAGCGCGCGCAGCGTGGCGATCTCGCGGGTGCGGCTGGCCACGGCGTTGTACATTGTGTTCACCGCTCCGAACATGGCGCCGATGCCCATCAGGGCGCCGACGAACCAGCCAATGGTCGTTACGAAAACGCTCAGCACCTGTGAGCGCTCTGCATAGAAGTCTGTTTCCCGTTCCACCGTCAGGTTTACCCGGGGATCAGTAGACAGCGTATCCGACAAGGTGGTGAACGCTTGCTCGTCGGTCAGGCGCACCCTGGCCACCTGGAAGCCGCTGCGCCCCCACGCGCTTTGCATGGCACCCGTATCAGCCCAGATTTCCGAATCGGGCACGCCGCCATCGGCATCGATGATGCCGGTGACAACCCACTCGCTCTGGCGCCACGTGTGGGTGTCGCCGACTTTGAGCCCGGCGAACTGGTTGGCGGCCGACTTGCCAACCACCACCTCATTGAGACCGGGGCGAAACAACCGGCCCTCGATTACCTCCACGTTGCCACGCACCGCAAGGCCCTGCGCTTCGACGCCGCGAAGCGGCACGTTGGACGAGCCGCCCGTCGACACCCGCGGCACGTCCACCACGACGTACAGTTCGCCGGACACCAGGAGCCCGTTGGCGTCGTTCGCGATTCCGGGCGCGTTCGCTATGACGGCCATCTCATCGCGGGACAACACGCTGTCCATTTCTCCGGTGCTCGACGCGCGGGTAATAACAATCGTAGAGGGATCCGAGCGCGAAACCATCGCCTGTTTGAAGCCCGCGCCGATAGAGAGCACCGCCACGACCACCAGCACCACACCGGCGATTCCAACCACCGCAACCAGCGAAGACACCCAACGCTGCGGAATGGTGCGCACGTTGACTGCCGTGACCGCCGCCACCTGCGCGATACCTGCGAACAGCACCATTACACCGTCCTCCTCAGCGCATCCACATCGCGCAGGCGCACGGCCTGCCACGCCGGCAGCACGCCGGAGAACAGTCCCAGCAGAACCACCAGGCCAACGCCCAGCACCATGTACTGCGGGGCGATGAAGAATGCCGGCAGGTATCCGCTTGTCGGATCGCCGCCCACGGTGACGGCAAGCCACGCCAGGCCGAGACCGAGACCGCCACCGATCAGCGAAATGAGCATTGCCTCGATGACCACCAGGCTCGCAATGCGCCAGCGGGAGAACCCCAGGGTCGCCATCACGGCAAGGTCGCTCGTTCGCTCACGGACTGACTGCGCCATGGTGTTGCCGGAAATCAGCAGCAGCGTGAGAAACACTACCGCTACTATCGCCGTGAAAATTGCGCCAATGTCGCCCACCTGGTCGGCGAAGCCCTGGAGAAAAGTCGCTTCAGACGAAGTCTTGGTTTCGGAGGAGGAATTTGCGAACAGTGCATCCAGCGCCGCCGACATGGTGGCCACCTGGTCAGGATCGTCTATCTGAATGATGTACCACCCGACAAGCCCGTTGCCGAACGCGCGGCCCTCATTGAGGTACTCGTAGTGGAACAGCATGTTCGTTGTGTCAAAGCCCTCCTTCCCGGCGTCGAAGATGCCGCGAATGGTGAAGTCCCATGCAGCCTGACCGTCCCGACGGCTCCAGATCGGCGTAATGATCGGTATGCGGTCACCGACCTTCCATCCGAAGCGATCCGCCAGCGCCCGTCCGATGACGGCACCGCCGCGGTCGGCCAGCCAGGCGGCCCGCTGCGCTTGTGGTAACACCACCTCCGGATACATCTCCAGGTAGCTTTCGGGCTCCACCGGAAACTGCGCGAAGAAGTTTCGCTTGTCCTGGTAATAGCCGCCAAACCACGTGGCGTGAGTAACCGCGCTGACGCCCTTGGTAGCGACGATGCGATTGCGGTACGACAACGGCAGTGGATTGATGATCGCTACACGGTCCACCATGATTAAACGATCGACGCCGGCGACCTCGACGCCGCCCTCCAGGCCGCTGCGAATGGCAGTCAGAAAGCCGAAGAGCAGAAAGGCAATGGTCACCGACAGCACCGTGACGACGGTTCGCAGACGCCGCCGGAACATGTTGTGCCAGATCAGCGGCAGGTACTTCATGCCGCCTCCTCGACGCGCAGCTTGCCTTCATGCAGGTGGAGCACCCGGTCGGCACGTTCGGCGGCGCGCGGGTCGTGGGTCACCATGATGATCGTTTTACCCTGGCTTTTGTTCATCGCCTGCAGGAGGTCAAGCACCTCGTCGCCGGAGCGCCGGTCCAGGTCACCGGTTGGCTCGTCGCACAGCAGCAGCGTTGGGTCGGTAACGATGGCCCGGGCAATGCCAACGCGTTGCTCCTGACCGCCTGAGAGCTCCGCGGGCTTGTGCGTCATGCGGTCCCCGAGACCAACGAGCTTTAGCGCTGTGCGTGCACGCTCGCGCCGGTCCGCCTTGCCGAGCTTCGTCAACAGCAACGGCAACTCGACGTTGCGTTCTGCCGTGAGCACGGGCAGCAGGTTGTACATCTGGAACACAAAGCCCACGTGGTCCGCGCGCCACCTCGCAAGCTGCGAGCGCGACAGCTGGTCGATGCGCTCGCCGCCAACCTCGATGCTGCCGTCATCCGGGCGGTCGATGCCGCCGATCATGTTGAGCAGCGTCGACTTGCCAGACCCGGACGGACCCATCAACGCAAGAAACTCGCCTCCCGTGACGCTCACGCTCAGTCCGTCCAGCACCGTAACGGTTTCGGCGCCGCGGCGATAGCGCTTGTATACGTCGGCGACCCGCACCAGTTCTGTCATAGTGTTCTCCGTCCTGCTTCTGCTTATCTGCTTCTGCTTTTTTGGGCGCTATTGGCCGCTGCCTGTGCGCACCCGCTGCCCGTCCTCGAAGCTGCCGCCGGGATTGTCGACAACGCGCTCACCGGGCCGAAGCCCCGCCAGCACCTCCACATCGCCGCCGCGACGCTCCCCGGTGGCGATAGCACGCCGCTGTACCGCGTCATCCCTGACAACCCACACGACCGGCTGCGTACCATCGTTTTCTACCGCTGAGGCGGCGACAAGGGCCAGCACCTGGGGACCGTTGCTATCCGGTTCCTCAGCGTCTTCCAGGAACCGGACGCGCACCCCCATGTCAGGCAGCATGCGCTCATCGAGCGCTGCAAAGGCGATACGCACGCGCACGGTTGCTTTCTGGCGATCCGCGGCGGGCACAATGTTGATGACGCTCGCGTCGATGTCTTCGTTCGGGTACGCGTCGAGCCGCGCGACGACAGGCTGGCCCCGCGACACCCGGTTGATGTACGCCTCGTTGACATCGACCTCGATTTCGAGCGACTGCATGTCGACGATTGTGCAGATGCCGGTGCGGGTGAAACCGCCGCCGGCAGAGATCGGTGAAATCATCTCGCCGGGCTGGGCGTTCTTGGAAATCACGATACCGCTAAAGGGCGCGCGGATAATCAGCTCTTCGAGGTCTTGCCTGGACACGTCGGCGGAACGTTCGGCCACGTCCACGCTGCCGCGGGCCGATACCAGCCGGGCTCGCAACGCATTCACTTCGGCACGCGCCGCGTCCAGTGCCGCCTCAGAAGCCAGGCGTGATTCGCGTAGCTTGGCAGTGCGATCGAGCGTAAGTTCCGCTTCGGCCAGCCGCACTTCGGTCTCCGCCAGCCCGTCGCGGGCAGCCCGCAGCTGGCTCAAGGTGAGCTCAAAGCGCGCCTGGGCGAGCGCGTCGTCGAGGTAGGCCAGGGGCTCGTCCTTTTGAACCTCCATGCCCTCCTCGACCAGCACCTCACGAATCTTGCCGGTAACCTGGGACGAAACGGTGGCGAGACGCCTGGCGACGACGTAGCCGGAAGCATTGAGTACGGCATCGCCGCCCGCGCTGGCAGCGGCGGCACGCGCCTCGGTGAGGCGAACGTCCGGTGCAGGCTCGCCGCGCATCAGGAGCAGCGCAGCCACGACGACGGCGCCAACGGCAAGCACGCCCAGCCCTAGCCAGACGCCGCGGCCGGCTCCGGATGCGCCACGCTCGCTGCGGTCGATGCGAAGCGCGTCCAGGTTGTCGGTATCGAGCGCCATTTGGCTTGTTTTCGTCGTACCCCTTCAGTCGGCCAATACGCTATAGTACACGAGCTAAAGGTCCCCTCCGACCCCGAATTTCCCCTGTTTGCCAATAGCCTGGCCCTATCCATGGCCGCCCGAGAATTCCTGAACGCCCATGACTGACAGCTCCGCGCTAAGCGACCTCATCGATATTGGTGCCAACCTCGGTCACGACAGCTTTGACAATGACCTGGTAGACGTCATCCAGAGCGCCCGCGACATCGGCGTCAGCCGCTTTGTTCTGACCGGCGCCACGGTGCCGGGCAGCGTTAAGGCGGCCGCGATTGCCGCCGACTACCCCGGCATCGCCTACTCGACGGCGGGCGTGCACCCACACCACGCCTCGGAGCTGGACGCACCGGGCCTCGCGCAGCTCAGGGAACTGGCTGGCCAGCCGTGCGTGGTCTCCCTCGGCGAGTGCGGCCTGGACTACTTCCGGAACTTCTCGACGCCAGCCGATCAGGAAGCCGCCTTCCATCAGCAGCTTGAACTCGCCGTGGAATTCAACATGCCGGTGTTCCTGCACCAGCGCGATGCGATTGAGCCGTTCATCGCCATCGTTCGGGAATACCGCGATCGGCTGCCGCGCGCCGTCGCGCACTGCTTTACCGGCAGCGGCGACGATCTCGGCCAGTGCCTGGACCTCGATCTGCACATCGGCATCACCGGCTGGATCTGCGACGAGCGGCGTGGCGCTCATCTCAAGGACCTTGTTGGGCGCATTCCGGCTGATCGCCTGATGGTCGAAACGGACGCACCGTACCTGCTGCCCAGGGACTTGAAGCCGAAACCCAAGAGCCGGCGCAACGAGCCGCGCTACCTGCCGCACGTGCTGCGTGCCGTCGCCGCTGCCGCCGGCAGGCCAGCCGAACAGGTAGCCCGCGAGACGAGCGCCACGGCGCGCCGATTCTTCGCGATCGACTA
>JBCAXP010000056.1:0-17194 GCA_038533995.1 Pseudomonadota bacterium
GGGGTGCTGCCCATCCTCTCGGGCGCGCTATTTCCTCCGCTTGAAGGCGCGACAGAAATTGTTCGTTGCCGATCGATGAGGAGTATCCTGATGGTGAAAAAATCAAAGGCTCGTCTCCACTCGAGCAAGCAATAATGAGGAGAATGAAATGGGAGACTTGGGATTCTGGCCGCTGGTTCATCTGGCGTTAGTGATTTATGCTGCCGTGCAAATACTTGGTAGCGCCGCCGACACCATCAAGAAAATTATCTGGCTCTTGATTGTGATTGTGTTTCCACTTGTCGGTTTGATTGTATGGTTCTTCATCGGCCCGGGAACGCCGAAGAAATAGAAAACGCATAGGGGAAAAATCATGAGTAGCACACCGAAGAAACTCGCGGCCGAGTTTATCGGCACCTTCTGGCTAGTGCTGGGCGGTTGCGGTAGCGCCGTACTTGCGGCCAATTTCCCGGGTGCTGGCGCTGAGAACAGTTTGGGAATCGGGCTCGTCGGCGTTTCGCTGGCGTTTGGCCTGACTGTGCTGACAATGGCGTACGCGATCGGGCATATTTCAGGCTGTCACCTGAACCCGGCAGTTTCATTTGGTCTGTGGGCCGTTGGTCGCTTCTCAATGGCCGAACTGCCAGGATACGTTATTGCACAGACGCTAGGCGCTATCGTCGGTGCAGCGGTACTCTCCTATATCGCTTACGGAACTATTGGCGGCGACGGCGGCCTCGCATCCAACGGTTACGCGGACATGTCCCCGAGCGGTCGCGGACTGGCTTCAGGTTTCACCACGGAGGTCGTGATGACCTTCATGTTCCTTGTCATCATTCTTGGCGCGACAGCATCACGTGCGCCCGCAGGTTTCGCGGCAATTGCCATTGGACTGGGCCTGACGCTGATTCACCTGATCAGCATTCCGGTCACCAATACATCCGTGAACCCAGCGCGCTCGACTGGCCCGGCGTTGCTGGAAGGCGGCGCTGCCTTAGGGCAGCTTTGGCTGTTTTGGGTCGCGCCAATAATTGGCGCCATTGCCGCCGGATTTGCATACCGCTGGCTCGACAGTCAGGACTAGGATCGTTCCGGAATTCTAAAGATCTCCGGTTACAGAGCGGTCCGGGATTTTCGAGGAGCGGCCGCATCAGAATGCCCGGCTACCAGGGTGGCTCGTCCATACAGGTGGTTCGCCGGGATTTGCTTCCGAGGCCTGATTTCTTGCCCGAGTGACACTCGTGGCATAGCGGAAATTTTCCTTATCCGTCGCGACGGGCATGTCACGCACAACTCCTCATTCACTTCGTGCACCCGAAGACCTAACCGGACCGCTCGAGTGCAGCGCGCAACTCCTCCTGCAATCGAGACGGCGCAAACGGCTTCGCCATGAACGTCACTCCCGCCTTCAACAATCCACGATTCGCCAACTCCGCAGGCATATATCCCGAACACAGCAACACGGGCCGCCCGGGGTGGGCCTTTTGGAAACTGTCGATTACCTCAACAGAAGAAGCACCCGGCATCACGCCATCGATACACGCCGCGACGTAATCCGTGTCTTCAAGCGCAAGGCGCACGCCCTCATCCCCATCACACGCCTCAATTACGTCGAAACCAGCCGCGACCAATGCCTCTGCCATAATGGCCCGCACGAGCGGCTCGTCTTCCGCCAGCAGAATCGTGCCAGCAGAATCGACTGCCCGTGCCTGCGCCTCCTGCTGCGCTCCGCTGGCCTCAACAGGCCGGGCCTCAGCCGGCCAACTGACGACAAACATCGCCCCCTCACCCGGCTGCGACTCAACCTCAATGACCCCTCTTGTCCGGCGCACGATGTCATCCACGGAGTGCAGCCCCAACCCGGTCCCACCGCCTGGCGCCTTGCTGGAATAAAAAGGCTCAAAAATCTGCGCCTTCGTCGCGTCATCCATGCCGCCGCCAGTGTCGCTGACGCGCAGCGTGATCGTGCCGTCATCTGCGCTCAATGAGATACTGATCGAGCCCTCCCCCGCGATCGCATCCCGCGCATTCGAAACGAGATTGAACAACAGCCGCCGTAAATCGGTCTCGGAAATTCGCACAACCAGATCGGGCGCAACTTGAGCCGCCAGCTCAATTCGCTCTGGCAACACGTGCTGCATCAGCGCGGCCATGCTGGTGATGATCGCGGACACGTTGCAGACGGGGGCGTGCCCTTCATCATCGATCGTTGGGCTGACACTGTAAAACTGCGTTGCCAGCGCCTCCGCATACCCCGCCGCGTTAGCCAGGCTCGCGAGTAACTCCGCGTGCTGCTCATCCGCGCCGTCCGTGAAGGCGAGAACCTCAACCGCGCCCGTCAGCGTCTGCACCGCATTCATGAGGTCATGCGCGATCGTCCCGGCGGCCTGGCCCGCCGCCTCGACACGCTCCGCCTGTGCACTGCGCGTCTCGAGCGCCAGCAGCCGCGCGCCCTCCCGGGCCTCCGCCCGCCGCAACGCTTCGATACGGTCCAGCGCGGCCTGCTCCGACCTCGCGCCACGGCGCACGGCCGCCAGGGCACCAAGGACGCCGGTCGAGAGCAACAGGCTGTAGAGACCGAGTTGCGGCGCAAAGCGATACCAGTTTGCGGCAACGTTCATGTTGGAGTTTGCGGGTACCCCGAGACCGGGGTTGCCGGAGTACATCGAACCAATCGCGAGCAGCGAGGCAAGGCTCACCAGGACTGTAAGCGGCCCCATCCAACGCCCGCCGAGCAGTCCCGACCAGGCGATCGCGATCAGGATAATGCTCATGCCCGCCATGTTGTCGAACGACGAGAAATACACGGCAACCGTACCCAGCAACCAAAACCCGGCGATGAGAAAAAACCGCGCGACCGGTGGCGGCACAAAGCGGCCCCATCCCGCGGCGGCCATCAATCCAGCGCCAACCGGCGTTGTTGCAAGAAGCGCAGCCCGAGCCTTCGGCAAAAGGACGGCAACCACGATGCCGAGAGCCACCATGATCACCGCGGCAACTCGCCCAAGGCGCCGTGTGACAGCGTCCTGCCACGCGGGCTCGGGCGGTGGCTCAAAGTCGAAGTTCTCGTCGGACTCCAAGGCATCGGGCGAACGCAGAGTATCGGGACCGTGCAGCGCCGACGCGTTTGGCCAGAGTGCGGCTGGGCTCAAGCCGACCCGCGCGCGCTCGAGCGGCAGCAGCACGACGGCGCGCGTGCCGACACCTTCGCGGCTTTCGAGACTCAGCTCGCCGCCGGCCTGGGCCGCAATCGCATGCGCGACGGAAAGGCCGAGGCCGCTCCGCCCGTCCCTGGTAGTGAAGAACGGGTCGATCGCCTGGTTCAGGGTGGCCTCGCTCATGCCAGCGCCGTCGTCCTCCACCGCGATGGCCGCCCAACGAACCTCGACTTCCTCCCCGTCCTTGAACGGCGCCACCGTGATGCGAACGTTACCCGGCGCATCGGCCGCATCGGCGGCATTGAGCACGAGGTTCAAGAGTAGTTGCTTGAGCGCCGCGGCATCCGCCGCGACGGTCATACCGGGCGCGGAGCTGACGCCTAGGTTCACGTCGACCGGGATAGTCTGGCCAAGTGTCTCGGCAAAGTTCGCAACCAGGGGACCCAGCTCCACCGACTCGGGCTCGGGGAAGTCACGGCGGCTGAAGATCAACAGGTCCTGCGTAACGCGCACGGCGGGCGCCATCGCCTCGATCAGGCGATCCCTCGCCTGCGCGCGACTCGGCTCGGACGTGTCCTTCTGCAGCGCTTCGACCACGGACTGCACGACAGTGAGCGCATTGTTAAACAAATGCGCGATGCCACCCGAGAGCGCGCCAACGGCCTGGATCTTCTGCGAACCGCGGAGTTCACGTTGGCGCAGCAGCCGGTTTGCGCGGGCCCGTTCGGCGGCCATGCGCAGCTCGCGGGCCCGGGCGAGCTCCCGTTGCACGCGGGCGTACTGGTTGTCAACGGTCCGCGTCGCGAAGCGAACAATGGCAAGTATCGCGGCGCTGGCCGCACCGAAGAGCGCTGCGGCGCGAACCCAATTGTTAAGGTCAGTTGGATCACGGCCGTCGGCCTCGACTACGAACGTGCCCGCATCTACGGCCAAGCCGGCCGCCAGCAAACCGCCGACGCCAATGACCGTGACGAGCACCATCGATACCCGGCCCAAGAGCAGGCCTGCGGCAAGCAGCAACAGGTTGTAGGCACCGACAAAAGCCGGCGCGAAGCCGAAGTTCAGCACGATGGCCGCGACGACGACGAGGAACGCCGCGCAGAAGACCCAACTGCGCACGTCAACCGACACGGCCTCAAGGAACGCCAGTGCGAATATCACTAGCCCAATCGCAACGACGAGAACCGTGATGTTGGGTGGCTCGCCGACTACCGCCCAATGGATCAACGGACCGGAGATGAGCGCCGTGCCAGTCGCGAAGGCAACGAAGCGCAGCAGCCGCTCGCGCCATGCGTCGACGCTGGCGGGAGATTGCTCACTGGCCTCGGTGCCTGCGATCTCGTTCACGTGCTCATAATTCCGGCTCAGCGCTCTGTGGACGCGGACACTTAAGTCCTGGCTCAACGGGCTCGCGCCCCCACTCACGGCCGCGGTGCTATTGCTGACCGCCTACCCCGGGCAAGGGCGGTGCCGTAAACAGGTACACAGCCAAACTGTAGCCCAGACGACGAATGTTTTTCGACCCTGGCTGCCAACCGTCCCTCCACGGCGTGCCATTTTCCTGCCGAAGCCGATTGAACCTCACCCCCGGCAATGAAATTATGAGCTGTAAATGGTGTCGAAGCTGGAAGTCGGGGTTGACTCTACCGAGCCTGTCGCCGCTCCGGGAGACAAAACGCAGCGTCGCGCCAACCCGATTCCACGCGTTCTCATAGAAGGACTACAGCGGATGAGCAATCCTGGATGAAGACTATCGCTCTCTTACTACTTAGCAGTTTGTTTGCTAACACGGGCGCTGCGGAAACAAAGCACCCGGCTCGAGCCAGCGCCGAAATGATGCTGGAAGCAATGGGCGGAAAAGCGGTTTGGAAGGAGGTTCGGTCGGTCCACAATACTGCCGTCAATCACCACCCTCAATCGCGTTTACCGTACGTGCAGGAGTACTGGTTCGACACACGGGAGCCGCACCATTATCTGACGATAAAGAACTTCGACTTCGATAGGTCCCGCGGGTACACGCGCAAGGGAGGATGCTCATTGGTAGAGGGAGATGCGCGACCCTTCACCGACGAGCGGCTGCAAAATGAGCTCCAGAGCTGGGCGCGGTCCATGTATCGCAAGTTATATTTGCTTGCAGCAGACCCGGAGAATCTGGAACTTGAGCTCGGCACAGGTGGCCGCGTGGAGTTCACCTACGAAGGTGAGTTCATTGGCTGGATGAACATCGCCTCTGACGGCACGCCCGAGCGCCACGGCGGGAGCGCACCCTCTGAGATGTTTACGGAATTTCTTCCGTTGATTGAATTTGGGCCGGTTTCCTGGCCAAGAGGCGGCAAGGACAATGATGGCTGGGATTTCGAAATTTTAAGCCTGCAGATCAGCCAGGAAGAAATACCACCGGCGCTCAAGGTCCCTTGCACGCCTGAAGGCCACACTGCTGAATAACAGGATGCGTGGCGTTACTGCGGCAGCCGTGACAGCAGCCGCGCATGGACCGACCGAAAGCGATCGGTATCTCGAACGCAATCGAGCTCCGGATCGTTTTCAAGCCAGCGCAGATGGTTCCAGCCAAGCTCAACAGCTCGCTCCAGAGCCGCCAGGGCATCCTCTTCGAAGCCGGCTCGAGCCAGCGCGCAGGCTGAATAGAAGTTCATAGGGTCATCGGTCTGACACGCCCTGAGCGCCAGTGCGCGTGCTTCGTGTGGCGACCCGAGCGCTGCAGAACAGGACGCCGCCACGCAAAGCGAACGTGTGTCGTCGGGCACCAGTCGTAGCTGATCCCGCACTATGTCATGCGCTGTGGCATAGGCCTCCCGTTCCTCTACTTCACGACCGAGGGCCCGACAGGCCCGCGCGAGTAGCGTATAGACCTGAATGGATTCCGGTCGAATCTTCGAGGCCCGTGCGAGATAGCTGGCGGCCGCTTCAAACTCGCCGGCTACGAGGCTCGCGCGCCCGTACAAATAGTTTGGCTCAAACGCTGTAGGACTGAGTTCAATTGCTCTCAAAAATGCAGCGCTGGATCGCTGATAGTCATCGCGCGCGGAAAAGACAGAGCCCAGTGCCGAGTGCGCCTCCGCCAGGTCCGGCGCGAGCTGCAACGCCCGGCTCGCGCAGGCTTCCGCCTTGTCGAGCAGGTCAGGGTCATCGAAATAGTACAGCCAGGCGAAGGTGTACATGTCTGCCAGCCCCGCGTGAGCCAGCGCATAGTTCGGGTCAACGTCGATCGCGCGCTGGAACATCTGCTGCCCCAGTCGCCCTGCGATGGAACCGCCGCGATAGAAGTACTGGCGCCCGCGAAGGTAGTGGTCGTAGGCCAGCAGCGCCGGCTGGTTTCGGGCGCGAGGACCGGGAACGCCCGTCTGCAGAGCCTGGACGAGACTCATGGCGATTTCATCCTGGACAGCGAAGACATCTTGCACAGAACGATCGAAGCGCGCCGACCAGCACGGGTGACCCGCCGGCAACTCGACCAGCCTGGCATGCACCCTGAGCTGCTCGCCCTGCCTTCTCACACTGCCCTCCACGAGGTGCGATACCCCCATTCGAAGCGCAATCTCGACGGCATCGGCATCGGAATGCCGCAACCGGAAGGAGGCGGTGCGCGACATCACCTTGATGCCGGAAATCTGTGAGAGACCGCCAATGAGCTCGTCGGCCATGCCTTCGCAGAAGTAGCCCTGGTCCCTGCGCTCGCTTAAGTCCTCAAACGGGAGCACGGCCAGGCAGACCTCTTTCTTTGGCGCCTCCCCACCTGACGGGGTCGGGACGGCAACTGGCGGAACCAGGCGGTAACCGGTTTTGGGAATGGTCTGGATGTATTTTGGCGGTCGGCCCCGATCCCCGAGAGCCTTGCGCAACTCGGAAATCGCCTGCGTAACGGACTCCTCCACCACCACCCTGCCGGGCCAAACCGACTCGAGCAGCTGGGCACGCGAGACCACCTGGCCCTGATGCTCGACGAGCAACAGGAGCACCTCCATCGCTTTCGGGCTGAGGCGCACCGTTTCGCCACCGCGTGACAACGCGTTGCCCGGTGCATCGATCAACCAGTCGCCCAGCGTGATCGGGCCCTTTCCCGGGGTATCTGTCATTCAGCCGGTCCTTGCATGCCCCAAGTATACCGCCACCCATGGTTGCAACCGGGCCGCGCCAGCCACGCTTTCTTCACCTTTTTCTTCGCAAAGCCTTTTCTTTTCCTCAGGCCTCAAACGGCGGCCACGCCTATCGTGTTGACCTTCCAATCAGGAGGAGCAACCCATGAATCGCTACTGTTTTATCGCCAGCCGGTGCGCCGTCTCTGGCACAGGCACACAAGACCTGTATCGCCGGGCCGCCGTGCTCGCCAGGAGCGGCGCCGCCGTGTCCATCTACCTGGTCCAGAACGGCGTGATGGCGTCTCGCCCACAGGTGAGCAACGCCCTCGACGAGGCACACGCGCAGGGAGTTCGCGTTTTCGCCGACGACTTCTCCTTGAGAGAACGTGGCATCACCGCCAGCGAGATGCGGCCCTTTGTCGAGCCGCTGGCCGTGGACCAATGGGTTCGGCATGCGCTCTCAAACGGCGCCGCGAAACTCATCTGGCACTGAAAATCCGATACGCCGAAAGCGAGGAATATCAATGAACAAGACCATCACTCTTTGCCTCATGGACCCGCCCTACGAGTCCGCGAACACAACGACGGCCCTTCGCATTGTCGATGCAGCGATTCGCCAGCACGTGAACGTGAACGTCTTCGCCTACGAAGGCGCGGTGGCCCTCACGGTTAAGGACCAGGCGCCGCATGCGAACCCGGTGCACGGCACCAGCGTGGAGGAAGAAAAGCACCCCACGACCAAGGACTTCGTTGCCAGCCTTGCGCGCCTTGCCGACGCCATGAACGTGAACTTCGACTGGGTCAACTGTGGCCTGTGCGTCGACGAACGGGGTACGGGCAACGTCATCGAAAGCGCCCGCCGGGGCGGTCCGCCCGATTTTCTCGAGATGGTCAGTACGTCCGATGCGTCGCTGGTTGTTCCCACTCGCCGAGACTGAACCAGGAGACAGAGCATGAACAGAATTTTATCTATCGTGACGACCGCTTATCGCGCAACCCAGGAAGAGCAGGACGATGCTGTGCTGTGGGTAAACCGGGCGCTGGTCAATGGCGGCGCACAAATCGATTTTCTCCTGCAGGGCAGCGCAGTGAACTACGCCGTTGCCAGGCAGGACCCCGCCGGCCTTGTCATCGGCTCGGTCGCTATTGAGCGTCCGGCGGTGCCCCCGGCAGACCTGCTGGCCGCGCAGGACAGCGGCATGCAGGTGTTCGTCGACCGGGACGACGTCGAGGCGCTTGGCATCGAGCCCGGCAGCCTGGAGCGGCAGTTCGAGTTGATTCCCAAGACTTCAGCGACGGCGCTTTTTGAGCACTACGACCAGGTCTGGCTGTGGTGACGCCAACGGGCGCCGAAACGGAGAAACCCGATCCATCCAACCCCAACCTAAATAGAAAGGACTTTCGATCATGAAAAAAACACTCTCTTCACTCTTTGTTATTGCTTCGCTGGGCGCGTCCCTGGTGACGTCTCCGGCGCACGCCGAAGAACACCAGCAGACAGACTCGGTAACTCGCCTTGCCGATGGCGCCCCTGTCGGGCAGGCCATTACGATTCGCACCGAAAACCGGGTGCAGTCGGTCGTTCGGACCACTGACCTCGATCCAGGCTCGGCCGTGTCAGTCTGGTGGCGCATCTACAACCACCCCAAGCATTGCGCCATGCCGTATGCGTGCACCGCGAGCGACCTGGAAAATCCGCTGGTAAAGGGTTCGCAGCTGCAGGCAACCGCGCTGCAGGTGTCCGAGTCAGACGGGGCGGCGATTATCAGTGCAACGATCTACCGGACCGCGGCGAAGGCGGCGGACGGTCAGGGCTTCGACTCATCGCTGGTTGAAGGCTACCTGAGCGGCCCGGGACTGCGACGCCCGCTGGACGCTGCGATTCAACTGGAGCTAGTGAGCCACGGACGAATTGCAGACCCGGCCATTGACGGTGAAGAGGCCGCCATGGCCCAGCTGCTGACGCCGAGTGCGACTCAGCTGGACTGCACCGACGATGAAAGCACGGCCGCCGGCCGCCGTTTTCGCTGCGGCGGTTTGCAGAGGGTCGATATCGTGCCCCGCGTTCATAACTGACCGCGCGTAAACGGTGCTACCGCACCTGTTGATCCTGGCCGCGAGCATTGAAGCCGATCCTGTACCTCATCGGGTTCGTGCTCGCGGTCAGAATCACTCCGGGCCGTTCTGTGCAATCACAGCGCAAAGCGCGTTTGCCTGCGCCTCGATCTCACGCTTGCGCGGGTAGATAGCGAACCAGTTGACGAAAAGCCCGGTCTTCGTCAGTGGCCTGCTAACGACACCATCGAAGCGGTCACCCGACTGAAGAATCCATTTCGTGATGATCGTTGTGCCGATACCGGCAGCGACAAGCTCAAGGATCGGCCCGGTGAACCCGACCTGCACGACGCGTTCCGGGAAAACCGAGTTCGGCTGAAAGAAGAGCTCATACTCCCGGTTTCGTTCGGGAACGGTGCTGTTCGTAATGTACGTTTCGTCAATGAAGTCATCTGCAACAAGAAACGGACTGGCGGCCTTTGGATGGTCTTCGGGCAACAGCGCAATGAATTCGTCCCGAATCAGCAGTCTCGACTGGTACCGGCTCCGATCGAGCTGAATGGTCTGCGTCGGACCCGAGACGAGGGCGATATCGACCTCGTCACGTGACAACGCATGCCTGGGATGCACCGCCGCTTCGGAAACGATTTCCAGCTCCACTGACGGAAAGCGTTTCTCGAACTCCCTGACAGCCGCCGGCAACCACGAATAGGACGCGTACTGCGGCATGCCGATGCGCAGGATCTGGCTGGCCTGGTCCGGCAGCGTGAGCAGCTCTTTCTCGACACGTGACAGTTCCGACAGAATGCGGCGGGCCGAGTCCAGCAGGATCTTGCCCGCCGGCGACAGGGTCAGGCGCCGACCGCGGCGCAGAAACAGCTGGGTGCCCAGTATTTCCTCCGCATCGTGCAGCCTGCTGCTGAGCGCGGGCTGGCTGATGCTGAGCAGGTCGGCGGCGCGGGTGAGCGTGCGCGCTGAATCGATGGCATGGACCATCTGGAGGTGCTTGGTGGTAAGCCTCGTTCCCAACATATAAGAAAAATCTTGGATAAACTTATCTTATTTCAATTTTATCAATGTTTTCTCGGGAGATAAAATTGAAGTATTGGAAGACTGCGCCACAAACCACAAAGGGCCCGACAAACGATGAGCAAGCTCGCCGCCTTCAACTTCAACGCCTGGATCGATGAGCACCGGCACCTGCTGAAACCGCCGGTTGGCAACAAGCAGATCTGGGAAGACACCGACATGATGGCCTTCGTCGTCGGCGGGCCAAACAAGCGCACCGACTACCACGACGACCCGGTCGAGGAGTTCTTCTACCAGCTCGAAGGCGACATGGTGCTCAAGGTGTTCGAAGGCGGTGAGTTTTACGACGTGCCGATTCGCGAAGGCGAAGTGTTCTTTCTGCCCAAGCACGTCAGGCATTCGCCGCAGCGCCCGATGGAGGGGAGTGTCGGCCTGGTCATCGAACCAAAGCGCCCACCGGGCGCGATGGACGCCTTCGAGTGGTACTGCTTTGACTGCGGCGGTCTGGTGCATCGCTCGGAAGTGCTGCTGAATTCCATCGTCGACGACCTGCCGCCCCTGTACCAGGCCTTTTACGCCGACGAGGAAGCTCGAACCTGCCCCCACTGTGGCGCGCTGCACCCGGGCAAGCACGTACCGGAAGGTTGGGTAAAGCTTTGAGCTACGAACTGACTCTGGACTTCGCCCGGCAACAGGACGCCGCCGACCCGCTCCGGGCTTACCGGGACCGGTTTCATTTCCCGTCCCTCGATACTCCCGAGCTTGTGTACTTCACCGGGCACTCCCTGGGCCTGCAGCCAAAGTCCGTGCGAGAGTCCGTTCAACTGGAACTCGACGAGTGGGCGAAGTTTGGCGTGGAAGGTCACTTCCATTCGACCAACCCGTGGTACAGCTACCACGAACTCCTGACCCCAGCGATGGCCGACATTGTCGGCGCGCAGGAGTCGGAAGTCGTCTGCATGAACTCGCTCACGACCAACCTTCACCTGCTGTTCGTGTCGTTCTACCGACCCACGAAAGCCCGCTACAAGATCATCAGCGAAGCGAAGATGTTCCCGTCTGATCGCTATCTTCTGGAGACGCAGGCCCGTTTCCACGGCTTTGATCCCGACGATGCCATCATCGAAGTCGCGCCCCGTGAGGGCGAGCGGCTAATTCGCGAAGAGGACATTCTCGCGGCAATCGAGGAGAGCGCCAGCGAAGTGGCGCTGGTTTTCTTCGGCGGGGTTAACTACTTCACGGGCCAGCTCTTCAACATGCCGCGCCTGACCGAGGCAGCACACGCCGCCGGGGCCATCGCCGGTTTCGATCTCGCACATGCCGCTGGCAACGTACCGCTTTCGCTGCATGACTGGGACGTCGATTTCGCCGCCTGGTGTTCCTACAAGTACCTGAACTCAAGCCCCGGCAATGCCGGCGCTATCTTCGTGCACGAAAAGCACGGCCGCGAGTTTGACCTGCCGCGCTTCGGCGGCTGGTGGGGCCACGACAAGGAAACCCGCTTCCAGATGAAACCCGGCTTCCAGCCGATGGCCGGCGCGGAAGGCTGGCAGCTCAGCAATGCACCGATTTTGGGAATGGCGGCGATGAAGGCCTCGCTCGAGGTCTTCGCCGAAGTCGGCATGCCGGCCCTGCGGAGAAAAAGCGAGCTGCTGACCGGCTACCTCGAATTCATCATCGACGCGCTGTCTCGTGACTTTCCGGACGCCAGTATCAGCATGATCACACCGCGGAACCCCGACGAGCGCGGCTGCCAGCTCTCAATGGACATCGCCGGCAGGGAGCGCAAATTGTTCGATGCGATGATTGCGGCCGGCGTGATTGCGGACTTCCGGGAGCCCTGCATCATCCGCATGGCGCCGGTACCGCTCTACAACTCGTTCGAGGATGTCTTCAATTTTGGAAGCGTAATGCGCCGGTTGCTGCAGGAGGGCAGCCAATGAACAGGGAAACGACAACGGTTGTTGGCGGCGGACCGGTCGGCGCCCTCCTCGCAATCTCGCTGGCAAGACACGGCTACAAGGTTGGCCTTTACGAGGGTCGCCCTGATTCCCGGAGGGCCAACATCTACCAGGGCCGGTCAATCAACATCGCCCTGTCGGATCGCGGCTGGACGTCGCTCGAAAAAGTCGGCATCAGCACGGAAGCCAAACGCGACGCGATACCGATGTACCACCGGGCCATCCACGACGTGGACGGCACGCTCAGCAAGATTCCCTACGGCAAGGAAGGCGACGCCATCTGGTCGGTGTCACGCAGCGGCATCAACGAGCGGTTGCTCGACATTGCCGACGAGGAGCCCAACATCCAGACGCACTTCGAGCATCGCCTGCGCGACATCGATTTCGAAACGGCATTGACGACGTTCGGCACGCCCGACGGCGGCACGGTTAGCGTTCATGCAGACATCGCCTTTGGCGCCGACGGGGCAAATTCCAAGGTCCGTCGCACAGCGCACAGCTTCCCGCGCTTTAGCTACAGCCAGACCTACATGCCGGAAAGCTACATCGAGCTCAATATCCCGGCCGCCCCCGATGGCTCTCACAGGCTCGAGAAGAACGCGCTGCACATATGGCCTCGCAAGGACTTCATGCTGATTGCCCTTCCAAACCCGGACGGTTCGTTCACCTGCACGCTGTTCCTTGCCCACGCCGGCGAGCTCTCGTTCGAGTCGCTGTCCGAGGCATCGGCGGTGAAGGCGTTCTTCGAGGCGAACTTCGCCGACGCGATGGACTACCTCGAGGATCCCGTCGAGACGTTCATGGCCCGGACCCCGGCACCGCTGTACCTGGTGCACGTGTTCCCCTGGTCGTTCAACAGGAAGGTCGGCCTCATTGGCGACGCCGCCCACGCCATCGTCCCGTACTACGGTCAGGGCATGAACTGCGGTTTTGAGGACTGTGCGGAACTGCACACGCTCATCGCCGAGCACGACTACGACTGGGACAGGATCTTCCCGGCCTACGAAGACGCGCGCAAGGCAAATGCCGATGCAATTGCAGAACTGGCTGTGCGCAACTTCCGCGAGATGAGCGACCTGTCCGGCGACCCGGCCTTTCAGCTCCGCAAGAAGATCGAAGCCAGGTTCAGCGAGCGTCACCCGGAATTGTGGACGCCCCTGTACTCCATGGTGACCTTCTCCCCGGAAGTGCCCTACTCGGAGGCACTGCGCGTCGGCGACGAGCAGAACGACGTGATGGAAAAGATCATGGCAATGCCGAACATCGAAGAAGACTGGGACAAGCAATACGTGATGGATGAGCTCTTCAGCCTGGCATCGGAAGCCTTCGGAGACAGCCCGTGAAGACGCCAGCAAAGAACTATCGTGAACTCGAGCAGGGCATCCATACGGACCTCAAGGACCGCATGAGCTATGGCAAGTACCTGCACCTGCCCGACATTCTCAACGCCCAGCACCTGCGAACGGAAGAGCACGATGAGATGCTCTTTATCATCATTCACCAGGCCAGCGAACTGTGGCTGAAGCTCGCGGGTCACGAGCTGGAAGCTGCAATCAAGTACGTGAAGGCCGACAACCACCGGCAGGCGTTCAAGGTGATAGCGCGGGTCAAGATGATCCTGGCCCAGCTGACCCAGTCGTGGTCGATTCTCTCCACGTTGACTCCTGTCGACTACCTGAAATTTCGGGATTCGCTCGGACCCGCCTCCGGCTTCCAGTCGTACAGCTATCGAAAGCTCGAGTTTTTGTTGGGCAACAAGAACCGCAAGCTCGTTGCGGTTCATCGTCATGATGCCCCGGTTCACGAGGAGCTGACCCGCGTGTTGAACGCCCCGAGCCTGTACGACGTTGTCATTCGCAAGCTGCGCGCCGCAGGCTTCGCCATTGACGACTGCAAAATCGACCGCGACTTCAGCGAGCCCTACGAGCCAAACGCGTCGGTCCAGGCCGCATGGCACGAGATCTACTCGAAGCCCGAGCAGTACTTCGAACTGTACGAGCTTGCCGAAAAGCTCATCGACATCGAAGACGCGTTTCAGAACTGGCGCTTCAAGCACATGTACACAGTGCAGCGGGTTATCGGCAACCGCATGGGCACCGGCGGCTCCTCGGGGGTTCCGTTCCTCAAGAAGGCGCTGGATACGAGCTTCTTCCCCGAGCTTTTCGCAATCAGGAATGACCTGTAGGCTCGCCGAATGAGTGAGTTTCTCGATGTCGACGCATGGCAGCAGATGGACACAGCGTCACTTGAGCAGCAGTACTCGCCCAGTTCCTGTGTGAGCGACTTTCCGGCCCTGATTGCCGCCTATTCGGAAAGCTCCCGCGAAGCCGAGTTGCGCGCCAGGGTGCTGAAGGACCTCAAGTACGGTGAACCGCCTGACGAGGCCCTCGACTTTTTCCCGGCCGGCGAGAAGAGCGCGCCGCTGCATGTCTTTATTCACGGCGGCTACTGGCAGGAGCTGAGCAAGAACGAGTCAACGTTTCCCGGTGCGGACTTTGTTGCCAACGGCGTCGCGTTTGCCGCGATTAACTACACGCTTGCCCCCGAGGCCAGCATCGGCGAGATGGTCGCACAGTGCCGAAGAAGCATCGCATGGCTCTTCCAGAACGCGGTGACGCTGGGGTTCGACAGCGACAGAATCTTTGTATCGGGCAGCTCGGCCGGTGCACAGCTTGCCAGCATGGTGCTGCTGACGCCCTGGGAGAACTACGGGTTGCCTGCCGACGTCATCAAGGGCGCGACGCTGATGAGTGGGGTCTATGACCTGCGGCCGATTTGCCACACGTACGTCAACGACCCGCTTCACATGGACGAGGAAGAAGCCATCGCCCTTAGCCCCCTGTTTATGGACCTTGCTGGCATGCCGCCAGCGATCATTTGTTGGGGCGAGAACGAGACGGACGAGTTCAAACGTCAAAGCCGGGCGTTTTCCGACGCCTGGCAGAAAGCGGGCAATCACTCAGCGACGTTCGAGGTGCCCGACGTCAATCACTTCGACATCGTGCATACGCTGTCAGACCCGAATTCCGTGCTGGGTCGCTCGGTGTATGCGCAGCTTCGAGCACTCTAGGCAGGCCGCGCAGCCTGTCAAACGATCTCAAAGCTGTGCGACACGTTCTTCACGATCATGTAGTTGTGCAGGCCTTCGGTGCCACCCTCGCGGCCAAAGCCACTGTCCTTGACGCCGCCGAACGGCGTTTCGGGAAGCGACGCTTCGAGCGTATTGATTGAGACGTTGCCGGCCTCCAGCTCCTCGATGAGCCGGTCCGCATAGTCCGCGCGGTTGGTGAAGCCGTAGGCGGCAAGGCCAAAGGGCACGGAGTTCGCCTTTTCAATGCCCTCGTCGATTGACGCCACCGGGTTGACGACGGCGAGCGGGCCGAAGGGCTCCACCTGCATAACCTTCGCGTTGTCCGGGACATTGGCCAGCACCGTGGGCTCGAAGAAGTAGCCCTTGCCGCCCATTCGGTGCCCGCCGGTCAGAAGATCAGCGCCTTTCGCAACGGCATCCTCTACCAGTTCTGTCAGTGCGGGCGGGCGGCGCTCGTTGGCAAGCGGCCCCATCTCGACGCCCTTGTCGAAGCCGTTGCCGACAACGGTCTTTGCGGCCCGGCGCACGAACGTGTCCAGGTACTGCTCGAAAATGCTCTCATGCGCGAAGAAGCGCGTGGGTGAGGTGCACACCTGGCCAGCATTGCGCATCTTGCGCACGGCGCCGCTCAGGGCCGCCGCCTCGACATCGGTGTCTTCACACACAACCACGGGTGCATGGCCGCCAAGTTCCATGAGCACGGGCGTCATGTGCTGCGAGGCGAGCGTCGTCAGGTGCCGCCCGACCGCCGTGGACCCTGTGAAGGCCACAAGACGAACCTGGTCCTGGCTGATGAGGTAATCGGAGATGTCGGCCGGCGTTCCGAACACGAGGTTGAGTACGCCCGGTGGCAGTCCCGCGTCGTGCAGCGCGCGGGCAATGTGCAGCGCGCCGGCCGGCGTTTCCTCGGCAGCCTTGAGAATAATCGAGCAGCCCGACGCGATCGCGCCGGCGACCTTCCGGCACGGCTGGCTCATCGGGAAGTTCCAGGGCGACAGGCCCAACACTGTGCCGATCGGCTGGTGATGCACCACGTAGCGCACGCCGGGCGCGCTGGGAATCACGCGGCCGTAGGTGCGCGTGGCCTCCCCCGCATCCCACTCGAAAAACTCGCAGCCACGAATAACCTCCATTCGTGCCTGCGGCAGCGGCTTGCCATGCTCCGCAGTGATTGCCGTTGCTATTTCTTCCTGGCGCTCGCGCATCAGCGCAGCCGCCTTCATGAGAACCTTGGCACGCGCCACCGGCGGCGTTCTGCTCCACGTCCGGAAGCCTTTTTCGGCGGCCGCGAGTGCATCGTCCAGATCGCCTTGGTCCGCGTGCGGCAGACGACCGATTTCCTCCTCCGTCGCCGGATTCACTACCGGGATGTCGGCAGCGGTTTTGCGCCACTCGCCGTCAATGTAAAGGTTCAGGTCAGGATAGGTACTCATCACTCAACTCACGGAGGGGTGGAGACAGGCAGAATCACATGCCACTGAAAAACGATCAAGCGATTTCACCGGGCTTCCGCCGCGCGGCCACATTGGCAACTTAGAAGCGGATATGCCGGGTCTGCTGCTCGACCTGGCTCACGACGCTCATCGCCGCAAGGGCCGAGCTCTTCGGGTTATCGGGCAGGGCATTTCCCCGAATCTGGAAGGAGAACTGCCCGAACTCGCCCACGGCCACAATCTCGTGGATGTTCTGATCGACGTTGGGGTCGGCAATGAGCTTTACTCGCGTGTCGTCCATACCCACGCCCGCCAGCGCCACTGCTGCAGCAACGTTTGCGTTCCTGGGGTATTGCATGGCGGCGTCGCGGGCTGAACCCTCGAAATGCAC
>JBCAXP010000057.1:0-16950 GCA_038533995.1 Pseudomonadota bacterium
TTCTTCGGACTGTCCGCCTTTCGAAATTTCGGCGCGATTGTTCCCCACGGCCAGTAGCCGTAGACCGCCAGCCGTTCCATGAAGCGCTTGAACACGGCGGTTACCGCCGAGAAGTTGGTGGGCGCCGCCAGCACGATGCTGTCTGCCTTTTCGATTGTCTCCACCAGTTCCGCCATGCTGTCATGAAGAACGCAGGTGCCCGGCGCGGCGCCCGGCTGCTGCATGCACTCGCGGCAGTTGAGGCAAAACTCGATGGGGTAATTCCGCAGGCGGATGTGTTCCGTTTCTGCGCCAGACTCGCTTGCTGTGGCCAGGATACGTTCGACGGCCTGATCTGTGATGCCGTCCGGTCGATAGGAGCCGTTAATCGCCAGCACTTTCCGGGGGGTCATACGCAATACCTCCTCATTAGGAAATACATCGCGCAACGCCACCCGCAAATCGTGGAAAACCGCAGGACGCCACTACCCAAGTAATGACGTTGGAGCGCCGCATACAGCCGTTTGCGGAATTGACGTAAAATCCGCAGGGGCCGGCTCCCCTTTTGGGGCCTTTCGTTGTGTTTCCCAATGCACGGTCGTTCCGTTCCCATGCCGAAAACCCCTTTGATCGCTCACGCAGGCGGCGCGCGCCGTGCACTGCGCATGGCACAGACTGCCCTGCTGGCTTCCGTGATTGCCACGGGCACCGCTTCTGCACAGCAACTGTTCCAGCCTCCAGGCGCAAACCTGACCCTGGGTGACGTTACGCACGGCATACGCGCGCTGTCCGCATCCGGCAATCCCGCCGCTGCCGCCGCGGATCTTGCCCGCGAGGGGGAAGCGGCGCGCTCGGGCGCAGTGTTTTCAGCACAGGTTGGCCTCGAGTACGGCAACATCGACCAGATCTGGGACTACTACGACCAGGTGGCGCAGGCGTTCGCTCCCAGCGACCCCGGCGAGGACATCGGCGGCCCAGGCCAGAATCCCGACGACAAGCCGGACGACGGCATTGACCTTGGCCAGATCTGGGATTCGCTGGACCCGGACGTGCAGGCGCGTGTCGACAGCGTCGCCAACGCGGTGGTAACGCAGGCCGCCGCTCTCTCACTGATACTGACTGAGGGCAACGGCAAGGCGTGGGTTACCGCAGACGCACCGGTTGTGTTTCGAACGGAACGCCTGGGCGGCGCGTGGAGCATGCAGCTTCACTGGTCGGGTACCGCGCATGCATTCGGTCTCGCCGACGCCATTGAGTTCGATCGCGACACGGCGCGAGCAGCCATCGAGGACTGGTACAACACCGACATCGCCAACCGGCCGTCCTTACTACGCGTTGGCGAACAGGTACGCCTGCTCATCGATGAACTCGGCAACGTCTCGCTGTCGCTCGACAATGACAGCCTGCTGGTTGCCAAAGCCGCACAGCTGACCGCCTTGTCCGTGGGTTACGGACGGGATCTGTGGTCCGGCGAGAGCGGCACCCTCTACGCAGGTATCGACGGTCACCTCTATGACATGCGGCTGTCGCGTTACGGCGTGCGTTTCGGGGATATCACAAACTCCGAGGAACTGTTCGACGAGATTCGCAACGCCGAGTTCGAAAAGGACACTCGCCTCGCCTTCGACGTCGGCGTGCTGTGGGTCTCGAACAACTACCAAGTCGGCGCGCAGCTGCGAAGCATCAACGAGCCGAATTTCGACTTTCCCGCTCTTTCGACCCCGGTTCGCAACGAAGACATTCAGCGGCTGATTGCCGAGGACTCCACCTACACGATGGAGCGACAAGTCAGACTCGAGGCCTCCGTGTTTACTCGCGACCGACGCTGGTCTTTCCATGCCGGCGGCGACGCCAACGCCGCGCCGGACCCGGTTGGCGATGATTTCCAGTGGCTCACGGCAAGCGTCGGCTTCCAGTCGCGGAACGCGTGGTTTCCCGGCTTCAGGGTTGGCTACCGGCAAAACCTCGCCGGCACGGAGAAGTCGTACCTGTCACTGGGCGCCACGCTGTTCAAGTACTTCAATATCGACATCGCCTCGTCCGTGGACACGGTAGAGATCGACGGGACTACCCTGCCGGAGGGTTTCATGGGCAGCATCGGATTCCAGTTTTCCTGGTAAAACCGATGCGCTACAGCACGGCACCGCTGGTTGCGACACTGATCCTGCTGTTCGCGCCCGTCTTGCCGGCGCAGGCCGCGACCGACTGCAGTCGCGGTTTGCCGACGTAGAGCAATCGCTGGACGCCGGCGCAATCACGTCACCGGGTCGCCTGTCGTTGCTGCCAGACATTCGTTCAGCAGGCCTGGGTGCATACGTTGAGTACGACACACGCGACATGCCGACCAGCGCCTTCGAGGGGCGCTACCTAAAGGTCGATGCGCTGTTCAACTCCGAACAACTCGGCGGCAACAGCACGTACCAGAATAAAAACCTCACTTTCAGCGCGTTCCGGGAACGACGACGCTATTCACTTCCTGGTCGGGGAGGCGTTTTGAGCCAGGCGGTAGCAGGCCTGCTACCGGGAAATGACCTCGAGCTCCCGCCCTTCCGCGGCGACGATTGCGCTGCGAACGGCATCGGGAAACGGCGCCTTGGCGGCGGCGGCGTAGTCGTAGGAAACGACGCGCCCGGTGCCTTCTGCAGCGATTGCGCCGTGGCTGACCGACACCACCCGGTATTCCATTTTCAACCGGTCATCACCGATGGCCACAACGCGCGCACCGATGCGCAGTTCGTCAGGATGCTTGAGAGGCAGGCGAAAGCGGCAGTCGGTGTGCGCAAGGATCGGCCCGAGGCCGCTCGCGTTCATGAGGCTGAAGAACTCGGTTGTCTCGAAGTAAGCAATGCGTGCTGTTTCGAAGTAGCGAAAGTAAACCGCATTGTTGACGTGCCCCATTGCGTCCATTTCGCCCCACTGCACGGCGCTCTCCACAACAACCGGAAAGCCGGCGAGCAGTTGGCTGATTTTCGTGGACATGCCTGTCAGCGGATCGCGAGAAGCGGCGCCGGAATCTCGCCCAAAGAATACAGCCTCGACCCTTGGGCCGAGGCTGCGATGTTGTACCATTGCACCACTGCGGTGAGCGGCGGCGTCAGTGGAGCCTAGTTGCCGTTGATGGTAGCACCACCGGAGCGGATGGAACCCCTCTGTCGCATAACCGCCTGATCGGCCTCGGCCCTGGCCTCGATGTCAGACGCCTTGCGGCAAACTCTCTTGGCAATGTTGCTTCCAGTCATGCGTTCCCGGCGGCAGACGATTTCGTCGCCGTCGTCATCGTTGGCTGCGAAGCTCTCGCCTTCGGCTGCTGCCATTTCGGCATCGTCCTTGCCGGCTTGCGCGTCGGAGGATGCGTCACTGGCCGCCATTACCGCTTCCGGGGCAGCATCAGCTGCTTGCGCAGTGTCAGCGGTGCCCGAGGACGCGCAAGCGCTCACCATACAAACCGAAGCCAGAACCATTAACGTACGCCAAGCCATAACACCCTCCTTAAGCGTTCCGAATTATTGTCTGAAATCAGTGTATACGAAAAAAGGGATAGTTTACATCGGATTTAACAGACGGCCGGGCTTTTTGCTGTAAGTGTGACGGAAATCCGGTCTTCTAATTGATCAGCGCCAGCCGGTCGCGGGCGTCCTGCGCGAACACCGAATTCTCGCCCATGCTGGCCTCAATTGGCGCTACGCTGTCCTGCAGAAGCACCCGGCTCTCGCCGATGCGGCCGAGGCCGGCCAGCACCTCGCCAAGCACGCTGTCGGCAAAGGCGACGCGCCAGTGCTCGGCGCCATATTCGGCCTCGATTTTCTCCCGCCCGGCCTCAGCAAACGTGTAGGCCTCCTCATAGCGGCCCAACTTGCTGAGAAGAATGGCGTAGTTCGCCATGACCTGCCCGGTGAGCCGGTGCTCGAAGTCTGCCTTGTTACCCATGACGGCGAGCGCCCGCTGGAACAGTTCCTCCGCGGTGCCGTGCTTGCCAGTACGGGTCAGTATTTCGGCCAGGCTGTTGAGACTGTAGGCCAGGTCCGGGTGCTCCGCGCCGAGCGCCTCGTTTTCGATCGCCAGCGCGCGCTCGTAGGCCGTCGCCGCCTCGTCGAAGCTGCCCTGGGCCATCAGCACGTAGCCGAGGTTGTTCAGGTTGATCGCGATGTCCGGGTGCATGGCGCCCAGCAAGCGCTCGTTTTGCGTGAGCGCTTCGCGAAACAGTACTTCGGCGCCCACCAGGTCGCCCCGGTTGGTGAGTAGTGCGGCCAGGTTGTTGACGCTCTCCATCGTGTCCGGGTGACTGTTGCCCAGGAGCCGGCGGCGCAGTTCCAGCGCTTCGCTGTAGTAGACTTCAGCTTCCTCATACTGGTCCTGGCGCCAAAGGATGCTGCCCAGGCCAGTGCTGCTGTCGGCCAGCCGCTCATCGTCAGCATCAAGGATGCGCCGGTCCAGCGCATACGCCTCACGCAGCAACGCCTCGGCCTCCTCGTAGTTGCGCACTTCCATCATCGCAAGGCCAAGGCCGGTCAGCGCGCGCGACACCTCCGGACTGTCGGGGCCGAGTTTTTCCCTGGCCGTCTCCAGTGCCTGGCGGAACACCGTGGCTGCCTGTTCGTAGGCGGCTTGCTCGATGAGCACCTTGCCGTACGCGTTGCGCGTGCGCACGAGCGTCAGCGGTTCCGTGTCGCCCGTCTGCTGGCTCCTGAGCGCGGTTTCCAGCAGCGGTTTGGCGCGCTCGTAGTTGCCAAGATTCGTGTAGCTCACGCCCATCAGGCTCATCATCTCGGACTGCACGCGCGGCTGGCCTTCCAGGTCGGTGGCGATGCGCCGGCTGCCCTCGTCCAGCAGCTGTTCTGCCGTGACTTCCTTGCCTTGTGCAACGTTGGGATCGGCGCTGATCAGGACAGTTTTCAGGAACGAACCGATGGACTCGGCCACCTGGCGCTGCTCATTGATGCGCTGATTCTGGAAGCTGGTCGCCGCCACGAGAACGACAAGCAGCAGCATGATGCCCGCGAGGCTCGCCACGCCAACGGCGTTGCGCACGATGAACTTCTGCGACCGGTAAGCCCACGTGTCCGGCCGCGCGCTCACTGGCAGATCGCGGCGGAAGCGGCGGATGTCTTCGGCCAGCTCGGCGACCGACCCGTAACGCCGTTCGGGTTCCTGGCGCAGCGCCTTCATGATGATGTTGTCGAGGTCGCCACGCAGCTTGCGCTTTAGCTGGTCGGCGGGCATCGGCAGCGTCGTTGTCGGCGCCTCCACTTCGTGCGCCGGCAACTTTGCGATCTGCGAAAGCGCCGCGCTGGGCGCCGGCGGGGTGAGATCGCCAAGGTGCGTGTCGAGGTTCATGCGCCGGCGCCCGGCGAGCCGATAGGGTCGCTGCCCGGTCAACAACTGGTACAGCAGCAGGCCCAGGCAGTACACATCGGTCGCGGTGGTCACCGGCTTGCCTTCGAGTTGCTCCGGCGCGGCGTGGTCCGGCGTGCACACACGCTGGCCGATTTGCGTCATGACCGTGTGCTGCCCGGCTTCCTGCGGATCGAGAATTTTCGCGATGCCAAAGTCGAGCAACTTCGGGAAACCGTCGCGGGTCACCATGATGTTGGACGGCTTGATGTCCCGATGCACGATCAGATTCTGGTGCGCGAACTGCAGCGCTTCGCAAATCTTCAGAAAAAGTGCCAGGCGACCGTCAAAGTCGAGCGACACCTCGGCGCAGTGCGCCAGGATCGGCTGGCCCTCGATGTACTCCATCACCAGGAACGGCACGCCTTCGTTCGTTTCGCCGCCATCGATCAGGTGGGCGATGTACGGGTGTTCGAGGCGCGCCAGGATCTGGCGCTCGCTGCGAAAGCGGCGAATGGCTTCAGGACTGAGCGCGATGCCGCTCACGACTTTGATGGCGACCTTCTGCTTGAGGTGCTCGTCGTCGCGCTCGGCAAGGAACACGACGCCCATGCCGCCGCGCCCCAGCACCTCGATCACCGTGAACGCGCCGATGCGGGTGCCGGCCTCGGCCGGCGCCGGGCTGGTCAGTAGCGCGTCCAGGCTTGCGCCGATGGCGTGAGTAATGTCACCCGTGGCGCCAACCTGGGCATCGGCCACGAGCAGCGCTTCGACCCGCCTCCGAAGCTCGAGGTCATCGCCGCACTCCTTCTCGAGGAAGCGATTGCGCGCCTCGGGATCGAGATCCGCGGCGGCGTCAAACAGCTCGCCGACTCGGGCCCAGGTGGTGGCGGTTTGCGCGTAGGCTTGCGGGCTCATTTGGAGTTAGGGTTATGCGTTGTTGTGCGGCGTGCGGGGCAGTGGCCGTCGGGGCGTTAAGTATAACGCGCTTGACGCGGCGCACACTGTCGGAAAAATTTACATAACGCTGCTCCGGCAGACTGGTTCTTAGCGCAGGTTCTTGTTTTTCGGTCTATGGCATAAACCTTGCTGCAATAGGGGAATAGCAGCGTCGACGACAAGAATACGCCCGGGAGAACCCACGATGCACAGCAAACTCATCGCTATCAGCCTCGTTTCAGCACTGGTCCTTGCGATGGCGCCAGGCGGCGCCGACGCCCGCGCGGTGCGCGTGGACTCCGGCGACTGGGACAGTTCGGGTTTTCTGACCGCCGGTTCCAGCCAATCCATCGGATTCAACATCGACTTCCTGGGCATCTCGACCTCAACCGCCATGATCAGTGAGAACGGCGGCATCTCCCTGTCGGGCGGTGGTGAAAGCGCGAGCATCAACGCGTTTGGCGACTTGAACCAGTCCGGCGGCGGTAACACGGCGCAGTACCAGTTCGCCACCACCAACGGCAACTTCAACCAGGCAGGCGTCGACGCGGGCTTCCGCATTTCCTGGCAGGTTCTCGACTCGGGGGGCGCGCTGCTAAACGAGTACCAGCTGTCGCTGTTCAGCATGAGCAATGGACAGCTTGCGCTCGAGTTCAACTACAACCAGCTGCTGTTCGGCGACGACAGCTCGCAGGTGGGCTACTCAACCAGCCTGGGTGACAGCTTAGACCTGCTGGATGTGCTGGGCCTTAATTTCGCGGACGCCAGCGGCATCGGCGATGACTTCACAAACAACTGCGCCGGAACACCCGACGCGCTCGCCTGCAACAACTACTACGACGGCACCTATGGCCCCGGCCTCGGTGTGCTGCCAGAGATTGCCAACGGCTTCTTTCGCCTGATTGATTCCAACGGTGATCCCGTGCAGGGCCGCGCGCTGTTCCTGTTTGGCGCCGCACAGATTCCGGAGCCAGGCACGATCGCCCTGCTGCTAACGGGCTTTGCGCTGTTGCTGCTCAGTCGGCGCCGGCGTGCTGCGCTTGCGGCGTTGCCGACGGCGTAGCGTCGAGCATTACTGACCACGAAAACCCCGCGGCCACCAGCGTCGCCAGCACCAGCAGACTGCCTCTCCATCGTGTGAAGGCCATGGTGATCCCCCCAGATCGCTGTTGTTTTTCTTATGCGGCAACTGTAGCACAGCGGTGAAGAAGGCCGCGGCGTTTACAGCATTAAGTTATCAAACACCGCACGATTGCTCGCGAGAATCCGTTCGGTAACTTCAGGGTCTGGCGCGCGGCTCCAGTCGCCGACCTGCCAGGAACCGCCGAGCAGGATTTCGCCATTGCGGGGAAACATGTACGTGATGCCTGAACCACCGCCCACCGTCAGGTAGTCGACCGCAGGGTCCGGTGGAATGAACACAAGCTGCCCCTTCGCCGGCTGCAGCTCGTCGTCACCAAACAGTGCCTTTGCGCCAAGGCCCGTGCAGTTGAAGATGACGTTCTCGTCGAGAGACAGCACCTCGCCGACGTCCTTGAAGTTTTTCGGCAGAATCTTTCCGCCGGCGATCAGGAAATCGTTGCGGACCCTGCGCAGAAACTTCGCCGGCTCGATCAGCATCGTTACCGTCTGTTTGACGTAGCGCGTCGGAAACGGGTGCATACCAGGCTCAAGGTCCGCGATGGACGTAAACAGCTCAGGCAATTCCCGGATGTAGTAGTCGCCGAGCTGCCGGGTGTCGCCGAGGTAGTAATTTTCCCGGAAGCTCACCCCGTAATCGGCGCCCACGAGGTTTTGATACGCGTGATGGGAAACGCGCGACGCCCATTTGTACTGTTCTTCAAACGCTTTGCTCGCCACGCCCTCCCGGAAAACACCGGTCGGCGCCCACTGCCCGCCACCGACGCTCGACACGCTGTGCCGCAGCGGGTCGCGGGTGTAAATCGTCACCTGCCAGCCGGCCTCTTGCAGAAGCCGCGCCGTGGTCAACCCCATGATCCCTGAACCGATGACCGCGGCGGCGCCGACCTTGAGACCAGCCGCTTCGCGCAACGCCAGCGCGGATGAACCCCACGACAGGGAAATACCACCACCTCCGTGGCCGTAGTTATGAATGACGTGCTTGCCGTCGTACTCGTCGCGGCGCACGACGAAACCCGACGGCCGCCACGGTCTATGGCCGACGATAACCCTGACGATGCGGTCCCTTGAAATACGCGGCGCGGCGAACGGCTGACGTGACAGCGGGCGGGCGTACTGTCGAGCCGCAGGTCTGTCCGAGCGGCCCGCGCACCCGCCGAGCAAGCCTGCCGCGGCGAGCGCGCCGAGGGACTTCAGCGCGTGGCGGCGTTTCTTGTTCACACAGGGCCCCACATGCTCGCTCACATGCTGCGCCGGTACTGGCCACCGACGGTAAAGAGCGCGTCGGTAATCTGCCCGAGCGAGCAATGCCGCACCGCGTCCATCAGCGCCTCGAAGACGTTTTCGCCATTGATCACGGCGTCGGTAACGCGCTTGAGCGCCTCGGTGCTTTGCTCGGCATGCCGCTCATGAAACTCGTGGAGCCGGGTGATCTGGCTCTGCTTCTCGTCCTCGGTGGAACGCGCCAGCTCGATTTCCGGCATCTCTTCCGGATCGGGCGACTGGAACGTGTTTACACCGATGATGGGCAGGCTGCCGTCGTGCTTCTTGTGCTCGTATAGCAGCGACTCCTCCTGGATCTTGCCGCGCTGGTAGCCGGTTTCCATCGCGCCGAGCACGCCGCCGCGTTCGGAGATGCGCTCGAACTCCATGAGTACCGCTTCCTCCACAAGGTCCGTGAGCTCGTCGATGATGAACGCGCCCTGGTTCGGGTTCTCGTTGTTTGCCAGGCCCCACTCGTTGTTGATGATGAGCTGGATGGCCAGCGCGCGGCGCACCGACTCTTCCGTGGGCGTGGTGATGGCCTCGTCGTACGCGTTGGTGTGCAGGCTGTTGCAGTTGTCGTACACGGCAACGAGCGCCTGCAGCGTCGTGCGAATGTCATTGAATGCCATCTCCTGGGCGTGCAGCGACCGGCCCGACGTCTGGATGTGGTATTTCAGCCGCTGGCTGCGCGCGTTGGCGCCGTAACGCTCGCGCATCGCGGTGGCCCAGATGCGCCGCGCGACGCGCCCCATCACCGTGTACTCCGGGTCCATGCCGTTGGAGAAAAAGAACGACAGGCTGGGGGCGAAGTCGTCAATATTCATGCCGCGCGCAAGATACGTTTCCACAAACGTGAAGCCGTTCGACAGCGTAAACGCGAGCTGGCTGATCGGGTTCGCCCCCGCCTCGGCAATGTGATAGCCGGAGATCGACACCGAGTAGAAACTGCGAATACGGTGATCGATGAAGTACTGCTGAATGTCACCCATCACGCGTAGCGAGAACTCGGTCGAGAAGATGCAGGTGTTCTGGCCCTGGTCTTCTTTCAGGATGTCGGCCTGCACCGTGCCGCGCACGCGGGTGAGCGCCTGCTCGCGCAAGTCTGCACGCTCGGTGTCCGTCGGCTCACGGCCGTTGTCGGCAACAAACCGGTCCACCTGTTGATCGATGGCGGTGTTCATGAACATCGCGAGGATCGTGGGCGCCGGGCCGTTGATCGTCATAGAGACCGACGTTGACGGATCGCACAGGTCAAAGCCGTCGAACAGCGCCTTCATGTCGTCGAGCGTCGCCACCGACACGCCACTGTTGCCGATCTTGCCGTAGATATCCGGGCGGGTCGCCGGGTCAAAGCCGTACAGCGTGACCGAGTCAAACGCCGTCGACAGCCGCTTCGCGGCGGAGTGCTCGGAGAGCTTCTTGAAGCGCCGGTTCGTGCGGAACGGGTCGCCTTCGCCGGCGAACATACGGGCGGGGTCTTCACCCTGGCGCTTGAACGGGAACACGCCGGCGGTGTACGGAAAGCGCCCCGGCAGGTTTTCCCGCAGCAGCCACTTAAGGATCTCGCCGTCGTCTTCAAAGGCCGGCAGCGACACCTTGGGCACACGCGTACCGGACAGGCTGGTGGTCGTGAGCTGGGTAACAACTTCGCGGCCGTTCGACAGCGTCGCGGTGTGAGTGTCGCCCGCATACTGTTCCTTCAGCGCCGGCCATTCATCCAGCATGGCCTTGTTTGTGTTGTTCAGCTGCCCGTCGCGCTCGGCAATCAGCGAGTCCAGCTCTCCCGCCGCGGCCGAGTCACCCAGCATCCGTTGCGTGGCGCGCAGTTGCTGACGCTCTCGCGCGACGGTGACCTGCTTCGCAGCATCAGCGTGGTAGCCGCGCACCGCGTCGGAGATTTCTGCTAGATATCGCTGGCGCTGCGGCGGCACGATGATGGTCTTCTCGGACGAGCTGCGAACGCCCGCCGGAGGCAGCACCGAATCAAAGCTGCGCATGCCACGTTCGCGAAGCACGGTAAGCAACTGCTGGTACGCTGCGGTTACGCCGTCGTCATTGAAGCGCGAGGCGATGCTGCCGAATACCGGCATGGATTCCGGTGAGACAGAGAACGCCTGCCGGTTTCGCTGCACCTGTTTGGCGACGTCACGCAGCGCGTCGTCGCTGCCGCGCCGGTCAAACTTGTTGATCACGACCAGGTCGGCAAAGTCCAGCATGTCGATTTTCTCGAGCTGGCTCTGAGCGCCGAACTCCGGCGTCATCACGTAAAGCGATGTGCCGACGTACGGCACGATGCCGGCGTCACCCTGCCCAATGCCGGGTGTCTCGACGATCACCAGGTCGAAGCCCGCGTTTTGCGTCAACGCAATGATGTGGTCCAGCCCGGCAGGCACTTCGCCCGCCGCGCCGCGCGTAGCCAGCGACCTTAGGTAAACCTTGTCGCTGTAGATCGCGTTCATGCGAATGCGGTCACCCAGCAGCGCGCCGCCGGTTTTGCGCCGCGTCGGGTCAATGGCGAGCACGGCGATGCGCACGCTGTCGTTGCTGTCCAGGCGAAAGCGTCGAATGATCTCGTCGGTGAGCGACGACTTGCCGGCGCCGCCGGTGCCGGTGATGCCCAGTACCGGCACGTCCCGCGGTTGCTCGGCCAGCCAGGCGACGTCGGCGTCGCTCAGCGCACCGACCTCCGCCTTCGTAATGGCCCGAGCGAGGGCAACGGCGTCACCGGGCCGCGTATCGGCCAGGGCCGCAAAGGTCGGGCGATCGTCCGCTTCGCGGCAGGTGTTGATCATGTCGTCGATCATGCCCTGCAGGCCGAGCTGCTGACCCGCGTGAGGCGAGTAGATTCGCGTGACCCCGTAGGCCTCCAGCTCACGAATTTCCTCGGGAATGATCACACCGCCGCCACCGCCGAAGACGCGGATGTGGCTCGCGTTGTTGTCCCGCAGCTGGTCAACGAGGTACTTGAAGTACTCGACGTGACCGCCCTGGTAGGAACTGATGGCAATTGCGTCGGCGTCTTCCTGCAGTGCGGCCTGAACGACTTCGTATACCGACCGGTTGTGCGCCAGGTGAATGACCTCGGCGCCCGAGGCCTGAAGTATGCGGCGCATGATGTTGATGGACGCGTCATGCCCGTCGAACAGGCTGGCGGCGGTCACGAAACGCAGCGGCGTTTGCTTGACGGCGGCGGGAGTTGCGGGAAGCGTGGTGACGTTGCTCATGATGGTTTCCTGCCGTGTGTCGGCTCGGCAAAGTAGAGGGTCATGGTGTGTTTCAGGGTGTCGTGCAGGGCACGAATGGTTTCCGGTTGATCCGGGTGCGCGAGCCACTGGTAGGCAATGCCAAGCACCGCGGCGTTGAACTGCCCGGCGATGGCCTCTGCGCCCGTGTCGCCGGCGTAGTCGGAGCGTTCGATCCACGCAACGACATCCTTCAGCCGCCGCTCGTGAATACCGTTGATAACTTCGCGCACCGGCGACTGAACGCCGATGGACTCGAACCACAGGATGTAGAACGCGCGCACCGCGTCGGAAGCTTCGATGCAGAAGCGGCCATGCTCATCGATGGCGGCGCAGAGCGCGTCGAGGCCATCCCTGCCCGTGGTTGCACTCTTGAGTTCGCCCAACCACTGCTCGCTCACGGAGCGCACGATGAATTCGAACAGCCCGGCCTTGGAACCGAACCGGTAACCGGCCAGGCCACGGCTGTAGCCGGCCTTTTCGCCCACGTCCTTCAGCGTGGTCTTGTCCGTTCCGCGTTCGATGATGAGCGCGATCGCGGCCTCCAGCATGCGCCGGTCGGACAGGTCCGTGCGTTCTGCGTGGCTGCGGCGCAGCGCCGCCTTCCCGGTCGCTGACATTACGCTGCTTCCCCGTCGAGTTGCGGCAGCAGCGAGGCAAAGTACGCCGGCGCCAGCTGCAGGCGGCTGCCGTACCAGGAGAACATCTCGCCGTTGACGAGCACGACGCGCGCGTCCGGCAGCTGGCTTCCAAGTTCCGCGATGTGGCGCT
Organism: Pseudomonadota bacterium; assembly: GCA_038533995.1. Lineage (GTDB taxonomy): Bacteria > Pseudomonadota > Gammaproteobacteria > Steroidobacterales > JBCAXP01 > JBCAXP01. The sequence goes on from JBCAXP010000057.1 coordinate 12,669, forward strand.
CGTCGAACGGAAAGGGCTCGGACGACAGCATCACTACGTCCGGGCGGGCTTCGCGAAGTGCTTCCAGCGACAGCTCGGGATAGCGCGCCTGGCCAGCGAACGCGTTGCGGAAGCCCAGGCGCGTCAGCACGTCGTCGATGAACGTGCCGCTCGCCACGGCCATCCACGGCTTGCGCCAGATCAGGTAGGCCACGCTTGAGCCCGCAGTGGCACGGGGCATGGTGTTCCAGCCCTGCTCGATGGTCTGCCTGAGACGCTCGGCCGCTTCGTGCGTGCCGGTAATGTCACCCAGCGCCGTGATCATCGCCATGGCGTCGTCGAACGTGTAGATGTCGCTCATCCACACGGCGCAATGTTCCGCCAGCTCTGTGATGAGGCCCTCGACGTTTTCTTCCTTGTTGCCGATCACGAGGTCCGGTTCAAAGTCGAGAATCTCGCGGGTGCTGAAGCGCTTGGTGCCACCAATCACCGGGATGTGCTTGACGGCCTCGGCGGGATGAATGCAATAGCGGGTAATGCCCACCAGCCGACGAATAAGGCCGAGATCGACCAACAGCTCGGTTTGAGAAGGCACCAGCGACACGATCCGCCGGGGAATCGCGGGCACGGGCACTTCCCTGCCCATCTGGTCGATGGCCGCGTGGCCGGAGGGCCTGAGCTTGGGGGCTGACATGGAGCTTTTGGCGCCTGGAGGGTTACTCGGGACGACTACTCTAGGCCATTTGCTTGTTCCAAGCAAGTAATTTTGGCCAAATCTCTCTCCGGCCTGCCGCGGGCGCAGCCGCTAGTCGAGATCCTCCACGATGACGGCAGTACCCACCGCCAGGAGCTCCGCGGCCCCACCCATCATCACCGACGTGGTAAAGCGCGTCGCCACCACGGCGTTGGCGCCGAGCGATGCCGCCTCCTGGACCATGCGGTCGAGGCTCTGCTCGCGGCTTTCCGCAATGAGCTTGGCGTACTCGTGCACCTCGCCACCGACAATGTTTCGAATGCTGGCCATAATGTCCTTGCCGATGTGCCTTGCGCGAACGGTATTGCCGCGCACGAGCCCCAGCGTCTTGACGATACGCTTGTTCGCAACATTTTCACTGGTAACTACGAGCATGCTTCAAATCTCCACGTCTTTGTATTTGTCAGTTTTGCGTTCAATGAGACGCTGCCGCAAAACCGAACCAAACAGGGCCGCGCCGCCGCCATAAATCAGTAACAGGGCCGCCCTTTCCCACCCGCCAATCTCCGGGTCCATGAACAACGCGGCAACGACCATGCCCGCCAGCAGCAGCGCGCCGCCGCCCAGTAACAGCCAACCGATTCCGCGGGACACCCGCACCGTTGTGTCGTCCATTGATTCTCTCCACTTGTCTTCGCCGTAGGGCGTCAGCGGCGCGGCGCCCAACTGGCTGCGCAGCGCCTTGAGTTCTTCCAGCAGCTGCGCGGCCTCCTCGGAGGACTCGCAGAGCATTTCCACGCGCTGCCGCTGCTGCTGGGTAAGCTCGCCGTCGATGTAGCCGGTGAGCAATTCGCCAACCTGCTCGTCGACGTGAGGTTTGTTGTCGGTCCTGTTATCGGTCATCGGAATTCATCGCCTCTCTCAAAGCCAGGCGCGCGCGGTGAAGCCGTGACATGACAGTGCCTGCCGCAATGTCGAGCACAATGGCAATTTCCGCGTAGCTCAAATCCATGTAGTCGCGCAGCACGAGGATCTCCCGCTTGTCCGCGGGCAGCGTCGCCAGCGCTCGCCGCAATGCGGCAAACTGCTGATCCTGTTCTACGGCGGCCTCCGGCGAAGCGCCGGGATGGACGACCTCGTCGGACGGCACACCTTCACCACGGCGGCTGCGCAACATATCGAAGCAGCGGTTTCGCACCACACGCATGAACCATGCCTTTAACGAACCCTTCTGCGGGTCGTACCTGCCGGGCCGCGCCAGCGCCGTGGCAATGGCATCGTGCACTGCGTCAGCCGCGTCATCACGGTTGCCGAGTATCTGCGTGGCCAGGGCATGTGCGCTGCCACCAAGCTGTACCAGTTCCTGTCGCATAGTCCTCAAAGTTTCGCCGTGTCTCGGTAGTACTACGTTTCGGCGGCGAGGTTTATTCCAGGGTGTGCGCAAAAAGTTTGGAAATAGCATAGGATGCTGACCAAACTCGCACTATCGGAGCGTGACATGCCACAAGAGCAACACTTGAATCCGCTTCCCGACATCGACATTGCCCGCCGGGCCACCATGAAACCCATTGACGACATCGCCGCCGGCCTCGGGCTGGAAGGCGATTCGCTCGAGCAATACGGTCGCTACAAAGCGAAGCTGTCGCTGGACGTTGTAGACAGTCTCGCACACAAGCCGGATGGCAAACTTATCCTCGTGGGCGGTATCACACCGACCAAGGCCGGCGAAGGGAAAACCACCACGTCCGTTGGCCTTGGCGACGCACTGTCAGCTATCGGCAAGAAAGCCGCGATCTGCCTGCGCGAGCCGTCGCTCGGACCCTGCTTCGGCATGAAGGGCGGCGCCGCTGGCGGCGGCTATGCGCAGGTACTGCCGATGGAAGATATCAATCTTCATTTCACCGGCGACATGCATGCGATCAGCGCGGCCAACAACCTGCTGTCGGCCATGCTCGACAACCACATTCACTGGGACAACGCACTCAAGATCGACCGGCGGCGCATCAGCTGGCGCCGTGTGGTGGACATGAATGACCGCGCGCTTCGTGAGATCACCGTTGGACTGGGCGGCGTACCGAACGGCTTTCCACGCACTGACGGTTTCGACATCACGGTGGCGTCGGAAGTGATGGCAATTCTGTGCCTGAGCCGCGGCCTTGACGACCTGCAGGAGCGCCTCGGCCGTATTATTGTCGCGCGCACACGGGCGCAGGAACCGATTTATGCGCGGGACCTCCAGGCGGCCGGCCCGATGACCGCCCTGCTGCGCGACGCGTTGCAGCCCAACCTTGTGCAGACCATGGAGCACACGCCGGCCTTCGTGCACGGCGGGCCCTTCGCAAACATCGCGCATGGCTGCAGCTCGGTGCTGGCGACTCGCACCGCGCTGAAGCTCGCAGACTACGTCGTGACAGAAGCCGGCTTTGGCGCCGACCTGGGCGCGCAGAAGTTTTTCGACATCAAGTGCCGAAGCGCTGAGCTCAAGCCGGACTGCGCGGTGATCGTCGCCACGATTCGCGCGCTGAAAATGCACGGCGGCGTTGAGCAGAACAGCCTGCACGATGAGAACGTGGAGGCGGTGAAGAAAGGCGCAGCCAACCTCGTGCGCCACGTCGAGAACACGCGCATCTACGGCATACCGGTTGTAGTCGCGCTCAACAAGTTCAGCGGCGACACGGACGCGGAGGTAGCACAGGCACGCGAAGCGTGTGAGCAGCGCGGCATTAATCTGTCAATCTGCGATCACTGGGCCATGGGCGGCAATGGCGCAACGGAGCTTGCGAACACCGTGGTCAAGACGATTGACGAGGAGCCCGCCAACTTTCGTGTGCTTTATGAAGACAGCATGCCGCTATGGGACAAGATGCGCACGATTGCCCAGCGCATTTACCACGCGCGTGAAATCATCGCGACCGAACAGGTGCACAAGCAATTCGATCGCCTGCAACAGGAAGGCTACGGCAATCTACCGATCTGCGTTGCCAAAACACCGTTGAGTTTCTCCACCGACCCCAAGGCGAAAAACGTGCCCTCCGATCACGTCGTGCCCGTACGCGAGCTGCGGCTGTCGAACGGCGCCGGTTTTGTCGTGGCAATCTGCGGCGACATCATGACTATGCCAGGCCTGCCGCGCGTACCGGCTGCCGCGAGCATCTCGGTCGATGAGCAAGGGGAGATTCAGGGTCTGTTTTGATAGACTCCCCTAATCATCGACGGGAGGGGTCATCATGGAATCACGCGCCGCTATCGCCTGGGAAGCCGGCAAGCCATTAACCATTGACACCATCGAGGTGGCGCCGCCGAAAGACGGCGAAGTACTCGTGCGGATCGTCGCCACCGGGGTTTGCCACACGGACGCGTTCACGCTGTCTGGCGAAGATCCGGAGGGCATTTTCCCGGCTATCCTCGGCCACGAGGGCGGCGGCATTGTTGAAGAAGTCGGTGCTGGCGCGCAAGCGCAAGCTGCACGTAGTTGGCCGCAAGGCCTGACGCGGCGGTAAAGCCGCTCCACACCGCCAGCGACACGGCTACGATCGTAACCCGGTTGTAGCGGTCCGCAAGCCAGGCAATTGGCAGGCCAACAACCGTGTAAAAGAGCGCGAAGAAGAA
>JBCAXP010000058.1:0-16909 GCA_038533995.1 Pseudomonadota bacterium
CGATCGACCTGTGTTCAGACCTGGTGACACAGCACGGCAAGATCACGCTCGTGGGCTACCATGAGTCGAACGAGGGGCTGCGCTCGGTGAACATGCAGCTGTGGAACTTCAAGGCTATCGACGTCATCAACGGGCATGTGCGGCGGCATGATGAAAAGATGCGGGCCATGGCAAAGGGCCTTGACCTGCTCGCCCAGGGCAAACTGGTCACCAAACCCCTTGTGCGCCTTTACGAACTAAACAACGTCGACCAGGCCTTCGCCGATTTCGCCGCAAACACCGAAGGCCTTTTCAAGGCAATTCTGATTCCATCGACTAATGGCTAAAGGCGTACAGCTGCTCACCTACGCCGACCGTTTTGGCGGCGGCGGACTGCGAGAACTGCGCGACCTGTTAACCGGCCCCCTCGACGGCCTGTTCTCGGGGGTTCACATTCTGCCGTTTTACTACCCGATTGACGGCGCCGACGCCGGCTTCGACCCGATCGACCACCTGAGCGTCGACAATCGCCTCGGCACCTGGAGCGACGTTCGGGCATTGGCCGATGTTGTCGACGTCACGGCCGACCTCGTCGTGAATCACATATCGGCGGATTCGCAACAGTTCGGAGATTTCGTGCAGAAGGGAGCACAGTCTGAGCACGCAGGCATGTTCCTGACGGTCGACAAGGTGTTCGCCGCGGATGCTGGCGACGCCGATTTCTCGAGCGTTTACCGACCCAGGCCAACCGAACCCTACGTCGTAAAGCTACTGGGCGACGGCACCGAGCAGAAACTGTGGACAACGTTCACGGCACAGCAAATCGATATCGACGTCGCTGATACGGGCGCAAGGGCCTACCTGCGGGACATACTGCAGAAGCTCGCGGCCTACGGCATTAGCACGGTCCGCCTTGACGCCGTGGGCTATGCGGTTAAAACCGCCGGGACGAGCTGCTTCATGACTCCCGACACCTACGCGTTTATCGACGAGATGGCCGACTGGACGCACAAGCTCCAGATGAAATCGCTTGCAGAGATTCACGCGCACTATCATTATCAGGTTGAAGCTGCTCGACACGTCGATTACGTGTACGACTTTGCGCTGCCGCCGCTAATTCTTCACTCGTTGTTCGAAGATGATGCGTCGGCGCTAAAGGACTGGTTTGAAATTTGCCCGAAAAATGCGATTACCGTGCTCGACACCCATGACGGCATTGGCGTAATGGACGTCGGCAGTGATGCACTCGACCCCCAGGCAACGGGCCTGATCGCCCCGGAATCCATCGAGTCCATGGTCGAGAGAATTCACCAGAACAGCGGTGGCGTCAGCAAGCAGGCTTCGCAGCAGGATGTTGGCAACCTCGACCTCTACCAGGTCAATTGCACCTACTACGATGCGCTTGGACGGGACGATCGTGATTACCTCCTGGCGCGCATGGTTCAGTTTTTTGCGCCGGGCATCCCACAGGTCTACTACGTCGGCCTGTTGGCCGGAGAGAATGACGTGGAACAGCTCGCTCGAACTCGCTGGGGTCGCGACGTCAACCGCCGCCATTACTCGTTCGCGAGTATTCAGCAGGAACTGCAGCGGCCCGTTGTCCAGTCGCTGTTGGCGCTGATCCGCTTCCGCAATGGCAGCGCAGCGTTCGACGGAGCCTTTGAAGTGCTCGACTCACCAAGTCACGTGTTGCATATCCGCCGCCAGGCCGGCACGAGCGTCGCGGAACTGAGAGTGGACTTGCAGTCGAGGGAGTTCGAGATAAGCGACGGACGCGGCGCAACAGTGCGGCGTCTGTCAGAGCTGGACGGCCTCAAGCCATCATGATTCGCATCGGCCTGCTGGGTGCATCGCGCATTGCTCGGGGTGCGATCATCGAACCGGTGGCCTGCAACGACAGCTTCGAAGTTGTTGCAGTGGCTGCAAGGTCTCCGTCACGAGCGCGTGAATATGCCGATACTCACCGGATTCCCATCGTAGAGCCGGACTATGCCGCGCTGATCGCGAACCCCGCGATTGACCTGGTCTACGTCGGATTGCCGCCGAGCGAGCACAGGGAATGGACGGTCGCTGCCCTGCAAGCTGGCAAGCACGTGCTTTGCGAGAAGCCCTTTGCGATGAACGCCCTCGAAGCTGAATCCATGGTCGTCGCCGCAAGCGAGACGGGAAAAACACTGATCGAGGCGTTTCACTACCGCTTCCACCCGCTCTTCGCCCGCATCATGGAAGTGCTGAGCGCCGGATCCATCGGCCCGGTTCAGCATATTGATTGCCGTTTTAACGTACCCATCGCCTACGAGCCCGCGGAGCTGCGCTTCAACAGGCACCTTGGCGGTGGCGCGATGATGGACCTCGGCTGCTACCCGGCGCACTGGGCAAGAACGATCGCCGGGGAGGAACCGCGTGTTGTCTCTGCTCGGGCAGACTGGCACGACTCCGGGGTCGATACCGCCATGGAGGCACAGCTTGAGTTTCCCAGCGGCATCACAGCGACCTTAAGCTGCTCGATGGCTGAGGACCTGCCGGACGGCCTGGATACTGTGCTTACGGTAACCGGGGAGAGAGGCACTCTCGAAGTGAACAACCCGCTCGTACCTCACATTGGCCATGAACTGACGGTAAAAACCGAACTGGGCCTGTCCTCCGAGACCGCCGACAAGAAATCAACGTACCACTACCAGTTGCTGCACGTGGCGGACGTGCTTGAGAACGACGCAAAGCAACTGACCGGCGGGGCCGACGCGGTCGAGAACATGCGCGTGCTCGATGCGGTCTACAGTGCGGCAGCCAGTTGTCGTGGGCCCGGTTGATCTGCTAGCTTAGTTCCTCACGAACACCCGTTCCCGAGAACAACTGGAAGCTCTCATGAACACGCGAATCGCACCGTTGTTGGTGGCAGCCTGCCTGGCAGGCTCGACGGCTTACGCGCAGACGGACGACGGCGCAGAGCAAGTGGATGTTGGCGCAGAGCAAGTGGATGTTGGCGAAGACATCATTTACGACGCAGACGACGCTACAACCGATGCCATGGTCGATGCTATCAACGACGACGTCGACGATGACCTGCGCGACGTCGATGGTGACGCGCCGAGCTACGAAGACGAGATCAAGGTTCTCGGCCAGATGAACCGCTATCAGCTCGGCCGGGCTGTAGTCCGAGCGAGACTGGATTTCTGGGATGTGTATAACGCCTTGAATGACGTCGACGAATACCGAATCATCTGTGAAAGAGTCGAATACACCGGTTCGAAGTTGAGAAAGCTGCGCTGTGAGCCGGTTTACTACCGCGAAATGTCCAGGCAGCTGACTCAACGATCGCTACAGCTCCAAGCCGGCTTCAACCCGGCCAGCCAAAGAAGCATTAACAGCCACGTCAAAAAGAAGAAAGAGGAAGCCGACGCGTACATGATAGGGCTCATCGAGGAAAACCCCGAGCTTTGGCGGAAGTGGGCCTACCTGCTGGAGGCATACAAGACGCTTCAGCGCGCCAGGGGCCGCGAGTAGCCTCGCCGCCGCTGATCAGGCCCGAGGCCTTACTCCTTAAAGGACTGTTCCGTTGAACGACAGCCTTCAACCGGCACTGCCGCGCCGAAGGTCGACATCTTAGTCGTCCAGCACTCATCGAATACGGAGCAATAGCAAGCCTCGAAGTCGAGGCGTTCGAAATTCTCCAGTATCGGTTCGAGGTGACTGAGGTCTGAGAGGTTGAACATCTCAATCGTCTTGTCAGGGGGAATCGTGCGGCCGTTTATCGTGGACATTGAATAGGACACGCGACTCTCGGAGCCGGCCAGGGTCCGCATGGCCGCATCCCAGGTGGGATAGTGCTTGCCATCGATCGTCACCGTGAAATCAAGGATACGGGCTGGACCGATTCCCACATTCTGGGCAATAAGGGAGAGCCGGTTGCGCGACGGATCGGTGTCGGAAACGTTGTAGGACCGACCCAGTTCCAGTATCGGCAGTACGCCGGATCGCTGCTCGGCACGCATCAGGCTGGTCTCGTAGAGCGATACACCCAGTGCACACAAACCAATGACCACCGCCGAAATGCCGACAAGCATTTCAGGGTGAATCTTGCCCTGGCTTCGTTTTTGACTGCCCATCATCGATAGTCTCGAAACCGCCCTGCGGTGTACTGACTGGCGCACGGAGTTTGGTTTGCATTATACGGCAAGCCCACCGGACCACTGAGGCAATGTCACCGGTTCGAAAGGCGCCGTGGGTAACGTGTACGACACTCGAGTTCGACCCGCGGGCAGACTGGCGGGTATCCTGCGGTACATTCCCAAGACCTTGACCGACACCCCTACCGTTCGAAGCGCGCGAGTACCCAGCATGTCCAACGTGAAGCAAACCCGGCCCGCCAACCCGCCTTCCGACAAACCCTCTTCCTCGCACGATGCGAAGGATAGGTCAGCCCCGCAAGGCCCCTGGGTACAAACCGTATCAGCAGTCGCGGCCGACCAGGGTGCCGACATCGACAACGGGCTGACCGCTGAGGAAGCGGCGGAGCGGCGCAAGCAGTTCGGGCCCAACGAACTGGCCGAGGCCAAAAAGGACTCACCGTTCGTCATGTTCCTGAAGCAGTTCGTCGATCCTCTGCTGATCATCCTGCTGGTTGGCGCTGGCATCTCCGGCTACACGGGGCACTGGGTAGACGCGATTGCCATATTTTTCATCGTGGTGATCAATGCGGCCATCAGCTTTTTCCAGGAATACAAGGCCGAGCAATCGTTCGCCGCGCTCAGCGAAATGGCCGCGCCAATGGCGTACGTGCGCCGCAACGGCGACTGGCAGGAAGTGCCAACACGCGACATCGTTCCGGGTGACGTGCTGCGCATAAAGGCCGGCGACATTCTTGCCGCGGACGTTAGGCTGGTCGAGGCCAACCGTCTGCAGATCGAGGAGGCTGCCCTGACCGGTGAGACGGAACCCGTGGACAAGCACGACAAAGTCATCGAGGCCGAGGAGGAGGTCATTCTCGCGGAACGCTTCAACATGGCGTTCGGCAGCACGCTCGTCTCCAACGGCAGCGGGCTGGGGCTCGTGACGGCCACCGGCATGGACACCGAGGTCGGTCGCATCGCGGGGCTCATGGCAGCAGCCACACAGCCCAAAACGCCGTTGCAGCAACGGATCGAGAGCCTGTCGAAGATCCTGATTGGCGCCGCGTTGATTATCGTCGCAATCATCATTGGCCTTGGCATCGCCAACGGCATGGATGCGCTGGAAATGCTCAACTCCGCCATCTCCCTGTCGGTTGCCGCCATTCCGGAAGGCATGCCCACGATTGTCACCATCGTGCTCACGCTGGGCGCCCAGGCCATGGCGCGCAAAAATGCGCTCGTGCGGCAACTGAGCTCAGTAGAAACATTGGGCACGACCTCTGTGATCTGCTCGGACAAGACCGGCACGCTGACGCAAAACCAGATGCAGGTCATGCGCCTTTGGGCCGGCGGCAAGGAATGGCAGGTGACCGGAGAAGGCTTCGACCCCAACGGCGCATTCGTCGACGCGGACGGCAATGAGACGCAAGTCAATCGGGAAACCGAAGATGACTTATGGCGAATGCTCGCCGTCTCCGCGTTTTGCAATGAGGCAGAGCTGGTCGAGGTGGACGGCCGGCCCGGCATCCAGGGCAATCCGACCGAGGGCGCGCTCGTTGTTGCGGCCGCAAAGGCCGGCATCATTCGTGGCCAGCTGAATGAGAACACGCCCGAGACGCTGCAGAGCTTTCCGTTCGACTCCACCCGCAAGATGATGAGCGTATTGATACGGCTGCCCAATGGAGATACCGCGCTCACCGCCAAGGGCGCGCCCGATGTCATCCTGGCAAAAGCTTCGAAGGTTCTCCTGCACGGCGAAGAAGTGGAACTCACAGACGAACGCCGCAAGGACATTGAGAAAGTCATCGAGGGCTTTGGCGAAGACGCGCTGCGCACACTGGCGATCGCCTGGAAGCGCGTCGAAGGCGACGCGGTTGGAGGCGATGCGGAAGACCATGAGCAGGACGTCGTTCTGGCCGGCATTCACGGCATCATGGATCCGCCGCGCGCCGAAGTTCAGGACGCCGTGGCTGAAGCCGCGAGCGCCGGGATAAGAACGGTGATGATCACCGGCGACCACGCGGTAACGGCCGAGGCGATTGCCGAACAGATCGGCATCAAGAGCTCGGACACACAGACGGTGCACACCGGCGCCGAGCTCGAAAGGACAAACGACAGAAAGCTCGAACAGGTTGTGCAGCATGCCGCCGTGTTCGCCCGCGTGACGCCGGAGCACAAGCTCCGCATCGTCAAGGCAATGCAAGCCAACGGAGAAGTCGCCGTGATGACCGGGGACGGCGTGAACGATGCGCCGGCGCTACGCGCCGCGGACATTGGGGTGGCAATGGGCATCAGCGGCACGTCGGTGGCCAAGGACAGCGCCTCACTCGTGCTGCTGGACGATAACTTTTCCACCATCGTCGCCGCGGTGCGCGAGGGCCGCCGCATCTACGACAATTTGCTCAAGTTCATCCGGCAGGCGCTCACTGCCAACGTGGCGGAGGTCTCGGCAATCCTGTTTGCGTTCCTGCTGATGGGCGCTGATCCGTTGCTCACGCTGACGCCGCTCATGATTCTTTGGATCAACCTGGTATCCGACGGTGTCCCTGCCCTAACGCTTGGCCTGGAGCCGGCCGAAGACGACCTCATGCGTCGCCAGCCGCGTCAACGCGAGGAGAGCATATTCACCGGCGGCCTCGGCCAGCGCATCATCCTGCGAGGCCTTGCTCTCGGAGGCCTGGCCTACTGGCTTTTTCAGCAAGCGCTAAATGCAGGAGCCTCGGTCGCCTATGCGCAAACTATGGCCTTTGCGACCCTGATTTTTGCGCAGCTCTGGCACATCTTCGATTCCCGCTCGTCGACAACGATTTTTCACAAGAACCCTTTTGGAAACCGAATGCTGTTGGGCGCCGTCGCGTTCTCGGCCACGCTGTCGCTGCTGGCAATCTACACGGCGCCTGGCAACTTCGTGCTCGGCACGGAGCCGCTTGCGCTGCGGCACCTGGCGGAGATCATTGCCATCGCTTCGCTGCCGACGCTGGCACTGTCTGCGCTGAAGGAAATCTTCCGGCTCAAGTTCCTTTAGGCGACTGGGTTCCGCACGCCGCCGGTCGAACGATCCAACTGGTTGATCGGCGTCCGGACGACACCTGGCCGCCGCCAGCTAACCAACAAGGTCCCAGTAAGGGCGCCCGCCAAAGCGCTGCTCCAGCAGTTCGACAAACAGCCGCACTTTCGCCGACAGGTGCCGATGCCGCGGGTACATCGCCGACACCACCAGCGCTTTCGGCTGGTAGTCGGGAAGAATGGTGCGAAGCGTACCCGCCTGCAGCGCGTCGCCGACGATAAACGTCGGCAACAGCGCGATGCCCTGCCCGCGCATCGCCGCGATGCGCAGCACGTCGCCGTTGTTTGACCACATCGCGCAGTTGATCGTGTAAGCCTGCTCGCCGTCCGGCCCTGTCAGGCGCCACTGGGTGAGGGCGCCGGAATAGCCGTACTGCAGGCACCGATGCTCCTTGAGCGCGGTGGGTGACACCGGCTCTCCTGCTTCTTCCAGGTAAGCGGGCGACGCACACAGTACGCGCCGCGCCGACACAATGTCCTTCGCGATGAGGCTCGTCGGGTACGTGGGCTCCGCGATGCGAAGCGTCAGGTCAAAGCCCTCCTCGATCGGATCGACAAAACGGTCGTTGAGGATCAGCTCGACGTGCACCTCCGGATGCATCGCCATAAAGTCGGCAACTACAACGCCAAGGTGCTGCGTGCCGAACGTCATCGGCGCGTTGATGCGCAGGCTGCCGGTCGGCCGCTCCTGCAGTTCCTTGACCGACGCGATGGCCTCGTCGATATCCCCCAGAATCTGGATGCACCGGTCGTAGAAGGCCAGACCCGTCTCCGTGGGACTGACCTTGCGTGTGCTGCGAACGAGCAGCTGGGTACCGAGCTCGTTCTCGAGATTGATTACGGCCTTGTTGACCACCGACCGCGAAAGGCCCATGGCCCTTGCGGCGGCGGCGAAGCCGTTGGACTCAACCACTTTTGTAAAGGCCCGCATGCTGTCGACACGGTCCATTGCATACCCCTTTGTCGCTAAATTAGCGACAGTATGTCACCTGTTTGCCTAATTGTATCCCAAAACAAGCCCATACATAATTTCCCCATCGAGTAACTCTCACCAGGGAGATCAAGACAATGATTGCAATTCGCCCCGCCAACGAACGTGGACTTGCGAACCATGGCTGGCTCAACAGCCGCCACACCTTTTCGTTCGGACACTACTACGACCCGCAGTTCATGGGCTTCGGTCCGCTGCGCGTGATCAACGAGGACATGGTGGAGCCCGGACAGGGCTTTGGCACCCATGGCCACAGCGACATGGAGATTATCTCCTACGTGCTGGACGGCGCCCTTGAGCACAAGGACAGCATGGGCACCGGCTCGATAATTCGCCCGGGCGACGTGCAGCGGATGACCGCCGGCACCGGCGTGCGTCACAGCGAGTTCAACGCGTCCGACACTGACCAGGTGCACTTCCTGCAGATCTGGGTACTGCCGGAGCGTGACGGTCTGACGCCGAGCTACGAGCAGAAGACGTTCTCGACGGAAGAGAAACGCGGCCAGCTGCGGCTGGTGGGCTCGCGCGACGGCCGGGACGGCTCCGTGACCATCCACCAGGACGTGAACCTGTATTCGTCGCTGCTGGATGACGGTGAGGCAGTGTCCTACGACCTCGGCGAAGGCCGCAACGGATGGCTGCAGGTTGCGCGCGGCTCCGTGCGCCTGGACGGCAACGAGCTGTCGGCTGGTGACGGCGTGGCCCTTAAGGGCGCCCGCACGCTGAAGCTCGAGGGCGTGGACGACGCCGAGATCCTCTTGTTCGACATGGGCCAGTAACGGCTCTTACCTAAATTCCCTTGGGCCTGTTGAGGCCCGAGGGTCCCCTCTTTCCCCTTTACCGCAAGGAACTGACCATGACCACCAAGCCCGAACTTCTGACGCCGGAAAACTCCCAGATCATCTTCATCGATCACCAGCCGCAAATGGCGTTCGGCGTGCAGTCGATTGACCGGCAGACGCTGAAGAACAACGTCGTTGCGCTTGCGAAGGCGGCCAGGCTCTTCGATATTCCGACAACCATCACGACGGTCGAGACCGACTCGTTCTCCGGCTACACCTACCCTGAGCTGCTCGGCGTGTTCCCCGAGAAGGAAATTCTCGAGCGCACCTCGATGAACTCGTGGGACGACCAGAAGGTGCGCGACGCCCTCGCCGCCAACGGCCGCAAGAAAGTCATCGTGTCCGGCCTGTGGACCGGCATCTGCAACAACATGTTTGCATTTTCCGCGATGGCCGATGCCGGCTACGAAATCTACATGGTGGCCGACGCGTCTGGCGACACCTCACCGGAGGCGCACGACAACGCCATGCAACGCATGATCCAGGCCGGCGTCGTACCGATGACCACCATCCAGACGATGCTCGAGTGGCAGCGCGACTGGGCCAACCGTGAGAACTACGACGGTCTCATGGACATCATCCGCGAGCACGGCGGTGCTTACGGCATGGGCGTCGACTACGCCTACACGATGGTCCACAAGGCGCCGGAACGTGTCGACCACGGTCCGGTGCGCGCCCCGGAAGGCGCCTGAGCCCGACGCGGGTGCGGTGTCACGCCGCACCCGCGACGTCACCCCTTCGTTTCTTTTTATGCCGCGCCGGCAGACGGCGCGGACGGAGATCACTATGTCACTCTCAACTGCCATCAGATTTTTGGCGCGGATTGCGGCACCGGCCACCCTTCTCGCGGTCGGCCTGGTCGGCGCAACGTCCGTACTCGCTGCAGACCACGGCGGGGTGAAAGCACCGTCCGGCGCCTACGTGAACGACCCTGGGCACACGCGCTTCATCTGGCGCATTCCGCATCTTGGCCTCTCGAACTACACCGCGCGCATTAACAACGTGAGCATCCAGCTTGAGTTCGATGCCGACGATCCGGAAGCCAGTTCCGTAACGGCAACAATCGACCCGATGTCGGTCGATACCGGCTATGTTGGCGAGGAGGACTTTGACGCGAAGATCGCGACTAACGAGAAAATCCTGAACGCCAAAGTGCACCCGACGATCAGGTTTGCTTCGACGGCGATTGCTCAGAAGGGGCCGACGACCATGGCCGTCACCGGCGACCTGACACTCCTGGGCGTTACCCGGCCGGTCACCCTCGACGTGAGCTTGAGTGGATCATCAGCGGAACATCCGTTCGCCAAGGTGCCCGCCATCGGCTTCGAGGCGACGGCCACGGTCGACCGCACGGAGTTCGGTCTGGACTTTCTCTCAGGCAGCGGCCTGGGCGATGAAATCGAGATCGAAATTCACGCAGAGTTTCTGAAGCAGTAAGCTCCGATGCGCCGCTTCAACACCATCCCCACCAAGGCGTCAGCGTTTGCCGCCGCGGTTGCCAGCCTGGCCATGTTGCCAGCCGGGTCCGCGGCGCAGGCGTCCGCGGACGCCGGGGCGTGGCAGTTTAGCGGCCACCTCCGAGAGCGGTTCACTTATGCGTCCGCTCTCGACTTCGACGAGAACGCCCCGGACGCCGGCTCCAACTGGGCCCAGCGCCTGGCACTAACTGCAGATTATGCGTCGGGCAAAGCCCTGTCGGGCCGGGTCACGTTGCTCAGCGCCCTGCAGCAGGGCATGCAAACCAGCCCTATCGAGCAAAACAACCTCGACCTGCAGGAAGCATGGCTGCAGCTCGACGTCGGCGGTGCCGGCTTCCGCTTCGGGCGCCAGGAAGTGGTGCTGGGTTCGCAGCGATTGGTAGGCTCCCGCGACGGCACCAACGTGCGGCGCACCTGGGACGGCGTACGCACGGTCTTTGACGTGGCCGAGTGGCACGTCGACCTGGTTGGCCTGCAGCTCGTTGACGTCGAACCGACCGGCGCCTTTAACGACACAAGCGACAAGGACCGCTTGCTGGCGGGCTTGTACGGCACGCGCGACTTTGGTTGGTCGGGCCTCGACCTGTACTACCTGTACGCGCGCTTCGACGAGCGCTTCACCATCGAGGGCCTCGCCAACCAGGAGCGCCACAGCATCGGCGCACGTGTCTTCGGCGAACGTGGGCGGGCGTTCTGGAACTGGGAAGCGATCTACCAGTTTGGCCGGCACGGTACGGACGACATTCGCGCGTGGACACTCGCGACGAACACCGGCCTGCGCTTCGACGGAGCCTGGTCACCAGAGTTGATGCTGTCCGCGAACGTGGCCTCCGGTGACTCTGCACGCGACGACGGCCGGCTGGAAACTTTCGACGCGCTGTATCCGCGGGGCAACTACTTCTCGGAACTCGCGCAGCTCGGTCCTGCAAACTTCTTCAACGTGAACCCGTACCTGACCGTGACGCCCACTGACCGTATGCAGGTGTCCGTTGACCTGAACCTTTACTGGCGGCTGGAAACGTCAGACGGCATCTATGGACCGCCCGGCAACCTGATCCGACCGCCGGGAGGAAGCGACGAGCGCTTCGTCAACACCGCGCTGTCGGCCACGATCGAATGGAAAGTGCACCGGCACTTTTTGCTCGGTCTGGCGCTTACGCACTCGCGCCCGGAAGCGTTCGTTGAGGAAACCGGCACCGCTGACATCTCGAACTTCGCCCAATTCACTATCGACGCGCGATTCTAGCCAGTTCGCGCACCTCAAGAGGCTGGAGCCAACAATGAGCCCAACGATGAACAAGAAACCACGACAAGCACGCGATTTCTCACGCCGCGACTTTCTCAAGCGGACCGGCGCCGTTGCCGGCAGCGCTCTACTGGCAGGCACCGGCGCGTTTGCCGCCCGAGGGCCGAAGGCGGCGTCCGCAGACCTGATCCTGACTGACGCCAACATCATTACGCTGGATCCCACGCAGCCGCGGGCGCAGGCCATCGCGCTGCGCGGCGGACTGGTGCAGGCGGTGGGCGACAACCGTGACATCCTCAGCCTCGAGGGCAGCAATACGAACGTGCTCTCGCTCGGCGGCCGCACGGTAATCCCGGGCCTAAACGACAGCCACATGCACCCTACCCGCGCCGGGCGCTTCTACGCGATGGAACTGCGCTGGGACGGCGTGCCCACGCTGGAGTACGGGCTCAACATGATCCGCGACCAGGCGCAGCGCACGCCGGACGGTCACTGGGTGCGCGTCATCGGCGGCTGGTCGCCCTTTCAGTTTTCAGAAAAGCGCATGCCGACGCCGGCAGAGCTCACCGCCGCGGCGCCCGACACGCCCGTCTACGTGCTGTTTCTGTACAGCCAGGGCTTCCTTAACAAGGCCGCGGTCGAGAAGCTGGGCCTCAAGCGCGGCATGCCCACGCCGCCCGGCACGGCATACGAGTTCACGGCCGACGGCGGTGCGATAATCCACGCGAAGCCGAACCCGGACCTGCTGTACGGCACCATCGGCGCCTTGCCACCGATGACCGCCGAGCAGCAAGCGGTCTCGACCATGCACTTCTACCGCGAGCTGAATCGTTTTGGCCTCACGAGCGTGATCGACGCTGGCGGTGGTGGCCACAAGTTTCCCAAGGACTACGCTGGGTCAGACGCGCTCGCGAAAACCGGCGAGCTGCCCGTGCGCATTTCGAAGTACCTGTTTCCGCAAAACAAGGGACAGGAGCTTGCCGAGTTCCAGCAGTGGACCAACAGCTACGAGGTTAACGTCAACCGCGCCGCGTTCCTTATGAATGCGTACGTGGTGCGCGGCGGCGGCGAGTTTCTCGCGTGGGCCGCAGGCGACTACGAAAACTTCCTCGACGCCGCACCGGACATCACGACCCGGCCGCGCTGGCGGGAGCAGCTGCTCGGCGTTACACGGCACCTGCTGTCGAAGCGGTGGCCGCTCCGCATCCACGCGACCTACGACGAGTCCATCAACCACATCCTTGACGTGTTTGAGGAAGCGCACGCGCAGGAGGTGGCAGAAGGGCGCCTCGGTTTTGGCGGCATTCGCTTTGCGATCGATCACGGTGAGACGATGCGCAAGCCCACGCTTCAGCGCATCAAGGCGCTCGGCGGCGGCATGGCGATGCAGGCACGCATGGCGTACGCCGGCGAGTACTTTCTCGACCGCTACGGCGAGGAAGCCACGCGAAACGCACCGCCGTTGCGGGATGTCATTGAGGCGGGACTGCCGCTTGGCCTCGGTTCAGACTCGACCCGCGTCGCTAGCTACAACCCCTGGCTGACGCTGTACTGGGCCACCACCGGCAAGAGCGCTGGCAGCACCGTGCTGCACGGTCCGGCGCAGCGGCTCACTCGCATGGAGGCGCTGTTTCATCACACGGTAGGCTCTGCGTGGCTGAGCCAGGAAGAGGTACTCAAGGGCCGGCTGAAGCCGGGGCAGTTCGGCGACCTGGCCGTACTCAACGCACCGTATCTCGACGTCGACGATGAAGATCTGCGCCACATCGAGGCGGACCTCACTGTCATGAATGGCAAAGCGGTGTACGGTCACGGTGATTTCAGCAATGAGGTCAAGCCTCTGCCCGCCATCGAGCCCGAGTGGTCGCCCGTGCGATCGTACGGCGGATACCATGCGGCCAACCGAACGGCGCAATAACAGAACTTGTATTTCGGCAATTGAGGTGCAGGTGCCCTGAGCAAACCGACGATCAACAATCCGAAGCGAACGCGAATCGAAGCAGGCGTTTCCGCCTGGGCGCCGTTCGGTCACCGCGCGTTCGCCCTGCTGTGGGTCGCAACGCTCATCAGCAACATCGGCACGTGGATGCACGACGTGGGCGCCGGCTGGCTGATGACGACCCTGAACCCGTCCCCGGACGTCGTAACGCTCGTGCAGGCAGCAACGACACTGCCGATCTTTCTGTTCGCCCTGTTTGCGGGGACACTGGCCGACCGGGTCAACAAGCGATCACTGCTTATCAGCGTGAACGCAGTGCTGTTCGTGATCATCTCTGTTCTCGCCGTGCTCGTTGCCCTTGAACGAATGACACCGTCGCTCCTGATTGGCTTCACTTTCGCAATCGGCACGGCGGCGGCATTCATGGCTCCCGCATGGCAGTCGGTGGTACCGGAACTCGTGCCGCGCGATACCCTCAAGCCGGCCATCGCACTCAACTCCATGGGGCTGAACATCAGTCGCGCCATCGGACCTGCCATTGCGGGATTCCTGATTAGCGCGGTTGGCCTCATGGCGCCGTTTGCACTGAACGCGATGACCCACGTGATTATCATCATCGCGCTGCTGCTTTGGCGGCGCCCGAAAGCACCGCCGCGCAGACTGCCGCCCGAGCCCATCGGGTCGGCGATGATTACCGGGCTCCGGCATGCCGCGTACAACGAACCGCTCAAGGCAACGCTGGTGCGTGCGGCGGGCTTCTTTGTGTTCGCCAGCGCTTACTGGGCATTGCTGCCGCTAGTGGCGCGCGCGCTGCCGGGGGGAGGCGCCGAGTTGTACGGCGTGCTGCTCGCCTCCATCGGCGCCGGCGCGGTGACCGGCGCGCTGCTGTTGCCGCGGCTCACCAAACGCCTGGATACCAATCGCGTGGCTGCCGTCGGCGCCGCCATCACGGCTACGGCCATGCTGTTGCTGGCAACCGTCCAGTTGCAAGCGGCAGCGGTGGCAGCGGCGTTCTTCGGTGGCATCGGATGGATCGCGGTGCTCACCAGCCTTAACGTGTCGGCGCAGACGTCGCTACCAAACTGGGTGCGCGCACGCGGCCTGGCTATCTACATGATGGTGTTCTTCGGTTGCATGGCCGCCGGCTCGGCGATCTGGGGCCAGGTCGCCACGGCGGTGTCGGTAGACGTCGCCCTGGTCGTAGCCGCCGCCGGTGCGCTCCTCGCCATTCCGGTGACGCGGCGCGCGCGCCTGGGCCAGGGCGAAGATCTGGACCTTTCGCCCTCTGCTTACTGGCCAGCACCAGCGATCGACGAACGCATCGGCGACGCCGATACGCGGGGCCCGGTCATGGTCACGCTGGAATACGAGATCGATCCCGCAACCGAGCAACAGTTTCTCGCCGCTATTCACAGGTTATCTGGCGAGCGCTACCGTGACGGCGCCTACGAGTGGGGCGTGTACCAGGATGCAGATGCACCGGGGTTGTGGTTCGAGTGGTTTCTCGTGCCGAGCTGGGCGGAGCACCTGCGACAGCACGAGCGCGCGACACACCATGACAGGACGCTGCAGGAAGCGGTGAAGGCACTGCATGTTGGCGCCACGCCGCCGCGCGTGCGTCACTGGCTGGCGCCGGCTCCTCGCGAGTTACGCTAGTCCTTGTCGGCGAGATGCGTAAACCAGTGCTTCATTACGGAGAGCAGGAACGCGGTGCTGGCGCCGAACAACACGAGTCCGCCCATGGCCTCAAAGCTGCCAAGCAGCTGCCAGCGTTCAGACAATGTAATGTCACCGTATCCCAGCGTGGTGGATGTCACAACGGAGAAGTACAGCGCCCTGGACAGCGTGCTGAATTCGCCCACAACCAGGTAGACAGCGGCCCAGGACCACGCAGCAACGGTGTGAACAGCAATGACGCCAAACACTCCCAGTCCCAACTGCAGTATGAGCCACCGCCGTCGCCCATCGAAGAACGATGCCTTGCCAACTCGAATCAACGCTTGGGCCAGCCACACAAGCCAAGACACGTGAAAGATGACATTGACGACAATCAGCGTCGTACCCAGCAACAGTTGACCACCCACGTTGGAAATCTCCTACGGTTTGCACTCGCGCGATAGTGATCGATTCCCTCTCTCAACTCAAAAAGGAAGCACCATGAAGCTCTACTACTTTCCCGGATCCTGCGCGCTCGCGCCTCACATTGTGCTCAACTGGGTCGGTGCGGATTACGAGGCCGTGCGGGTCGTCAAGGGCGATCCGGAGTATCGCAAGATCAATCCGCTTGGCGTCGTGCCGGCAATTCACAAGGACGGCAAGCTGTACACGCAGGCCGATGCCATCCTGCACTGGCTCGCCGCGTCGAATCCTGACGCCAGACTGGCCGGCGACGGCACGGCGGAATCCGACTACGAGATCAACACGTGGATGGCATTTCTCACGGGCGACCTGCACCCGGCGTTTTTCCCCTTCTTCAATCCGCAGCGGTACACGACCGACGAGAACGGGCACGATGCCGTGAAGGCTGCGGGCCAGGCGCTGGTGGCAAAGTTTTACGACCACATGGAAGCCCACCTGCAGGGCCGCGATTTTTTCGTTGGCGACCGGCGAAGCATCGTGGATGCGTATACAGTGCCCATGCTCCGCTGGGGCCGCCTGCTGGACAAGCCGCTTCGCGAGTACCCGGCACTGAATGGGTACCTCAGGCAGCTCGAGCGGGATGCGGGCGTGCGCGATGCCATGATCGAGCAGGGCCTCATCAAGTCCTGAAACCGCCCTCGAACGCATCACGTGATGCGTTTTCGAAATGAGAATAGTTCTCCGAAACGTTTCCGCGGAAGCGCACCGGCAATTCTGAACCTGTGGCATGTCCCGCAGTCGAGCGAAGCCGCTTGAGTTGTCCCTGACCAAAGAAAATAACGAGCAGGGTTGACATTCTACCTACTGATAGATAGTATACGTATCAGAGTGTGATTAACGGAGGCCGCCGTGGCCGACAAACGCGAACAGATCGAACAGGTAGCAACGCAAGCCATCAAGCACGAGGGCATCCGGAGTGTGAGCTTCAGGACCCTCGCCGATGAGGTTGGCGTGAAGTCATCGAGCGTGCACTACCACTTTCCGACGAAGGACGACCTGGCCGAAGCGGTTATTCGAAGTTATTCGCAGGCGTTTGGCGAGGCACTTCGCGACATTAGCCTGCAAGATACGAACCTTGTCGACAAAATCGACGCATTCACCGGCCAGGTCGTCCTTCGTC
>JBCAXP010000059.1:0-16078 GCA_038533995.1 Pseudomonadota bacterium
GTAAACATAACGCCGACGCGTTGAGCAGTTGCCAACTGCATCACAACTTGGCGGACCTTTTTCCTTTAGCCTTTTCCAGCAGTTAGGCCGGCCCGCAATGACGCGGCCCGCGCCCCTCGACATGATCACTGGACTCGGGCAACAGGATGCAAGGTACGCAGCAGCGCGCACATGACAACGCGACCGCAGTAAAAGCGCTGTCTGACGACTGCCTCGTGCTCATCGTGGGCGTGAAAGGCAAGGTGCGCGAGCACCTCAGCGGCGACCTTCAGGACCTGCTCGGCATCGACAACTTCGCCGAGGATGCCGTTGTCGGCAGCCTGTTCGGCCCGGGAATTGGCGATGCGCTGACCACAAACATACGCCGTTGCCTGCGCAGCCGCCGGCCGTACCGCGTCGAAGCCACCTGGCAGCGAGACGGCGCCGACCTTCACCTGGAACTTCAATTGCTGCCACATGGCCGCGACAGCGCCATCGTCATGGTTCGCGACCGCACCTCCACGGAGCGCTTCAACGAACAGGTTCATGAGCTTGCGTTTCGCGACCCGCTCACCGGCCTGCCCAACGAGGCGGCGTTGATGCACTCGCTGGTGGAAGCGGTGAGCGACAGCCAGCTTCGCGAACAACACCTGGCGGTGCTGCGCGTGCACCTGAATGGCATCCGCTCAATCAACCATAATTTCGGCCGGGAAGCCGGCAACGAAGTACTGTCGGAGAGCGCCCGGCGCCTCGCCGCCCCGACGCTGGCGGCCATGCCAGCGGTGGCTGCGCTCAGCACCATGCTGCAGTTGCGGCTGGCGAGAACCCGCGGTGACGAATTTACGCTGCTGGTGCACGGCGTGTCTTCCGCCGACGCCCTCGAAAAGCTGGCGCGCACTATTAATGAGCAGCTCGCCGCGCCCTTCAGCTTTGCCGACAATCGGCTGGACATCAGCGGCAGCATCGGTGTTGCGATGTTCCCGCAGGACGGTGCGGAGCCCAAATCCCTCTTATGTAATGCGGACACCGCACTGGGCGAGGCCACCCTGGCGGGCGGCAGCGCGGTACGCTTTTTCTCCGAGGCCGGCCAGGTGCCGAGGCAAAAGCGCCTCGACCTTGAGCAAGAGCTGCGCTGGGCGCTGGAGCAGGAGCAGTTCAGTCTTGTTTTCCTGCCCTGCTTCGACTTCGCCACCGGAGCCATCAACAGCGTCGAGGCGCTGCTGCGCTGGCGGCACCCGCTGCGGGGCAACGTGCCCGTGGACGAGATTATCCCGCTGACGGAACTGACCGGGCTCGACGAAGCCATCGGTACCTGGGTCACGGAGAGCGCCTGCGAAGCAGCGGCTCAGTGCAAAGAGATCTCCGACATCCAGGTGTCTCTCAACATGGGCGCCCGCCACGCGGTGGCGCGCGCCACACCCGACCGCATCGCGGCACAGATTGCACACTGCGGGCTGAAACCCAGCCGCATGCTCCTGGAAATCCGGGCTTCGGACTATTTCCGACACCGTAAAACCATGGAACACGGCATCGCGCAGCTCACCGCGCGCGGCATTGGCCTCGTGCTCGATGACTTCCGGGCGGAAAGCATGCACCTGACTAGCCTGGCAGTCTCCGGCGTGTCCTGCCTCAAGCTCGGGCGTGCCCTGGTCGCCAACGTGGTATCCGATGACAACGCAAGACGCTGCACGGCAGCCGCGATCGCCATGGCGCACAGCCTTGGCATCGCCTGTTCAGCGACCGGCGTGGAGAACGAGCGTCAGTACGAAATGCTAAAGGCTATGAACTGCGACACCTACCAGGGCTTTTTCGAGAGCTCGCCGCTGCCGCTGGAGGCGCTGCTGGAGCGGCTGAAGACCACCAACGCACCCACCGCGGCAAGGCAGGTCACATGCGATTAAGCCTTTTTTTGAACCCTGTGCGCCCGATTGAACATCGCAATTATGTGAACCACGTCTCGCAACTTTTTTCCGTCAGACGACTCCGCGTCAACGCCGGCGAACTACACCTTATGGTGAAATTGCGCACAAGAATGATGGCAACTTGGCAACCGCGCCCGGCCCGTGCGGACCATGGAGTTTGCATTACATGACAGACCCGACTTCGACAGTGCTTGCCCTGCTGGACGCCGACATGGGCTCGCAGCGTGCGACCGGTGAGGACAACTCCGCCGATCACGCACCGTACATACTGCTGGCCGACCCGGCGGCCAGCGCCGCGGATCTCGCCGAGAAGTGGCTGGCGCGCTGCGGCATTCCGTCGCGCAGCTTCCGCAACGGCGAGGATGCGCTAAATGCCTGCCTGAAGCAGCGCCCGACGCTCGCGCTCATCAACGCTTCGATGATGGTCTCCAACGGCCATCCGCTTTTCTCGGTACTCAAGCGGGAAGCCGCGTCGCGTGACATTCCGATCATCGCACTTTGCAACAACCCGCGGGAGGCGCGCGAGGCCCTGCAAGCCGGCGTTACGGACGTCGTGCGCAAGCCTGTCGAGTGGCACATCATCAGCCGCCGCGCCGAAATGGTCTGCCGCACTGTCAGTCTTAAACATCAGCTTACCGTTACCCGCGAAGCACTGCAGGCAGCGGAAAAGAAGGCCGCCAGTACGCGGCGCCACCTGGTGGCCATGTCGGACACCGATCCGCTCACGGGGCTGCTGGCTGTGGGCAAGTTTCGCGAGCTACTGGCACGCGCGCTCGTCAACGATGACGAAGTTGTTCTTTTCATCATTGGCCTTGAACGGTTCGCACTCATCAACGAGGCCTTCGGCCGTGACAAGGCTGACCGCGTGCTGACACTGGTCGGAAAACGGCTGCGCGAGATCCTCGTGCGCCGCGACCTGCACGCGCCCGGCTGCAATAGCGTGCTGGCGGGGTGCGCTGCCAAAATGGACAGCGTTCGCTTCGGCATTTTCATGCCTCACAACGGGCAACCGGAGCACCTGCAGGCGATTCGCAACGCGCTGACAGAAACGCTCGCCGAGCCGGTCAACGTGGACGGCAAGACCGTGTACCTCACGTCGAGCATTGGCGGCGCCGTTGCGCCACGCGACGGCTCCACGGCGCCGGTTGTGATCCAGAATGCGGAACGCGCCATGCTGGGCGTGAAGAAACGCGGCGGCGGCTTCGACTTTCACCGTGAACACGCAGGCCTGTCCAGCGCTCGCTTCCTGGAGCTCGACTTCTGGCTGCGAGAAGCGGTCGACAGCGGCGAACTCAAGGTCGCATACCAGCCGCTGGTCAACCTCTGGAATAACCGCATCGTCGGTGCGGAGGCGCTGCTGCGCTGGCATCGCGAGCCCGGCGGCAATATCTCGCCCGCCGAGTTCATCCCGGTCGCAGAGCGCAGCGGCATTGTCGTGCAGATTGGCGATTTTGTTATCGACACCGCCTGTAAACAGCTGCGCCGCTGGCTAGACAACGGCCGCCACGATATGCGCATGGCAATCAACCTGTCGCTGGCCCAGCTACGCCGAGGCAACGTTATTGAAAGCGCCGAGAAGGCGATCGACAAATACGAACTCGAGCCGCAGCTGCTCGAGTTCGAGCTCTCCGAGCGCGGCGCCATTGGCAACGACCCCAAGATCATGCGCCAGTTGCATCAGCTCAAGGCGCTCGGCGTAAGACTGTCGCTGGACGACTTCGGCACCGGCGACACCTCTATTGAATATCTCAAGCGATTACCCATCGACGTACTGAAGCTCGACCGGTCTTACATCTCCGGTGCACTCGAAAACGGCGTGGACGCGGTCATCGCCTCGGCCCTGGTTGGCCTGGCACGCAATATGAACCTCACCGTTATCGCGGAAGGGGTCGAGTCCAAGGAGCAGTACGAATTGCTGCGCTCCTGGGGTTGCCACCTGTACCAGGGCTTCTACTGCTCACCGGCCGTGTTCGGTGACGCCTTCGAGAGACTGATTGACGACCAAGAAGACTCTTCCAGTCAGGAGCAGCGGGTATGAACGCGAGATCCGTATGGACGCGCATGCTCAGCCGTCTGGCGATCGTCGCCGTTGCGGGCCTGTACCCGGCAATCGGCGCAATCGCCGGTCAGCCCATGCGTTTCGACGTTATCTCCATGAGCGACGGCCTGTCGCAGAGTACCGTCAACACCGTGTACCAGGATTCCACCGGCTTCCTGTGGATCGGCACGCAGAGCGGCCTGAACCGCTACGACGGCTACGAGTTTCATCACTACAAGCGCGAGCTGCGCGACGATGGAGCACTGGCAGACGACTTTATCTGGGAAATTACCGAGGGCGCGAACGGCGACCTGTGGATGGCGACGAAGAACGGCGGCGTTGCGCGCTGGAACGCTGCCACCGATGACTTCACCGTCTTTCGTCACGACCCGAACAACCCCGACAGCCTGGCTGACGACGGCACGCGCACGATTCTGAGCACGACCGACGGCTGGATCTGGGTCGGCACTCATCACGACGGCCTTGACCGCATCGACCCGACCACCGGGCGCGTCGAGCACTTCCGCCACGATCCGGCGGACCCGACCAGTCTTGCCAGCAACGAGATCTTCACCCTGCTGCGGGACACCCGCGGCGCGCTGTGGGTTGGGACGGACAACGGCCTGAGCCGCTACGATCCCATTGCCGGGCAGTTCACGACGTTTCGCCACGATCCGGAAAATCCGGCAACCATCAGCCACAACCAGATTCGGACCCTGTTCGAAGATCAAAGCGGTGCGCTCTGGGTCGGCACACGCCGTGGCGGCGTCAATCTTTTCGATCGCCGCAGCAATACCTTCACTCGTTTCGTGCACGATCCGAAGGATCCGAACAGCATCAGTCACAACAATGTCCGTGACATCCTGCAGGACGACGCCGGACGCCTCTGGCTGGGCACCGGCAACGGCTTGAACCTGTTTGACGTTCGCGAGCAGAAATTCCATCGCTACGTCAGCGACCGCGCGAGCCCGGGCAGCCTGAGCCACAGCTACATCATGACGCTGTTTCAGGACAAGTCCGGCGTGCTGTGGATCGGCACGCGCTCCGGCGGCCTCAACAAGTGGAACCCACGCAGCTGGGGCTTTGGCCACCACTCGCCAAGCCAGCTCAGCGACGGCAACGTGACCTCCTTCGCTGAGGACGCGGGCGAGAATATCTGGGTTGGCACCTTTGGTGGTGGTGTAAACCGCATCAACCGGCGCACCGGCGAAGTCGTGCACTTCGGCAAGGCCACCGGCAGCAAGCTGAGCGACGACCGCATCATGTCGCTGCTTATCGACCGCCACGACCAGCTGTGGCTCGGCACGATGACCGGCGGCCTGAACCGGATGAACCTCGAAACGGGCGACGTGGCTCACTTCCAGCACAGCAAGGACGATGAGAAGACGATCAGTTCCAACGGCATTATGGCGCTGTTCGAGGACCGCAGCGGCGACCTGTGGATCGGCACATTCGGCGGCGGCGTCAACCGGCTGTTCACCCGCACCGGTGAAGTGCAGCGCTTCGCCTTTGGCACGGGCAACGACGACGTACTGTCCAGCCCACACGCCACGGCCTTCGTGGAGGACCGCTGGGGCAACATCTGGATCGGCACGGATGGCGGCGGCCTCAACCTGCTGAACCCGGCCAGCGGCCGCTTCCACCACTTCACGCCGGACCGTGGCGATCCGACCAGCCTGGGCGCTGATACCGTCTACACGCTGCACCTGGACATCCGCGGCACCATCTGGGTCGGTACCCAGGGCGGCGGCCTGCAGCAGGTGGTTGGCGACTCGCGCAACCCCGAGGCGGTGCGGTTCAAGAGTTTCAAGGACAACATTGACGGCCTCGCCAACGGCGTGGTCTACGGCATCAAGTCCGACACGCAGGGCGACCTGTGGTTGAGTACCAACTACGGCATCATCCACTTCGTGCCCGGCACCAGCACGGTGCGCAACTTCCACCGCAGCCATGGCCTGCAGGACGAAGAGTTCAACTTCGGCGCGCACTTCCGCAGCTCCCGCGGCGAGCTGTTCTTCGGCGGCGCCAACGGCTTCAACGCGTTCTACCCGTCGGACCTGCAGATCAACGACAACGCCCCGCCGGTGATCCTGACCTCAGCGGCGCTACTGAACCAGCCCATCAATATGGCCAACCCGCACTGGCTGATTGGCGGCCTGGACCTTGGCTATGAAGACGACGTGGTGTCCTTCAGCTTCAGCGCACTGGACTTCACCTCACCGACGGAAAACCAGTACCAGTACATGCTGGAAGGCTTCGACCCCGACTGGGTGGACGCGGGCTCACTTCGCCACGTTACCTACACCAACCTTGACGGCGGCAACTATGTGTTCCGCGTAAAGGCCGCGAACAGCGATGGCGTGTGGGGTGAAGGCGACGTTTCCGTGCCGCTGTCGGTCGAGCCGCCGCCGTGGCAGACCTGGTGGGCGTTTGTGCTGTATGCCGGGGCGCTAATGACCGTTATCGCCGGCGTCTGGCGCGCCCAGCAGGTGAAACTGCTGCGGGAAGCCGACTACAGCCGCCGGCTGGAGCAGGACGTGCAGACGCGCACCAAGGAACTGGCCGAACGTAACGATGACCTGCGAGTGCTCAACCAGCGGTTCCTCGAGGCCAGCCTGACCGATCCGCTCACGGGGCTCCGGAACCGCCGCTTCGTCTTCGAGGAAGCGGCCAAGGATATCGAAGTGGTGCGCCGCCGCTATCGCGACGCCCTGCCGGGCGAGAATACAGGCGACAACGCCTGGGACGTTGCCTTCCTGATGATCGACCTCGACAACTTCAAGCCGGTCAACGACACCTGCGGCCACGAAGCCGGCGACAAGCTGCTGCTGCAGGTGCGCGACGTACTGCTCGGCGCCTGCCGCCAGTCGGACACCGTGATTCGCTGGGGCGGCGACGAGTTTATGGTAATTGGCCGCTACGCCGAGCGCGAACAGGGCGAGGAGCTGGCAGAGCGCATTCGCTCGCGCATGGCGAACACCGTGTTCTCCATCGGCAATGGCCAGGTTGCACGCACCACGTGCTCAATTGGTGTTGCGTCCTTCCCGTTTGTGCGAGAGCAGCCCGACCACCTGGAGTGGGAACAGGTGCTGAACCTGGCAGACGCCGCCATGTACCGCGCCAAGGCGCACCGAAATGCATGGGTCTCGATTGTGTCGACCGAATACAGCGCCACGATCGACAACCCGTTCTACACAATTCGCGACCAGGCAGACGCGCTGGCCGAGCAGGGTCTGATCGAGATTCACACCTCGCAGCTCTCCGAGAGCGAAGAAGCGGCTATCGCCTGACCGGACTCACGCACCCGATCCCGGCGCCCGGGATTCATCCAATAACTGCCGGCACTTACTGCCGGCAGTGTTTTTTCCGGGGCAGGCAGGGCGTAATTGAGACGCCCGCGGCGCACCACAACTTTACCGCTGATTACGTGACGCCCGTCACATTTTTGCCCGCCGCCCGGGCGACCATCGTCAACGCCGAAACACTTGAATTCCTGTGTAATAGGCCTCGTTGGAAAAGCCCGTACGGACGACCTCTCCAGGGCACGTAAAGGAACAAGCAGGCGGAAATACGACACAATGACCATGAAATCGAAAAGTCACTTAGCAATACTCACCGGCGTACCGCTGGTGTTGGGGACAGCAGCTTTGCTGGTTGGCCCCGCTTCTAACGAGGCCGTTAACAACCCGGCCACGACCACCGATGCACAAACCCTGTCGTCCGACCAGCTGGTTGCGGGCGATCCGATCTCAGACGGCGTCTCCAAGGCGCTGCGCGGCACTGACGCCGACGCGGCTAACCTGACGCCGATTGAGACGGTAATAAACCCTGAGCTGCTGGCACGTAACCACTGGCACGACCTCGATTCGGCGACGGATCCGAGCGAGTCGTCAGCGGATGACGAGTCGGCCGCTGCGTCCATGGCTGCCAACATGGGCGGCTTTGGCGTTGCCGGCGAGCCGATGGTCGACATGGTGCTTGCCTTCAACGACCGCTCCGAAATGGCGGACCTTCGCCAGCGGGTGGAAGCTGCGGGCGGCGAGATCACCCAGGAATACGCGGCATTGCCGATGGGCGCCGTACGTGTGCCTGAGTCAGTCGCGGAGCTCTTCAGCAGCGCTGCCGTCAGCGCCGTGCCGGACCAGGAAGTGCGCTTTCTGTCTTCCTCGGCTCGCGGCACTGCCAAGATGCCGAGCAAAACCTCGGCTGACTACGTAAACCCGGAAAGCGACGTCGTTATTGCGGTGCTGGACAGCGGCGTTGACGACCATGCCGACCTTAACGTTGTGAACCGCGTGCACGTTGTTCGCCCGGTCACCGTCGAAGAGACGGCCGGACGCAGCGACGCTGGCGCCCAGGCGCTGTATCTGTTTGACGAAGCCTACGGCGACAAGGTGTTCGACCGTGCAGACGCAGCCGGCTTTCCGGTTGACCTGAGCCTGAACAACACCTCATGGAACCAGAACTCGCTGTCGGTGAACGGCGGCAGTGCCACTGGCGCCGCCACGCGTATTAACAACGTGTGTGCCGCCAGCGACGCGGTGACTGTCGAAGCCTGGATCACGCCGGCGAACGGCACCCAGGACGCCGCTATCATCGCCAACAGTGCGAGCGACACGAACTTCAACTTCGTGCTGCAGCAGAGCGGCAACCGTTACGAGTTCCTCCTGAGCACGGATGCCGGCACGCAGGTGCTGAGCAGCCCGGACAACAGCGTGGGCTCCACCGTGCAGCACGTTGTCGTGACGCGTGGCCAGGCTGGCAACGCGGTCATGTACATCGACGGCGCGGCTGTCGCCAGTGCTTCGCTCAGCGGTGAGTTCGACAACTGGAACACCGGCTACGGCCTGCACCTGGGCAACGCTGGCCCCTCCACGTCGAACTGGTCGGGTGAGTACGAACTGGCTTCTGTTTACTGTGCTCCGCTGACCCCGGCTGCCGTTTCCGGCAACTTCAACGCTGGCTCAACCGCGCTCGTGACTGACCTCGACCCGCTGGGTCACGGTACGCACGTGGCAGGTATCGCCGGCGGTGACGGCACGCTGTCTTCGGGTGCCTACTTAGGCATGGCATCGGGTGCACCGATCGTTGACGTGCGTGTGCTTCGCCATGACGGCCGCGGCACGGTCTCCCAGGTGATTGCTGGCCTGGACTGGGTGCTGGCCAACCACGCCGAGTACAAGATCCGTGTGGTGAA
Organism: Pseudomonadota bacterium; assembly: GCA_038533995.1. Classification (GTDB taxonomy): domain Bacteria; phylum Pseudomonadota; class Gammaproteobacteria; order Steroidobacterales; family JBCAXP01; genus JBCAXP01. Next base: position 9,137 of record JBCAXP010000059.1, read on the forward strand.
CATGTCTCTCGGCATGGCGGTCAACGTGCCTGCTGCGCAGGATCCGCTGGTGCTTGCCGCTGAAGCGGTGTGGGACGCCGGTGTGGTGGTTGTCGCTTCCGCGGGTAACTACGGCAGCTTTGGCTACCGCCACATCACCAGCCCGGGCAACTCGCCGAAGCTGATCACCGTGGGCTCCATCACCGACCGTGGCAGTGCCCTGGACGACTCGCTCGATTCGGTTTCTTCGTACTCGTCGATGGGCCCGACCGCTCACGACAACTACATGAAGCCTGACTTGCTGGCTCCGGGTAACCGCTTCATCGCGCCGATCTCCAAGAACGCACACTTCAAGACTGCCCTGCCTGCCGGTGCCATTCCGGTCTGCGGCGGCGCTTGCGACGGTGCGTACCTGGAGATGTCGGGCACCAGCATGGCCGCGGGCGTTGTGTCCGGCTCGGTTGCGCTGATGCTCAGCAAGGACAGCTCGCTGAACCCGGCCACGGTGAAGGCCCGCCTGATGCGCTCGGCCAAGAAGACCGACCTCGACCCGATCGTGGGTGGTGCCGGTGTGCTTGATGTCACCAGTGCGCTGAACGAGACCGGCACCGTCACGGTTGCTCCGTCGCCGAAGATGGTCCCGAGTGCCGACGGCACCGGCGTCCTGATCGAAGACACGGGCGACCTGTGGGGTGGCACCGAGTGGTCAGCCAAGAACGTCTGGAGTGGTGCCAACCAGTGGCAGGCGGACAGCCCGCAGGCTGACAGCTACCTCTGGGCTGACAGCTACCTCTGGAGCGACAGCTACCTCTGGTCTGACAGCTACCTCTGGTCTGACAGCTACCTCTGGTCTGACTAAGCCCTGACCGCGGGGCGGTGAGCACGAAACACACTCACCGCCCCGTAACGAATCTCCCCCAAAAGCTCCCTGGGAGCACTTTCGCCGGCTGGTCGCAAGACCAGCCGGTTTTTTTATTTTCGGAATCGCGGCGGGACGCCGCTCCCACGGTGGGCGCCGCTCCTACTCTTCGAGCCCGCCGAACTCGCTGACCAGGTCATCGATGAACGCGCGCAGCTGCACCGTCATCACGGCAAAGTCCTGGTCGAACTGTGCGACCTCGTCATCGTCGGGTCCTTCGGCTTCGTTGCGAATCTTGTCTTCGAAGCGCAGCCGCTTGATCGCGAGATCCTCACTGAGTACGAAGCGGATGGCCTGGCGCCACACCGCCGCCAGCTGCATGACCCGCTTGCCGGCCTTGAGGTGAGACAGAATTTCCGCCGACTCCAGTTCCTGGTTTCGGCAACGAACGACGTTGCGGCTTTCCCTGCGGCTTTGCAGCTCGCACTCGTCGTCGAGGTCGAAGCGCTGTGGCGCGCCGTGTTCCACCCACCGGGTCAGGATGTCCGAGACATCGCTCTGGACCACGAGCGGCACCACCGGCAGTTCTACCAGCACGGCGCGCAGGCTCTCCAGGAAGTCTTCGGCCTTGGCGGGCGTTGCCGCATCGATGATCAGCAGCTTCTGCTGCGTATCGAAGTACGCGTACATCAGTGACGAACGGGTAAGCGCGCGCGGCAGCAGCGTGAGCACGACTTCGTCCTTCAGCCGAATACGTTCGCGCCGGTAGATGCTGCGTGCTTCGGCGGCCTCGAAGGCTTCGACCTTTTCGTCGACCATCTCGTTGATGGCCGCGGCAGGCAGGATCTTCTCCTGGCGACGCGCGCAAATCATGGTGAAGGGTCCCACGGCGTGCGTGAGCATTTCCCCGTGACGCCCCAGCGGCGGCACCCAGCCAAAACGTGAAAACTCGGCCTTGCCGCACGGCACGAACGCGTGCTTGGCGAGCTCGGTTTCGAGCCGATCGACAGAAACGTCCACCGTACCGGTCAACCGGTAGATGCGCAGATTTTTAAACCACATGGTGTTGTCCGAAAAGAAGAATCAACCGGGCGTTTGAAGACGCCTCTGCATCCAATTGTTGAGTACTGCAAACGCGGTGATCGCGATGCCCCATTGCACGAGGCAGGTCATGATGCTGAACGCGCTGAACGGGTTGTACCAGTCGTCAGGCGCGTACACGGCCGCGGCCTGGTAGAGCCACCAGCCCAGCAGCAACACGGCGAGCAACGGCACCACCGCCGTTATGGCCAGGTCCCAGGAGCGCCCGGCGTTCCAGTCTCCCTCCTGGCCGTCGATTGTCTGCTGACGGAAGTCGGCAGCCCCCTGGCGAATCACCGCGAAGGCGATGAAGGCTCCAGAGAGCATCAGCGCAACGCCCCACACGAAATCCTGGTTGGCAAAGAAGCCAAGGTTAATCGCCGACGGCACACCGAGCACAAAGCCAACCGTGCAAACGCCCGCGATGGCAAAACGGCGCGACACGCCAAAGTCGCAAACGATGCGCGTGACGAGCTGAATCATCGAAAGCAGCGAACTGAACGCCGCGAAGCTCAAGCCTAAGAAGAACAACACAGCCAGCACGTGACCGCCAGGCATCTTCGCAAAGAGCTGCGGCATCCAGATGAAGGTAAGGCCGGTGGCGGCCGGACCGCTGGTCTGCATCACGGCGAGCACGTCGGCCTGGCTCATCTGCTGACCCAAAATCGCAAACACGGTGCCAAACACAATCATCGCGGCGAGCAGTGACACAGTGTTGTTGCCAATGCCGGTAATGAGGGCATTCTTGACGATGCCGTGGCGGGCCTGCATGTAGGCGGCATACGTGAGAATCAGGCCCCAGCCGGCGCCCGTATCCCACGCGTTCTGCGTGAGCGCTTCCAGCCAGATGGTCGGGTTTGACAAGGTGGACCAGTCAGGCGTGAACAGAAATCGAATACCGTCCCAGGCACCCTCGAGCGTCACCGTGCGCACGAGCGAAATAAGCACGATCAAGAGCAGCGCGGGAATGAGCACCATGTTTACGCGCTCGATGGACCGTATGCCGCGCCACACCGCGAGCGCGCCCAGGCCCATGGCAACCGCGTGAAACACGACTGGGAAGCCGCCGGCCTGGAAGCCGTCCCATACGCCCTGCGCGGTCTGGGTATCCAGCGGCAGCGGGCTGGTCAGCGTCTCGAGCAGGTAATACATGCACCAGCCGGCCACCACGGAGTAGTAGAACATGATGGCGGCGGCCACAAAGCCGACGAAAGCGCCCATCCACGCGAAGCGCTTGCCCGCAAGGCTCGCAAAGGTACCGATCACACCTTGCCGGCCGCGACGGCCGAGCGCGTACTCGGCGATGATAAGCGGCACGCTCCACAGCAACAGGAATACCAGCCACGCCACAAGAAACGCACCGGCGCCCTCCTCGCCACTGTTCTGCGCCGCGATGCGCGGAAAGCGCCAGATGTTGCCGGTGCCCACCGCGATACCGAGCACGCTCAACAGCAGGCCAAGTCGGGACGAAAAACGTTGCTCGCTGGCCTGCGTCATGCGGGTTGCCCTGATGGGTGGGAGTTGACGCCGCCGCTGGCGGCCGGCTGCGGCTTAATCGAACAGGTCCGGTTGCTCGGCCGCAATGGTGTCGAACAGCGGCCGGAAGCTGAACCAGCCGGCGATGCTGGTGCCGATGGTGCCGTAAGTCGCCAGCGCATGCTCGGGCGGAATGAGTTTGGGCGTGCCCGCCGCCTCTGCCAGCAGCTGCGCCTGGCAGGAGCGTTCCATGGTGATGTACCACCACGCCGCCGCCTCCACCGTATCGCCAACGGTGAGCAGGCCGTGATTCTGCAGAATGCAGGCTTTCTTCTCGCCAAGCGCGGCCGCAATGCTCTCACCCTCCGAGCTGTCCAGCACCACGCCGGTGAAATCCTCGAACAACGCGTGGTCGTTGTAGAACGCGCATGAATCCTGGGTTATCGGGTCCAGCAAGCGGCCGAGCGTCGACCAGGCTTTGCCGTACAGCGAGTGCGAGTGCGCTGCGGCCACGACGTCTGGCCGCGCCTTGTGAATCTGGCCGTGGATGTTGAAGGCGGCGGTGTTGAGCATGCCCTTCCCTTCCACCACGTTGCCGTCATGGTCCACCTGGATGAGGCTGGACACGTTGATCTTCTTAAACGACATGCCCATCGGATTGACCCAGAAGCGGTCGGAGTGCTCGGGGTCGCGCACCGTCACGTGACCGGCCACGCCTTCGTCGAAGCCGAACTTGCCGAACAGGCGAAACGTGGCGGCGAGGCGCTGCTTTCGGTGCAGGCGCTGGTCTTCAACGGTTTCAAAGCGCGGCGGAAAAACCAGGCTCTCGTCCATATTCATGATGACGCTGGTGCTGGTTTCTTTCATGAAGGCCTCCTCGTGCGCTTAAGCAGCCGCGGCTAAGCGGCCCGGTGCGGGGGGGATGATACTACCGCCAGCACATGCGATTCCACACGCGCCGCCGGCAGATCACCGAGGCTGCCGGCGAGGGCGAGCAGCTTTGGGCACCTGCACGCGCGGTGATACCATCGGCGCCGATCTACGCAACGCGGGCAGGTGCAACATGTCATCCACGCGGTCTTCCACGCTTAGGGGCCACGCCGTGCTCAACAGCGCGTCGCTCAACAAGTCCACCGCCTTTTCCCGCGATGAACGCGAAGAGCTCGGGCTCGAGGGGCTGCTGCCGTACAAGGTGAGTTCACTCGCATCGCAGGAAAAGCGGGCGCTCGCCAATATCCGGCGCAAGGGCTCCGACATTGAGCGCTACATTTTTCTCGTCAGCCTGATGGAGCGCAACGAGCGGCTGTTCTACTACACGCTGCTGAACAACATCGACGAGATGATGCCGCTGATTTATACGCCCACCGTCGGCCAGGCATGCCGCGAGTTCGCGCATATTTTCCGCAAACCCCAGGGCTTCTACATCACGCCGGAAAACCGCGGTCACATTCGCGCGATTCTCGACAATTGGCCGCGCGACGACGTTCGGATCATCGTGGTCACCGACGGCGAACGCATCCTCGGCCTTGGGGACCTGGGCGCAAACGGCATGGGAATACCCATTGGCAAGCTGTCGCTGTACTGCGCGTGTGCCGGTATTCACCCGCGCCAGTGCCTGCCGGTAATGCTGGATGTTGGCACAGCCAACAGCCAGCTGCGCGAGGACGCCCTGTACCTGGGTTACCCGCATCCACGCCTGACCGGCGACGACTACTTCAGCATGGTTGAAGAATTCGTGACGGCGGTGCAGGACAAGTTTCCGCGTGCGCTGATCCAGTTCGAAGATTTTCTCACGCCGAACGCCTACGAGTTGCTGCACCGTTACCGCGAGCGCGTACTGTGCTTCAACGACGATATCCAGGGCACGGCCGCGGTGGCGCTCGCCGGCGTGCACGCCAGTACGCGGCTCTCCGGCCAGGCGTTCAGGGATTTGCGCATCATGTTCCTTGGTGCCGGTTCCGCGGCCACCGGCATTGGCGACCTTATGGTGACGGCCCTTGAAGCTGCCGGCCTCGAGAACCGCGAGGCGCGCGAGCGCTTGTGGTTCGCCGACATCAACGGACTCGTTGTCGCCTCACGCACAGACCTCATGCCGCACAATCTCCCCTACGCGCACGACCATGAGCAGTTGGGGTTCATTGATGCAATCCGGTCCATTCGCCCGCACGTGTTGATTGGCGCAACGGGCGCGCCGGGCACGTTCACGCAGCAGGTCATCGAGGCCATGACGGCATTCAACGAGCGCCCAGCGGTCTTCGCGCTGTCGAATCCGACGTCCCGCGCCGAGTGCACCGCGGAGCAGGCCTACGAATGGAGTAACGGCAAGGTGCTGTTTGCGAGCGGCAGCCCGTTTGGTCCGGTACATCGCAACGGCACGCTCCATGTACCCGGGCAGGGTAACAACGCCTACATTTTTCCGGGAATCGGCCTCGGCGCCGTTGCGTGCGAGGCCCGCACAATCACCGACGCGATGTTCCTTCGCGCGGCTCAGTGCCTGGCTGATCAGGTCAAGGACGAAAACCTCGCAACAGGCACGCTATACCCGCCGCTTGCGGGCATCCGTGGCGTGTCGGCAGCGATTGCGGAGGCAGTGGCCGATCAGGCCTTTGCCGATGGCGTGGCCGGCTGCGAACGTCCCGCGGATCTTCGGGCACACGTCGAAGGGCTGATGTACCAGCCGGATTACAGCCGCCCTGACAGCGAGTAGGAGCGGCTTCCAGCCGCGAAAAGACCACCCTGTGGTAGCGGCTTTAGCCGCGATAGACTCAGCGGTGACGCGTCGAAATCGCGGCTAAAGCCGCTCCCACAGGAAACCGCTATGGTCATGAATAATGCGGGTTAGGCGGGGTCCGCGTAGCGGATAACGGTTTCCTGCTCGTCGTGTTTGCCGGGTGGCAGGACGGTCAGCTGCAACAGCGGGCCTGACTCGTCGAGGCGCAGCTCGCTATGCGGCGGCAGTGGTGCGCTGGACACTTTGCGGCCACTCAGAAGTGTGCCGTTCTTGCTGCCAAGGTCAGTGATTGTCCACTGACCGTCTTCAAGAGCCACGCGCGCGTGGCGCCGGCTGATCAGCGGGTCGTGAAAGCGAAGTTCGCAGCTCTCGCCACGGCCCATCGTGAAATCCGACGTAAACACCCGCTTGCGGGCGCCGCTGGAGTCGCGCCACGCGACGACAACGCTGCCAGTGTCGGTAGCGCGCAGCACAGTCGTTTCTTCATCCGGCTCCGACGCCGGGCGATCGGCAGGAGCGGCAAGACCGTCATCGCGCTTGATGCCGCTCGGCGTAATGTCGAACATCCACGCCAGCGCAATGACGCCGGGCGTCGCACCGAACGCGGTAACGACAAACGCCTTGATCGCCCAGTCCGGCGCCCCGAACAGCGGGAAAATCTCGGCCACACCCTGGGACGCGCCCCAGGCCGCCACGAGATAAAAACCGGCGACCTGGATCACGCGCCGGCGCTTAAGCTCACCGGCAAGGTGATCCAGCTTGCGTACCCATCTTTTCAATATCGATGCCCTTGGCTGCCGCTTGTGCGCGTGTCTTT
>JBCAXP010000060.1:0-15991 GCA_038533995.1 Pseudomonadota bacterium
AGCTCGTGGAACCGGCACGCGTAGGTTTGCGCTTCGGCGATGTTGACCGACGAGTTCGACTTCGCGCGCTGCAATCGTCCCTGAGAAACCATCCGAAACGAACAAGAACAGGCATGAACGATGCGATTGCAGCGGCTCGAATGCAAAGAACAATCGGATCGTCACACTCGCCGCTGAAATAATTTTCTAAACCGACCGGTCTAATCTTGTGAACGCGCTACACAGGAGTCCTCTCATGACCGCCATCATTCGCAACACGGCATTGGGTCTTGTCGCCACTCTTGGTCTGTCTGGCCCGACGCTTGCCGATAGCAATACCACCGGCGCTGCAGTCACGGCTGCCGCGATAGTTCCCCTGGTGCTGGACGCCGCCGAAGATGTCCACTTTCAGCAAACGCATGGACGGCGCTACGGCCACTGGCATCGCTATCGCGGCCACCGTTACTGGCATTCACCGCGCTCCTACCGTTCCTATCGCTACGGACGCTACGGTTACCGTTACCACCCGCGCTACTACCGTTATCGCTACTAGGCGACAGCAGGCCTTCCCGCTTTTTGCTGCTTAGGCAGACAAAACAGGCCTCGAAACAGGAATCTCCGATGTAATCGGTCTTGCCCTGCACCCGACGGAGCGCGATACTCAGGCGAATCGCGCTAACGCTGCTTGTTCGCGATGTCGTCGGGCGGCGTTCCAACATACGGCACGTCGGGCATTAGAATGAGAATACAAAGACGGCAAGACTTCCCTTCGGTTTTAACCAGACGCCTTGCCTGGTTGGCAGCCGCGCTGCTGCCGTGCATCAGCCCGGCAAACGCCAGTTCACCGGCGGCGCCTGACCGCGCCGACCTCAACCGCGACGGCATTGTGGATGAGCTTGATGTCGCCGTGTTGAAAGACAACTGGCTCCAGGCGAGCAGCGAGGGCGATCTCAGCGGCGATGGCATCGTCAACTTCGACGACCTGGCGATGCTCGCGGCCGCTGCGCGGCCTGCCGGCCGTGCAGCGGTCAGTCGGTCGCCCGCGCAGATCTGGCTGGCGCCGCCGGTCGTTGAGACCTTTGTTGGCGAACAGCTGACCATCGAAGTGCGGATGGACTTCAGCACCGATCCAACCATTGGCGGTTCCTTCGTCGTCAATTTCGATCCCGAGGCGCTACGCTACGACGGCTTCGTGTTCTCTGACGATCTCGGTGACGATCCGGCGTTTCGCTTCGCGCCGGACGACGTTGCCGAACCGGGCCTGGTGAGCTTCATCGCGTTTGGTAACTTCAACGGCGTCAGCGGTCCGGCGCCCGTCGGCACGCTCACCTTTACCGCGCTTGGCGGGGACAAGAGCACGGTAACGCCCGGCGATGGTACGAACACTGTTGGTGGTCCCTTTTTGTCGGCGCAGACCTTCGACGTACTCGAAGTTACCTTCAGTGGCGCCACCGTCATGCAGGGGCCGCCAGTCGGCGAAGCGTTTGACGAGTACAACGGCACGCTGGCGGTTTGCGGTTCGCTCTGCGAAGACTATGCGGCATTCACCGGGCTTGGCGACGATACGCTGGCCCACTCCACGATCACCGGCTTTGCCGAGATTGACGTGCCCGCCGGCGCGAGCTTCGACAGCGATGACGTCGGGCGTTTTCGTTTCACGATTACGAACACCGAGTTGCCCGGCCTGATCGACGACGATCAGCAGCTTGCGAACCCACTGCAGTTCGAGTCGAGCGTGATCGGTCCTGCCGACGCCATGCTCACAGGCAGCGGTTCCCGCGACCCCGCCGGTCAACTCGCCGATGGCGCCCTGGAGCTGACGATTTTGACGGGCGCGCTCGACGGCACGATTCTGCTCTTCGATCTCGCCACCGGACGCTTGTCCGGTGCGGACGGCAACCTGCAGGGTTTCGGAGTCTTCGACGGCCAGGGTACGCCGGCTACCGCCGCAGCGGTGTGGCCGACGGTCGTCGACTTTGGCCCCAACAATGACGGCCTGCCGGACACTTTTGCCCTGACGATTGCAAACCCATCTGCCTCCCCCCTGACTGTCGGTACCATCGGCAAAGGCGATCCGTTGGCGCCGCCTTTTGCCGTGGCCGACGACGGCTGCAGCGACAGCGTGCTTGCGCCGCTGGAGCGGTGCACCGCACAGCTGAGTTTTGACGCCGACGCCCCCGCGGAATACAACGACAGCTTCGACGTACCTTCGGACGCCGCCGTCAACCCACTGATCACCGTGCCCGTCGCCGGCGTCTGGTTTGGCCCCAGTCCGATTATCGAGGTGCAACCCGAGAGCGTGCATTTTCCACTGGCGACCGTGGGACAGTTAACCGAGGCCCGGGTCACGATCAGTAACGCGGGCGTGTCAACGCTGACTGTGTCGGACGTCTCCATGCCGGCCGCGCCGTTTTCCGTACTGGTCGACCAATGCTCGCAGGTGCCGCTGCAGACCGATCAAAGCTGCCACATTGACCTCGCCTTCGCGCCAGACGCGACAGGCACGTTCGCCGGTACGCTCAACATCGAGTCTGACGATCCACTAAGACCTGTTGTAAGCGTGGCACTAAATGCGAATGCCCTGGACTCGGTGCCGGCGCTGTCCGTTACGCCGGAAACGGTGGAGTTCCTCCTTACGGCTGTCGGCTCGTCGCCAAACAGCAGCGTCACCGTGAGGAACGAACAGGTAGTGCCAATCGTTATCGAGGGCATCGCTTCGGCGGAGCCGCTGAGTGCACCGTTCAGCATTGTCGAGGTAGTCTCGCCGTGCATGGCAGGTATGACGCTGGAGCCTCAGGACACGTGCCGGGTGACGGTGTCGTTTGCGCCCGAGTCCGAAGGACAGTTTGCCGATGCGTTCGACATCCAGAGTAACGATCCGGTGCTGCCATCGCTGATTGTGCCCGTGGCCGGTGAGAGCACAGAGTTACCGACCTGCGCGCTCAGCCGCACCAGCGTGCATTTCGGGGAGACGCTATTCGGCGAGGGCCGGCGCGAGAGCGTAGTCGTCAGTAACCTGGGCGCCGCCGCGCTCGAAGTCTTTTCCGTGGCGCAGGCCAATCGCCTGGCGCCGCCCTTTGTGATTACCACCGACGGATGTTCGGGCCGCTCGCTCGAGCAGGATGCCGACTGCGCGATCGAAATCGGACTTACCGGCGATCAGCTCGGTAACTTCTCTGACAGCTTCGACTTGCCGTCCAACGATCCGGCCTTTCCGCTGGTGACCATCACGGTCACAGGCAGCGTGAACCCGCCCGGCGACCGCGACGGCGATCTCGTGCTCAACCACTTCGACAACTGCATCGACGTGGACAACGCAGACCAGCGCGATACTGACGGTGACAAGATCGGCAACGCCTGCGATCCCGACCTGGACAACAGTGGCGCCGTAAACTTCGTCGATCTTACGATGCTGCTGGAGCAGTGGCTCTCAACGGGCAACGATCTCGATGCCGACTTCAACGGCGACGGCGTCGTGAATACGATTGACTTGGGGCTGCTTCGGAGCCGCTTCTACAAGACACCGGGCCCGAGCGGCACGGTGTCACCCGGCAGCAGGTTGCCGTAGCCGAAGCGCGGCGAGCAAGCCGATGGCGCTGTACAACAGCGGCAGGCCGGCCGGAACGGGAATCGCAGCGGGGGGCAGGCCGAAGCCGCCGTAGTTGACGTCCTGCGGAGTAAAAGTGTCGACCGAAAGGAATGGACCGGCAATGCTGTTGGTCTCTTGCAGTTCCACGAGCAGTGACTGCATCGGCGGCGCCACGAGCTCGAAGCGCAGCGTGCCGACCTGTGCAGGTCCGGTAAACCCGTTAAAGTCGCCAAAGGCGATGCCCTCTAGGAACCCCGGGAACACATCCGGCAGCCGACTGAAGGCCGGGTCGCCAATAGGCTCTGGCGTCCACGAAAGGAAGTCGAGCGCATCGTCGTCATAGACAATGTCGAAGCCACCGCCAAGCGTGGGGTCCTGGCTAAAGTCTGCCCAGACCTGCAGGTCGAATTCCGACCCGACGCTTATCGGCGTCGACGGCGCCACAATGAATATGCCGAAAGCGTGCGCCGCACCTGAACAAAGCAGGTAGGCGGCGGCGCACTTCACCAGCAGCGCGCAAGCTACAGTTGTTGTTTTTTTGTGCATGTCCCGAGCTTATCACAGGGAGAACGGCCCGAAATTCGGGTCGGCCGAGCAGAACGTGCGACGCACCCTGATCGTCGCCAGGGCAAAAAAAACCGTAGCAACAGGTACTCAGCCCGAGGCGCGTACGGCGCTCCCTGTCCGGACGGACAAAACTGTCCGCAAGGTGTCCGGCTGTCCGCGGACGGACACCCGGGCGCCGAAGAGCGCAACCGCGAAGGAGCATGTTTACGCAATAATTTCATGAACTTGTGGAAGTACGAACGGCTTGGCACGGACTGTGCAACATCCCGGGCAAAGGGAGACAACCACCATGAACGTACTGACCACACCCAGAGCCACCGCCCTCGCTGTTAGCAGCGCGATGTTCGTCATGCAGCTTGTGGCCTTCGGCACCGGAGCCGAAGACCCCGCGGTCGCAGTGGATTGCCCGGACGCGCCTGCGCCGAGCGCGATCACGGTGCCGCCCGTCGCACCCGAGCCGCCGGCCTTTTCGCCGGTCGTGAGCGAGAACCACTCGGTCAGCATCTGATGCGGCTCGCGGCGAAAACCGACGAGCCGATGGCATCGCCGCTTCGGATGCGCGACACCTCCGCCCAGGACAAACCGATTGACAGCCGGCCGGCGCGGCGTCGGCGCTTCGTCTGGGCCGGGGTCGCAGCGGCGGTAGCCGTGGCACTCATCGCCGCAGCCTGGCCGTCCGTGCAACGCTGGGCCGCATCGGAGCGTTCGGTCGCGCTCGAGCGGCTGCGCCTGGCCACCGTGACCCGCGGAGCGTTTCTACGGGATGTCTCGGTACAGGGCACCATCGTGGCGCGCAGCAGCCCTACGCTCTTTTCTCCCGCTGAAGGCACGCTGACCCTGCACGTTCTGGCAGGCGAGCCGGTCACCGAGGGCCAGCTCCTCGCCGAGATATACAGCCCCAGCGTTAATAACGAGCTGGCGCGCGAGAATGCCACGCTGCAAACCATGGAAATTGAGCTGGCGCGGCAAAAAATCGAAGCCCGCAAGGCGCGCCTCGCCTCACAGCAGAATATCGACCTCGCCAACGTTACGGTGGTGGCCGCGGAGCGGGAGCTCAGGCGCGCCGAGTCCTCATGGGAAAAAGGCGTCATCAGCCAGCGAGACCTGCAAAAGGCCGGCGACGACTATGAGACAGCGCGCGTCGAGCACACCCATGCAAAGCAGAACGCCGCGCTCGAAGCCGAAACGCTGGCCTTCGAAATCCAGACGCGCGAGCTGGAGCGCGACCGCCAGGCGCTGCTCGTAGAGAACACCCAGCGGCGCGTCGACGATCTGCGCATTGTCTCGCCGGTGGACGGCATCGTCGGCAGCCTGGCACAGGCACAGAAAGCCGCGGTGGCCGCGAATGCGCCGCTGCTCACCGTGGTCGACCTGACCGCATTCGAAGTCGAAACACGCATTCCGCAGAACTACGCCGACGACATTGGCGCCGGCCTGCCAGCCCGCATTCGCTATGCCGGACAGAGCTTCGACGGCGAGGTCGCGTCGGTGTCACCTGAGGTGATCGATAACACCGTGCTGGGCCGCGTGCGGTTCGCCGGACAGCCGCCTGAAGGACTGCGACAGAACCAAAGGCTCGATTTGCGCATCATACTGGATGAGCGAAACGACACGCTCAACGTGGAGCGCGGTCCGTTCCTGGACTCCGGCGGCGGCGCGATCGCCTACGTGGTCAGCAATGGAATGGCGACGCGGCGATCCATTCGCGTCGGTTCGAGCAGCGTTTCGCGCGTTGAATTGCTGTCGGGGCTTCAGGAAGGCGAAGTCATCATAATTTCGAGCATCGACCAGTTTGAAGGTGCTCAAACCGTAATGCTTAGCGAATAACGGCTAAGAGGATAACAAGGGGACTACCGATGTTGGATATGAGAAACCTGAGTAAGGTGTACCGGACGGACCTGATTGAGACACACGCACTGCGGGACTTCAGCCTTTCGGTGGACAGCGGCGAGTTCGTCGCGGTAACGGGCCCCTCGGGCTCCGGCAAGACAACCTTTCTGAACATCGCGGGGCTCCTCGAGCCTGCGACCAGCGGCACCTACATGCTGGACGGCAGCGATGTCAGTGATCTGAGCGACAACCAGCGCTCGCGCATCCGCAACGAAAAGATCGGTTTCATCTTTCAGAGCTTCAACCTGATTCCCGACCTTGACCTTTTTGACAATGTGGACGTGCCGCTGCGCTATCGCGGCTTCAAGGCGGCCGAGCGCCGGCGTCGCATCATGGACAACCTGGAACGGGTTGGCCTGGCGGCGCGCGCGAATCACCTGCCCTCGCAGCTGTCCGGCGGCCAGCAGCAGCGCGTCGCCATTGCCCGCGCGCTGGCGGGCGACCCGCGCTTCCTGCTTGCCGACGAGCCCACCGGCAACCTCGATTCGCTGATGGCCCGCCAGGTGATGGAACTGCTGGAGTCAATCAACGCCGGCGGCACAACCATCATCATGGTGACGCACGACCCTGAGCTCGCCCGCCGTGCCCATCGCAGCATCCAGGTGCTGGACGGCCAGGTATCGGACTTCAAAACCTACGAGCCACGCCCTGCCGCCGTCGAACCGGCGCCGGCTGCCTCGGCTTAAGGTGGCGTGACGATGTTTGCCTACTACGTTCGACTGGCTCTCCTGAGCCTTCGCCGCAACCCGGTGCTTACCGGGCTCACGATCGGCGCCATCGGTATCGGCATTGCGGTATGCATGACGACGCTCACGCTGTACTACATCATGTCCGGCAACCCGATGGGCCGGGCGGGTGAAAAAGTCTACGCCGTGCAGATTGACAGCTGGGGCATCGACGATCCGTTTGACGACGATCGCCCCGAGCGGATTCCGTGGGAGTTCACCTGGCGCGACGCCAACGGGTTGCTCGCGAGCGACGTGCCCGCGCTGCAGGCGGCCATGTTCAAGGCGGCAGCAGTGCTTCAGGTTGCCAACGAGGACATCCAGCCGAGCATGCAGCTGTTGCGCGTTACCGGCCGCGATTTCTTCGAGCTCTTCGACACGCCATTCCTTTACGGCAGCGCCTGGAGCGCAAGCGCGGAAACGGCGGCCGAGCAGGTTGTTGTGCTTAGCCGCAGGACCAACGACGAGGCCTTCGGTGGGGAAAACAGCGTAGGCCAGCGCGTGCGCCTGGACGGTCGCGACTTCACAGTGGTCGGGGTACTTGACGAGTGGGACCCGGCGCCGAAATTCTACGACGTGAACAATGGCCCGTTCGACGAATCCGAAGACGCCTACATACCGTTTACGCTCACCGTGCCGCTGGAATTGGACTCGGCCGGCAACACGAACTGCTGGAAAGACGAGGAACTCGACTCCTTCGAGAAGTTCATGAACGGTGAGTGCATCTGGATCCAGTACTGGGTACAGCTCGACGACTCCGATCAGAAAGCCCGCTACCAGGACTTCCTGGACAACTACGTCCGCGACCAGCAGGCCCTCGGCCGTCTGGAACGCCCGATCGACAACCGCCTCACCAACGTGCCGGACTGGCTGGATGTGCGCCAGGTAGTAGCGAATGACAGCAAGGTGCTCGTCGGTCTGTCGTTCATGTTCCTCATGGTGTGCCTTTTCAATGCCGTTGGCCTGGTGCTGGCAAAGTTCGTCGGCAAAGCGCCGCAGGTTGGCCTCAGGCGCGCACTGGGCGCCAGCACGTCGGCGATCTTCACGCAGCACCTGGTGGAGACCGGCATCGTCGGGCTGGCAGGTGGCCTTGTCGGGCTTGGGCTCACCCAACTCGGGCTTGTCGGCATTCGAGCACTCAATGAACACTACGAAGTGCTGACCCAGCTCGATGTCGTGCTGGTATCCGGCACCATCATCATCGCGGTGATGTCCGGCGTTATTGCCGGGCTGTACCCGACGTGGCGCATTTGCCGCGTGGCGCCAGCCGGTTATCTGAAAACTCAGTAGACCACCAGAGCCATAAAGTAGGAGACACAAGTGGAAGTTCGACCGATATTCAGCGCGCTCCTGCGCAACAAAACCGGCGCATTTCTGATTTCATTGCAGATTGCACTGACGCTCGCGGTGGTAGCCAACGCACTTTTCATCATTGTGCAGCGCCTCGAGAAAATGAACCGGCCAACCGGCATGGATGTGGACAACATCATCATGGTGGCAAGTAGCGCCTTCACCCAGGACTACGACGCCAGGGGGTCACTGCGCAAGGACCTCGATGCACTGCGCGCCATTCCAGGTGTCATCGCGGCCACACCCATCAACCAGATCCCGTTGAGCGGAGGCGGCGACTCCAACGGTTACCGTGCGAGCACCGACGTGCCGAGCCATGACGGAATCTCGGCCAATAACTACATGTGCGACGAACAGTGTGTCGACACGCTCGGCATCGAGCTCGAATCCGGCCGCAGTTTTGACGCCTCCGAGATTACGTTCCGCGAGCCCAACAGCAGCTTTTTCTCACCTGGGGTGCTCATTACCCGCGCGTTGGGTGAGGAACTGTTCGGCGATGAAGACCCGCTCGGCAAGAGCATCTACGACGGCCTCGGACGGTCCACCACAGTGATCGGCGTCATCCGTCGCATGCAGGGAGCATGGGTCAGCTGGGAGGGCCTGGAGCGCGTCATGGTGCGCCCGGAAGTCGGTCTATGGCCCTACACGCGTTACCTCATTCGCACGGAGCCCGGCCAGCGGGATGCCATCATGCCAGTGGTGGAGAAGACGCTGATCGATCTCAACAAGGAACGCCTCGTGCGCCGTCTGACTGCTCACGCTGACGTGGTCAAGCACAGCTACTCGCAGGATCGCACCATGGCGGTTATCCTCACCACGGTCAGCGCGCTGCTGGTGACGGTCACGGCGCTCGGCATCGTCGGCCTTGCCAGCTTCAGCGTTAGCCAGCGAACCCGTCAGATTGGAATCAGGCGCGCCATTGGTGCGCGGCGACTCGACATCCTGCGCTACTTCCTGGTGGAGAACTGGATGATCACGACGGGTGGCGTGGTGCTCGGCTGCATCCTGACGCTGGCTTTCAACTTCTGGCTGGTCTCGGAATACGAGCTGCCAAGACTGGAGCTGGTTTACGTGCTGGGCGGTATCGCCGGGCTGCTCATGCTCGGGCAGCTGGCAGTACTGATGCCCGCGCGGCGGGCAGCGGCCGTGGCGCCGGCCATTGCCACGCGCAACGTGTAGTCACGTTGTCCGGCTACAGAGGAATAGCAAACGGGCTTTATGCAGACGGTACTGATTATCGACGACAACAGCGGCGTGCGAACGGCGCTGAGCATGTTGTTCTCGCTGCACGATCTGAACGCGGTAGCCGCCTCGACGCCTGAGGAAGGACTGGCGCACGTCGACAGCGGCCGCATCGACCTGGTCGTGCAGGACATGAACTTCAGCGCCGACACGACCTCCGGCGAAGAAGGCGTGGCGCTGTTCCACGCGATTCGTGAGCGCCAGCCTGACCTGCCGGTGATTCTGCTCACGGCGTGGACTCACCTGGAGACCGCGGTGGAGCTGGTGCGCGCGGGCGCGGCCGACTACCTGGCCAAGCCCTGGGACGACACGCGGCTGCTCACGACGGCGCGCAACCTGCTCAAGCTGCGCGAGGTCACGGAGGAAAAAAACGCGCTTGCCGTCGAACGCAGCCGCACGCGGGAAAGCCTCGCGAGTCAGTTCGATCTGCGCGGGCTGGTGTACGAGAGCGAAGCGATGCACCAGCTTCTGCTCGTCGCCACGCAGGTCGCGCACTCCGATGTGCCGGTGCTGATTACCGGCGCCAACGGTGCCGGCAAGGAAAAGCTGGCCGACGTGGTGCAGGCCAACTCAAGCGTCGCTGACGGCCCTTACATCAAGGTCAACATCGGCGCACTTCCCGGCGAACTGCTTGAGGCAGAGCTGTTCGGCGCCGAAGCCGGTGCATACACCGGCGCACGCGAGCGACGCGAGGGCCGCTTCGAGGCGGCTGACGGCGGCACCCTGTTTCTCGACGAAATCGGCACGCTTTCGCCAGAGGGCCAGACGCGCTTGCTGCGGGTGCTGCAAACCGGCGAGTTCGAGCGCCTCGGCAGCAGCAAAACGCGCAAGGTCAGGGTGCGCGTAATAAGCGCCACCAACCTTGATATTCCCGCAGCGATCGAGGCCGGCGAATTCCGGGAAGACCTCTACTACCGACTGAATCTCATCGAGCTCGAGGTGCCAGGCCTTGCCGATCGCGCCGACGACATACTGCCGCTCGCCGACTTTTTCCTCGACACCGACCATCGTATTGACGACGAAGCGCGCGCCGCGCTGTTATCCTACCCGTGGCCCGGCAACGTGCGCGAGCTCGGCAACTGCATTCAGCGAGCCTGCCTGCTTGCGCGCCAGCCGGTTATTGGCGTCAACGATCTGAGACTAAACCTGCAGGACATCCAGCGCAGCGGCGACGATGAACCGGACTCCGCCGCCATCCGCGAAGCGCTGGACACGTGCGGCGGCGTCGTTGCCAAAGCAGCACGCAAACTGGGGCTCAGTCGCCAGGCGTTGTACCGACGCATGGAAAAACACCGCATTGGTAAAGAAACCGGCAGCTAATGCCTAAGCCAGCGTTTTCCCTCGAGGGAAAACTCGCGTTGATCATGGCGTGCGGCATTGCCATCGCTACGCTGTTGACGGTTCTGCTGACGACCGCGTTTTCCTCGCCGTCGCTGGCGCTGGTCATCTCACTGCCGGCGGGCCTGGCGGTGTCCGTCGGCTTGCTTCACTGGATCATGGTGCCGGTGAACCGGCTGTTCCAGGCGCTCACCAACGGCGTGGCCAACCTTCGCGACAGCGACTTCAGCATCAGCATTGCCAACCCCCGCAATGACGAGCTCGGTGAACTCACCGGCGCGTACAACCAGCTTGGCGACATCATGCGCGCCGAGCGCACGAATATTCTGCAGCGGGAACTGCTGCTCGACACGGTTATCCAGACCACGCCGCTGGCAATGGTGCTCACCGACGGCGACGACCGCATCATCGTTGCAAACGCTGCGGCAAGAGACCTTTTCAACGACGGCCGGCCGATTCACGGTTTCAGGTTTGCCGAGCTGCTCAACGCGTCAGCCCGCGAATTCACCGAGGCAGTGCGGCGCGGCACCGACGGCCTGTTTTCCGTTGACGTCGATGCCGACGCAGACCCGGAAACCTATTCGCTGACCATGTCGCGCTTCGATCTAAATGCACGGCCGCACGTAATGCACCTGTTCAAGCAGGTCACCCGGGAAATCAGCCGCCAGGAGGTCGCCACCTGGAAAAAGGTAATACGCGTCATTGCTCACGAACTCAACAACTCACTCGCGCCCATTTCATCGCTGGCCAACAGCGGCAGAATCGTCGCGAAGCGGGACGACCCGGAAAAGCTCGAGACGATCTTCAGCACAATTGAAGAGCGCGCGAGCCACCTGAAATCCTTCATCCAGGGCTACGCCCGTTTCGCCAAGCTGCCCCAGCCGCGCCCGGAACGGGTGGACTGGCCGGTCTTTATGGAACGCCTTGCGGGCACGGTGCCCTTCACCATCGTGGGCGAACTGCCCACGACGCCGGCCCGTTTCGATACCGCGCAGGTCGAGCAGGCTCTGATCAACCTTTTGAAGAACGCCCACGAGTCGGAGTCACCGCCCGAGGAAGTGACACTGGCGGTTGCGAATTCCGGCGACGGCTACACCATCGCCATTCGCGATCGTGGCACCGGCATGAGTCCGCAGGTGCTTCACAGCGCGATGCTGCCGTTCTACTCAACGAAGCGCTCTGGGACCGGCCTTGGGCTGACCCTGACGCGTGAAATCGTCGAAGCCCACGGTGGTCGCATGAGTATTGCCAATCGATCAGACGGCGGGCTTGCCATCGACATCAACCTTCCCGGCAATCCCTGACCGTTCCGAAGGGCGCGAGAATCATTAGCTTACCGCTCTTTCCGCCCAGGCCCTTGGCGTCGGAAAATCCTGTGCTAGGATCAGGCAAAATCAAAAAAACGACAGTGCCTGCGACGCAGGCTTTTTGCGACATTGAACCTGGGGAGAACTGATGACCACTTACCACCGCTCGCGACTGGCATCGGCGTGCCTCCTTGCCGCACTGGCAACGCTCGCCGCCTGCACAACCACGCCTGCCGATCCGCCCGCTGAGGCCTTTGCATCGAGCGATGAGGCCCTTGCACCGACTGGTGATGCCTTTGCATCGACCGCCGAGCCCGTAGCGGCAGTCGACAAGGAAGTGACGGCTTTGCAAGACGACGAAGGCATTCGCTGCAGGCGCGTCACGGCCACAGGCACGCATATGTCCAAAAGGGTGTGCACGACGGCAGCCCAGCGCAAGCAGCAAAGAGAAGAAGCGGCACGTCTTGCCCGTGGCAGCCAGATGGCAATGGACGCCGCGCGGAACCAGGCTGCGGCGGCCAGATCGGCCGGCCGCGCCGTCATTACCCCCTAACCCGCTGTCAACTGCGCGGCCTCGCGCTTGGCGGCGCGAGGCCTGCACCAAACGCAATATCCGCTTGCTCGACTGATCTGACTTCACAGCTACCCCGGAATCAGACTATCCTCGATCGTGACCGCGCCCGGCAGGGACAAGTGCGGTAACGGGCAGTGCCGCCGGCCTTGCCACCCTTGGCTCCACTGCCCGTTCCTGGAGCAATACCCGAGGATAGTAATGGACATGCTCTGGCTGGTTTTTGCTTACGCGTGCGGGCTTGGGGTAAGGCTCGCCGGGCTACCGCCCCTGATCGGCTTCCTCATCGCAGGCTTCGCACTGAACCTCGCCGGCGTGCAGCCCAACGAGACCCTCCAGGGACTGGCCGACCTTGGCATCACGCTCATGCTCTTCGTGATCGGCCTCAAGCTGAACGTACGCGACCTGCTAAAGCGCGAAGTCTGGGCCGGTGCGTTTTCGCACCTGGGACTCTGGATGATCATCGCGTGCGGCCTCGCGGCGATGGCCGGAGCGGCGGGCCTTGGCTTTGTCGCCAGCCTCGAACTTCACACCATCGCCCTGCTGGTGTTTGGCCTGGGCTTTTCGAGCACGGTGTGTGTCATCAAGGTGCTGGAGGACAGCGGCGAGGTGAAAACCCGCCACGGGCAGCTCGCCATTGGCATTCTCATCATGCAGGACATCATCGCCGTGGTATTCCTTGCGCTGGCAACGGGCAAGGTGCCGTCGCCCTGGGCAGTCCTGCTCGTGACGGTGCTGGCCCTGCGCCTTGTGCTGCATTTTCTTCTCGGTCGTGCCGGCCACGGCGAGATGCTGCCGTTAACGGGCTTCATGCTGGCGCTCGGCGGCTATGAGCTTTTCGCACAGCTGGACATCAAGGGCGACATCGGCGCACTGATTTTCGGCGTCCTGTTGAGCGACCACGTCAAGTCGGTGGAACTGGCAAAGTCCCTGTTGCACTTCAAGGACCTCTTCCTGATCGGTTTCTTCCTGTCGATCGGGCTCACCGCGCTGCCCACACCCGAGATGATCGGCATTGCCGTCCTGCTGTGCGCCTTGCTACCGATCAAGATGCTGCTGTTTTTTGCGCTCCTCACGCGTTTGCGCCTGCGGGCGCGCACCGCGTACCTGGCGTCGCTGGTCCTGGCGGGTTACAGCGAATTTGGCCTTATCGTCATTGCCCTGTGCGTGAGCAACGCTTGGCTTAGTCCGGAGTGGCTGGTCATCACCGCGCTGGCGGTGGCGCTGTCGTTCGTGCTGACAAGCGTCGCGTACCGGCCGGCACACCGGATCTACGCGCGCTACAAGGCGGCCATTCGCCGCTACGAGAATCCCCGGCGCCTGCCGGAAGACCAGGTGTACCGCCCACGCGAAGCCGAGATTCTTGTCATTGGCACCGGCCGCGTCGGCCGGGGCGCCTTCAATGCTCTGCACCGCATGGCGGGCAACCGGGTCTGGGGTATGGACGCCAACCGGGACGTCATCGAAAGGCAGCGGGCGGAGGGCATGCACGTCTTTGTCGGCGATGCCGAGAATGCCGACATGTGGGAACTGATCGACGTGAACTCAATACGCCTGGTGCTGCTCGCCGTGCCGTCCGTGGACGACAACCGCAACATCGCGAACCAGCTTCGACGTGCGGGCTACAGCGGCCCGATTGCCGCAATTGCGCGCTTTGACGACGAGGGTGATGCGCTGCGAGCAGCCGGGGTCGACAAGGTATTCAACTTTTTCACCGAGGCCGGCGCGGGCTTTGCCGAGGACAGCCTGAGTCTGATCGACGGTGACGTAGGGGAACCCTCGGCCGCCCCAGCGTCCTGACCGCTGGGGCTTACAGGTCGCCCGCGATGTAGTGGCGCATGGCGCGGTTGCGGTGACGCCTCATAGATCTCCCGCGATGTAGTGGCGCATGGCCTCTGCCTCGGCCTGCACTTCGTTCAAACGTAGCAGCGCGAGGTCACGAATGCTGACCATGCCGACAAAATGATCGTCTTCAACCACCGGCATATGCCGAATGTGCCGCCTCACCATTCTCGCCATGACGCCCGCGGCGCTGTCTTCGGCGACGCAGGTGATGACCTTTTCCGTCATCAGTTCGCGAACCGGCCGGTCCAGCAGCGCGGTACCGTCCGTTTTGAGTCCGCGCACAATGTCGCGTTCGGAAAGGATGCCCTGCACCTTCAGGCCGTCGGTGCTCACAACAAGCGCGCCGATGTTTTTGTCCGACAGTGAGTCCACAGCATCACGGATAGGCGCATCGGGCGGAATGGATGCTGGCGGAATGCCTTCGCGGGCCTCGAGAATACGTTTCACCGTCACGGCGATCTCCTCTTGCTGGTCGACGTGCGAGGGCTGGTCGACATGTGAGCGCTGGTGCATCGACGCGCCGCAACACGGCGCTTGTGATGCCCCCGTTCGCCACAGTATGACCAAACTGCCGCGCGCCTGCATCTGTCATTCACAGCGAACGGGTGTCCGCTGCGCGCCGCAGCAACGCAACAGTGACGAAAGCAAGCCCGCTGCTACGGTGGAGAATCGGCGGCCGCGCCCGCGAGCGATGAAGGTACGCCGGTGACCGGCGCGCCGCGCACGCGCGCGCTGCGTTGCTCCGAGGCAGACTCGGCAAGGCCGTTCAGGAATTCGAGCACGAGGGCATTGAGTTTGCGAGTCTGGTCGAACGGCGTGCCGTGGCCGCTGTTCGCAATGATCTCGCACACCGCGTTGGGCATGCTGTCGACGAAACGGCGCTTCTCTTCGACGGGGCTAAGGTCATCGGCGCCGGCCACAACCAGCGTTGGCACGCTGATGTCACCGATGCGATCAGCCACGGTCCAGCCTGCCAGCGCGCGCAGCGTGGCGAGATAGACGTTGCGGCAGTTGCTGCCATGACGCTCACGCATCGTCTGGCGCAGGTGCGCCTGGTGCGGCCCGGGAAAAATACGCTTGGCCACATAGCGGGCCATGCGCTGCATCCCCATCAGGCGTGCCATGCCGATACGAGTGATAACCATCATGTGCTTGCGCCAGTGGTCGAGCTCGAAGCTGGGCTGGCTGTTGAGCACTACCAGCGACTGCAGCCGATGGTGATGGTCCACTGCAAGCTGGAACGCGATGGCGCCGCCCATGCTGTAGCCGAGTATGTGTGCCTGCTCGAGGTCCAGGTGATCCAGCAGCGCCGCAATGTCCAGCGAATGCTGCTGCACCGTGAACGGTCCCTGCGTCCTGTCTGACGGCCCGAAGCCGCGAAGGGCCACGGTAATAACCTGGAAGTGGCGAGCGAAATCCGGTAGCTGAAATTCCCAGTCGAGATGACTTGAACCGAGCCCGTGGATCAGTAGCAGGGGTTCGCCCGTTCCGTGGGTCTCGTAATACAGTTCCGCGCCATTAATTTTTGCTGTTGGCATGGCTTGTTCCCTCCATGTTGCCTCGATCATGCGCCCGTTTTGTGCGCTGG
>JBCAXP010000061.1:0-15973 GCA_038533995.1 Pseudomonadota bacterium
CCACGGCAGCCCGGCGTGGGTGGACTTGGCAACCGATCCCTGCACGTCGAACTGGAAAACACTCTTTGCGCCGAGGCAATCCACGCTGCGGCAAGGCGAACGAGCTGCGTCTGTGCGAGCAGTGGACCGCCGGCGCAAAGAGTGTTTTCCAGTTCGACGTGCAGGGATCGGTTGCCAAGTCCACCCACGCCGGGCTGCCGTGGTTGATGTGGCTGCGACAACACCCGCAGGGCGGGCAGCGAGTGCACTGCTGGCCTTTCGACGGCTTCGAGGTGCCGCCGGGCAAGGTGGTGTTCGCGGAAATCTACCCGGCGATGTTCAAGCGCCGTTTTCCGCGTGACGGTCGCTCGCCAGACGAACAGGACGCCTTTGCCGTTGCCGCGTGGCTGCAGGGCATGGACCGCCGCGGAGCGCTGCCACGGTATTTCTCGCCGCCGCTGTCACTGCCGGAAAAACGCCAGGCGCAACTTGAGGGCTGGATCCTGGGCGTGTGGTAGCATCGCGCCCGATGAGTACACCGCCCGCCCCTGAGAACGCAGCGTCCGAGCGCTGGTTCCAGGTCTTCAAGTACACCGTTTACACCCTGCTGGTCATCAACATCGCGTTGTTCTTTCGCGAGGAGTGGCTGGCGTCCCGGCACGTGTTCGCCGGCGGCGTGGAAGCGTCCCGCGTTATCGAGGCGTTCGCCGCGACGATCGACACGGCCATGTGGGTGGTGCTGCTGTTGTTGTTCGAGCTTGAGACGTCAGTGCTGCCGGATGAGCGCATCACGGGCAGGGTCAAGCTGTGGCTGCACGGCACGCGCCTTGTGTGCTACTCGATGGTGGTCTACGCGTGTTATGGCTACGTCGTGAAAGCGTTTAGCCAGTACCTCTACGCTCCCGCGGATATCGCCAGCCTGTGCGACCTTGTTGGCAGCAACGCCGTCATGCTTATTGACCTCGACAAGTTCCGGGATATCACGGGCGATAACTGCGCCAGCGACGTTGCGTCGTCGTTTGTCACTCTGCCCGGCACCGCCGTTTACGCGGCGAGCGAGGTCTGGCGCGCCACCGTTCGGCTCGCGTGGACCGACGTCATCAACGCGGCATCGTGGATTGCCGTGGTGATCGTGCTGGAGGTGGATGTGCGCCTCCAGCTTGTGGGCAAGCTGGACGGCGCGGTGATGGTAGTCAGCAAGGCGCTGAAGGCTGTTCTGTACACAACGCTGGTTGCCTGTGCGGTCTACTGGGGTGTGGCCGGCGACTTCCTGGATTTCTGGGATGCGTTTTTATGGATTCTGGCGTTCGTGGCGATCGAGCTGAACGTTTTTCACTGGCAGGCTGAGTCGCGCCAGGCGGCTCCGGCCGGCGCCCCGGCGTAGCCGGCGAGCCAACAGCAGGGCCGCTGCTGACAGCAGGGCGACGATACCTGTGCTGCCTCCGCCACCACTCGACACAGATACGGGCGGCGCCGGAGCCGTAATGATGCCAGCGTCCGCGGCTTCATCTTCCAGTGGCAGTTCGAACAGCGACAGGTTTTCGACCGGCCCGTAGACGGCGACCAGTTCATCAAAGTCGCGGTCGTACAGCTCAATGAGCACGTCGTAGTAGCCCGTCGGATAGCCGTCAACAAGATCGGTTTGAACGGTGTAGTCGTCACTGCCGGACGTGCCGAGGAGGGTGAAGACGTCGGTCGTGTAGTACAGAATCCACGGCCCGCCTTCCAGGCTCAGGTACAGCCGCGCATACACGTCGGCGGCAACGTAGTCGGTGTCTGCGTCAAAGGTCACGTCGAGGCCCGTGAAGAAGCCGTCACCGTCAAAGTCGAAGAAAAGCTCCGTTCGTGCGTCGTATACCCAGAAGCCGGAGTACACGCTGTTCTGCTGCACCAGGTTTCTCGCCTTGCTGGCGGGCACGCCACCGTCCAGGTATTTGTCGGGCACCGTGATGGCATCGGCTCGCTGGCTGCTGAGCTCCGGCTCGGTCAAAAGGCGTGTGCCCGACACGTAGCCAGTTGAAGACGAGATCCGCTCGCCGCCGGGCTCGGTCTCGGCCTGTGCGATTGCCATTGGGGTCGCCAGAACGGCGAGGCCGACAAGGCTCAGCGCCATCGCGAGCGTGTGGTTAAGTGCAGTATTCCTGGTGCCAATTGCCATCTGGTTTTCCTCCCGATGCGGTCAGTGACATCGTGAGTTCATTACAGCGCACCGGCACTGAATGGAGGCTGAACCTGTGGCTGGTATTGAGGGAGGGGTAAATGAAAGCTGTGGGAGCGGCTTCAGCCGCGATTGAAACCCAAACTGCCAGGTCAATCGCGGCTGAAGCCGCTCCCACAATTCAAGTGAAATCGCGGCAAGGATGCCGCTCCTACTAGCGCCTGCTGACGCGTCCGCTTTCAGAATTCCCGCTGCTGCTGCGCCTGCTTGACGACGACCGGTTCGGAGTGGCCTGCCTGCTGGCGCTGCTGCTGCGATTGCTTGACGCCGAGCGTTCTCGGGACGCGGAGCGCTGGCTGGACGAGGAACGTTCGCGCGTCTGCGACCGGCTCGCGTTGCTGTCGCCCCGGCTGGTCTGAGCGCGCGCGGAGCTCTGGCGGTTGCTGGCGTTACGGGACGGCGTGGCGGCTGTACGCCGGTCGTTGTAGCTATTGGCCGTTGATCGCCGCGAGCTCGATGACTGCGCCGAGCCGCTGCGGCTGCGCGTCGTGTTGCGGGCAGCGTCGTCGCGGCTGCGCGTCGAGTTACGGGCAGCATCATTGCGGCTTGTTGTCCGGCTGCTGGTGTACGGGCGGCCAGAGCTTGTCGGGCGCGTCGTTGTGGTGCGAGTCGTTGTGGTTCGCGCCGTTGTCGTTGTACGGGTTCGCGTTGCGCTGCGGTCGCTCGCGTAGCGGTGCGTGGTTACCGCCGAGCGGCTCGCGGAGCGCTGCGGATAGTTGTAGTGGTTGTACTCGCGCGGACGGACTCCCGTGCGGTAGCTGCCGCGCCAGCGGTCGCCGCTGTAGCTGCGGTTGCGCGTGACCACGTGGTAGTTGCTGCGATAGCTGGCCTGGTACGCATGGCGGTACGACGGCGCGCTGAAGTGAAAGCGGTGATACCTGTAGAAGCCGGGGAAATAGCGCCGGCCGAAGTACGGGTGGCTCGCGTAGCTGTAGTGATGCAGGCGCAGGGCGCGGCTGTTGAAGCTGATGTGGAACGCGGTACTCACGCCCCAGAAAAACCCGCGGGAAAAATAGTGGTTGGCGGCATACGGGTAGTAGTACACGGGGTACGGGCGCGGGTAATAGTGATACACCGGAGCCCTCGACACCACCACCACTTCACGCGGTTCGTAGTAGGGCACATAGATCACCTCGCGGTCTACCGGCGCAATGGTGATTGCGCCGTCGTCAACGATGACGTCCTGCCGGCTGTCGCTATTCAGGTTGCCGGCCTCGTAGGCGCGTGAGCGAAATTCCTCGACGGCGGCGATAAGGTCTTCTTCCTGGTAAAGCACGGCTTCACCAAGCGTCCAGGTCCAGTCGAGGTCGCTGTTCAGCAGCGAAAGCACTTCAGGGTAGTTGAGAAGCGCGATAACGGACTCGTCCCACGCCTCGTCCGGTTCGATGCTGCTGTCAGCGTCGCGCTCCTCAAGAAAGCGCGCGGCCTTCACGACATCAAGTGGGTACGTGGCTGCCGGCAGTACGATAGCCAGCAGGTCATCCGGGTACAGGGCAACCGGTCCGACCAGTTCTTCCAGCTGTTCAGCGGTGAGCGCCGGCGGCTCGGCGGCGTCAACCGGTTCCACTGAGACAATGTCGTTGCCCAGTGCGGTTCCGCCGGGTCCGGGCAGCAACCACGCGGCGGCAGCCAGTGCGATCAGGGTGGTCAGCGATTTGTTCATAACTCACGTCCGGTATGACTTGTGTGGCGGCAGGCGCCGCAGTCACACGGCGCATCCGTTACGCCTTAACCTTACGCTTCTTTACCTGAACCCGAGCTTAACTTACCAATAATCGGGCCAATAACCTGGCTAATAACCCTGTTTTTTCAGATGTCATCGCGTTCGATGGGGCAGCTCATGCAACGCGCGCCGCCACGGCCGCGGCCGAGTTCTTCGCCCGGAATGGGTACCACGGTAATGCCCGCCGCCTGCATCTTGTCGATGCTGCGAACGTTGCGCTCGTAAGCAATTACGGTGCCGGGCTTCACCGTTAACACGTTGTTTGCATCGTGCCACTGCTCGCGTTCAGCCGCGTACTTGTCACCGCCAGTGGTAATCAGGCGAAGCTGGTCAACGCCAAGGGCGTTCTCCAGCGCCTTGTAGAAGTCGTCCACGCGGCTCAATTTCAGCATGCCGTCGGTGCCGAGCGTGAGTTCAAAGGACGGGATGGTCCGCTCGATGATGACCGGGTAGATGCTGAAGCAATCGACGTCCATTTGCGTCATGACTGTATCGAGATGCATGCAGCTGCGCTGCTTGGGCAACTCCACGACGATGACGCGCTCAGCCGCTCGTTGCCGCAGCAGGCGAAGCGCCAGGATTTCGACGGCCTGTGGCGTGGTGCGTTCGCTCAGGCCCATCAGCACGGTGCCGTTGCCAATGACCAGCACGTCACCGCCTTCAATGGAGGCGCCACCCACCGCCATGTCGATGCCGCGGTACCACACGTCAAAGTGCGCGTCGCGAAACAGCGGGTGAAAGCGATAGATAGCCTGCAGGTGCACGGTTTCACGATGGCGCGCCGCCATCGCCATGGGGTTGACTGATACGCCGCCGAAAATCCAGCACGAGGTGTCGCGCATGAACAGGTGGTTGGGTAGCGGCGGCAGGACAAAATCGGTGTCGCCAACCAGCAATTCGCCGGACAGGGTGGCCACTGGTTCTTCGAGATCGTCCAGCGTAACGCCACCGATGAGCGCGGAGGCCACGCTGTCGGAATCCTGGCGCTCAAGCTGTTCGCGTACCGCCCGGGCAAGGCCGGGGCCGAGGTTCTGTTCGGTCACCTGCCGTTCGAGAATCCAGTTGCGCGCTTCGGAGCTGTCGAGCACCGTGCTCAGAAGATCGTGCAGCAGAAGCACCTCGACGTCGTAGCTGCGCAGCACTTCGCTGAAGGTGTCGTGTTCCTTGCCTGCGCGTTCCACGCGAATGACATCGTCAAACAACAGGTCCTGCATGTTTTGCGGCGTGAGCCGTTGCATGCTGAGTTCCGGGCGATGCAGTATTACCCGCCGCAGCGGACCGATTTCTGAACTGACGTTGAGTCTGGACACGAGCTTGCCTCTTGTAGACTATTTGCGAGCCTTTGTTGTCGCGGCGTGCGGCACTGACGCTGTCACCGGTAACGCATGACAGCAAAGCCGGCCCACTGTAACGAAATTCGCCGATGAAGTTAACGACAGTGAGCCAGGCGCAACGAGAAACGAGTGTGGCGGCGCCACTGCAACAGACCAGGGGAACAGCATGACAGACCTTCGAAACGCCACGGTGCTAATAACCGGTGCCTGCGGCGGCTTTGGGCGACACATGACGCGGCAGTTCGTCGAGGCTGGCGCGCGCGTAGTGCCCAGCGATATGGATCCTGCCGCCCTCGACGCGCTGGTCGAACAAATTCGCAACGACGTTCCCGGCGCCGCCCTCGCCAAGCCGGTGGCAGTCAACCTGGCCGAGCCCGAGGGCGCGCAGTTGCTCTTCGATGCTGTCACGGCCGACGGCATCCAGGTTGACGTGCTCGTCAACAACGCCGGCATTGGTGTGTTCGGACGACATGACGAAGTGCCGGCCCAGGCCTGGGAAAAGGTCATGGCGGTGAACCTGCTTGCACCGATGCGACTTTGCGGCCTGTTCGTGCCTGGCATGATCGCGAAGGGTAGCGGGCACATAGTTAACATATCGTCAGTCGCCGGCTGGCTTGGCACCACCGGCATGGGGTCCTACGCTGCATCCAAGTTCGGGCTTCGGGGCTTTGGCGACTCGCTTGCCGAGGAACTCCATCCGCACAGCATCCGTGTGACAACCGTGTGTCCGTTCTTCAGTAAAACCCCCATCCTCGATTCCGAGCGCGTCGGGTCGTTGCCCGACGTTATGCCGCCGGACTGGATGGTGACCGATCCGGCAGGCGTCGTGCGCAAGGTGATCGCAGGCGTAAAACGTGACAAGCGTTTCGTGTTTCCCGACCCTGCCGCCAAGACCCTGCACTGGTTAAAGCGTCTCGCGCCGTGGTTAATTCCGCCGGGGAGCCGCGCGATGCTTGCGCTCGGCGCCCGGCAGCAGCAGCGTGATATGTCGTGATGCACGGCAGCAATCTGTAAAAGTTCGCAGCGCGGTCCGTGAGATTTCGTGCAATTGGTGCGGCAGGCAAGCTAGAATGCCGGCTCTTACGCTTAAGGAATAATTGGGAGAACCTGATGCGAACAAGAACACTGTGGATGGTGCTGGGGGGGCTGGCACTGTCAATGAACACGGCCATGGCTGTTGACAGCTTCGACTCTGACGGCGACGGATACGACGACAACGAAGACAACTGCACGCTGACCTTCAACCCGCTGCAGCGGGACACTGACGGCGACTACTACGGCAACATGTGCGACGGCGACTTCACCGGCGACTTCGTGATCAACTTCGAAGATCTTGGCGTGATGAAGTCCAATTTCTTCGTTGCCGGAGACACTGACACCGATTTGAACGGTGACGGCGCAACCAACTTTTCCGACCTCGCGGTGCTCAAGGGGCTGTTCTTTACGAACCCCGGCCCGACGGGTGCCGATCCGGAAATGCCGCCGTGTACGTGCTACTTCAGCCGCGACTGCAATGCGTTCTACGGCGGTGGCTTCTGCGATTACGGTGGCCCGTTCACCGAAGAGACGAACTGCTTCTGGCGCGATGTGAAGCCGGACGAGAACGCCGGTATCGAAGGCTGCAGCACCGAGGTGGAGATTCCTTCGTGGGTTGCGAACATCTGCGACGGCGTTTGCAACGATTCGCGCAACGGTTCCTCAAGCGGCCTGGAAGACACGGCGCTTGTCAGCCAGGCGGTGATGCTGTGGGCCGACTCGATGCTTCAGCCGTCCATCGCCGGCGGTGGCCCGGTTGACGACAACATCGCCAATGTCGCGATGGCGCTGCCGTTCCAGAGAGACGGTATCTCCGGCTCGCTGGGTCGTCACACCGCAGACCTGCTGGCCCTCGTCTCCGGCGAAGGCTTCTACGACTACTTCTGCCACTGGGAAGGTCATCCCGGTGAGGAAGGCCCGGTCGTGGACATCCAGGGTGACACCTGCAGCATCCGCGCCGCCGAGATCACCATGCAGGCTCTCACCGCCGAAATGGCGGAAGCAGGTACCGGTGCGCCGCTGATCGCAGGCATCGCGAGCGTGTGCCCGGACTGGCAGACGCGCTTTGCGCCACGCTGTGAGGCTGGCCCGAATGCGCTGGAGTGCGTCCGTGACACCGTCGCTGACCTTGCATACTTCCTGTCGACGCCGCCCATCAACTCCGTGCCGGAGTCGCTGGACAGCATGCTGCGGGGCGCAATGCGCTAGTAGCCCGGCAGTAGCCGCAATGAAGAACGCCCTGGTCCGCTGGACCGGGGCTTTTTTTTTTCAGCCGCCGTTCAGTTGGCTTCCGCTAGAATATTGACCATGCGTGCGGCAACGAGAACATGGCGCCCGACCGTTACGGTCATTGCGCTTTTAGGTTTACAGGCCTGTGCCTGGCAGCCAGTTGAGCCACCGGTGTCGCAACCGGGTGCCGTCGTCAGCGTCGAACCGGCAGTGATGCCGTCCACCGGCGCGCAGATCGCCCGGCATGCCCTTGCGACGCTGGGAACGCCGTACCAGTGGGGCGGCGAATCGATGCAGGGTTTCGACTGCAGCGGCCTTGTGCAGTTTGCCTACGGCAAGGCGGGCATCGCCGTTCCGCGCACCGCGGCCGAGCAACGCAGACACGCCAGCCCCGTTGAGCGAGACGACCTGCAGCCAGGAGACCTCGTGTTCTTTCGCATCGACCGCAAAATTGCCCATGTGGGCATCTATGTTGAGGACGGGCGCTTTGTGCATGCGCCAGCGACCGGCCGCGAAGTCAGCATGGAGCGGTTGGATACACCGTTTTACCGCTCTCGCCTCGCGGGCATCGGGCGCTTTTACTAGCCGCCACCAGCAGCTCTCACAAACATCACTCCGCCGCGCCGCCGTCACTTCGTGCCGGCGTTGCGTATTATACCGGGATGAAAGAGACGCCCGTCGGAACCGTTACCCGGCACGGCCTGCTGCGTACCTTGCGCAACTGGGACGTGCTGGCGCTGTCGTTTGGCGCCATGATCGGCTGGTCGTGGGTTGTGCTCATCGCACCGCTCATGCAGCGCGCCGGTACCGGTGGCGCGCTGATCGCAACGCTCGTTGCCGGGGCTGCCATCGTGTTGATCGGCGCGATCTATGCCGAACTCGCCGCCGCCATGCCCGACGTCGGCGGCGAGCACGCCTACAGCCTGCGCGCCCTTGGCCGGCACGCGAGCTTTGCCTGCACCTGGGCGATCGTGTTTGCCTACGTGTCGGTGGTGGCGTTCGAGGCGGTGGCGTTGCCGACGGTGCTGACACACCTGTTCCCTTTCCTGGGCAACGGTGCCCTTTGGAGCATCGGCGGCAGCGAGGTGTTCGCCGACCAGGCGTTGCTCGGGGCGGCAACGTCGGTGGCGCTGACGTGGCTGAATATCCGCGGTGTTCGCCTGTCGGCGTTCGCGCAGGGCCTGGTCGTTGCGGTCGTGCTGCTGGCGGGGTTCGCGTTGTTTGTCGGCCTGGCGGTGTCGGGCGAGGCAGCCAGGATGGAGCCGCTTTTCGTCGACGGCACGAAGGGCGTGCTGGCAGCAATGGCGCTGGTGCCCTTCATGCTCGTGGGTTTCGACGTTATTCCGCAGGCCGCCGAGGAAATCGACCTGCCGCCTCGTCGTATTGGCCTGCTGCTCGTCGTGTCGATCGTCATGGCGGTGGCCTGGTACCTGCTGATTGAGCTTGCGGTTGGCATGCTGCTTACCGACAGCAGCCGCCAGAGCGTGGAGCTTGCCACCGTGGCGGCCTCCGGGGCGGCGTGGGGACGCGCCGGTGCAATCCTTCTGCTTGTCGGCGGCGTTGCCGGCATCGTGACGAGCTGGAACGGCTTTCT
Source organism: Pseudomonadota bacterium (assembly GCA_038533995.1). Classification (GTDB taxonomy): domain Bacteria; phylum Pseudomonadota; class Gammaproteobacteria; order Steroidobacterales; family JBCAXP01; genus JBCAXP01. The sequence goes on from JBCAXP010000061.1 coordinate 9,114, forward strand.
CGTTGGCGGAAGCCGCGCGGTGTTTGCGCTCGCCGACTCGTCGATGCTGCCGTCGTGGTTTGCCCGTCTCCATCCGGAGACCCGAACGCCGGTGAATGCGCTGTTGTTCATCGGCGTGCTCGGCGCGCTGGCACCGTTTCTCGGTCGCCAGGCGCTGATCTGGTTTGTTGATGGCGGCGGCTTTGGCCTGATGATCGCGTACTTGTTCGTATGTCTGAGCTTTGTTGTGCTCCGTCGGCGCGAACCCGCCATGCCGCGTCCGTTTCGCCTGCCGGGCGGCATCGGTGCGGGCGTGCTGGGTGTGCTCGTAAGCCTTGCGATCACGGTGTTGTACCTTCCCGGCATGCCGGCGGCGCTCGTGTGGCAGGAGTGGCTGCTTGTCGTGGCGTGGTTCGCTATTGGTCCCGTGCTCTACGCAAAGGCCGACGCGTCGCGCCACCAGGAAGGTGCAGGGTCACATCCGCATGGATGAGCATTTCGAGAAAGTTGTTCTGCAGGCGACGGGCGCGTCAGCGTTGGCGGGCATCGAGCAGCTTCAGAGTCTGTGGAGTGGCTACGGCAATATCGTCAGGGTTGCGCTCGCGGGTGATGACGTTGCCCCGCAGGCACGGAGCGTGGTCGTCAAGCACGTGCGCTGGCCAACCGACACCCATCACCCGCGCGGCTGGAATACGAGTCAGTCCCACGAAAGAAAGGTGAAGTCATACAAGGTGGAGTCGACGTGGTACGAGCGCTGGGCGTCACGCTGTGACGAGGCGTGTCGAGTGCCGCAGTGCCTTGCACTCGAGACGCACGGCGACGAGGTTTTCATGGTGCTTGAGGACCTGGACGCGGCTGGCTTCGATGGGCGACGCGGCGGGCTGTCCGAACCTGGACTCAAGTCCTGCCTTGCCTGGCTGGCGAACTTCCATGCGACTTTCATGAACGAAGCTCCGAAGGGACTGTGGGAAACCGGCACGTACTGGCACCTCGACACGCGGCCGGACGAGCTCGAAGAAATGGACCATCGCGAACTCAAAGCGGCGGCCCGTGGCATCGACGAGAGACTCAACGCAAGCCCGTTCCAGACGCTCGTGCACGGCGATGCCAAGGTCGCGAACTTTTGCTTCACGGATGATGGCCGGGTGGCCGCGGTTGATTTTCAGTACGTCGGCGGCGGCTGTGGAATGAAGGACGTGGCGTATTTTCTCAGCAGCTGTCTCTCGGAAGACGAGTGCGAGCAGCACGAGGGCTGGTTGCTCGACTACTACTTCGGCGCGCTCGCCTCGGCACTGCAATCGCACGACAAGGCGGTGGATTTCACGGCGCTCGAAACGGACTGGCGGGGTCTGTACCCGGTGGCATGGACAGACTTCTTCCGCTTCCTGCAAGGCTGGAGCCCAGGGCACTGGAAGATCCATCGCTACAGCCGGCGGCTGGCCCGCGAGGTACTGGACCAGTTATGACTCTTACCTCGCGAGAACTGCAACGGCTTTGCGACAAGGCCATCGAGGCAGCGACGGCCGCTGGTCGCTACGTAGCGGCAACCCGGCCGACCCGGGTAGAGCACAAGGATCCCGACGGTTCACCGACCCCGCAGATCGTCACAGAGGTGGATCACAACAGCCAGGCGATGATTCTCGATGTGCTGTCGCCCACGTTTGCCGGCCACGACCTCGCCTTGCTGGCCGAGGAGAGCCCCGACGACGGCAGCCGCCTGACAAAGGATTTCTTCTGGTGCATCGACCCCATTGACGGTACGCAGAGTTTCGTCAACGCCGAGCCCGGCTACGCGGTGTCTGTCGGGCTGGTATCGCGTGAGGGCTTGCCGCACATCGGCGTCGTCTACGACCCGGTAACGCACACGCTGTACCACGCCTTGCGAGGCGGTGGCGCCTTCCGCAATGGTGAGCCCTGGGAATTGCCCAGCCATGCTGCCGAGAGCAAGCCGACAATTTTCACTGACCGCAGCGAAGCAAAACGTCCGTCGTTCGAGCCTATTGCTCGCGGCCTGGACGCTGCATGGGGAACGCACGGCGGCGCCGTGATGAACGCGATACGGTGCCTGGAGAACCCGCCGGCGTGTTACTTCAAGCTACCCAAGCCCACAAACGGCGGCGGCTGCTTTTGGGACTTCGCCGCCACGGCGTGTATCTACGGGGAGCTTGGCGCGTGGGTTTCCGATGCGGAGGGCGCGCGGCTAAACCTCAATCGCGAGGACTCCGTGTACCTCAACCGAAGCGGCGTTGTGTTTGCCAGCGGCGAGCCATTGGCCAGACGATTTTTCGACGTGCGCGGCGTGACCTGGCCAAGGGGCTAGCGGCAAGATAAGCTTGGCGGGCTAACGCGTCGGCGGAGGAGTCAGCGTGAGGTCTGCGTTGGCGGGCACGCCGCGGCGCGCGGTGTGCGTGCCGTCTGGCCATTCGACGATCACCCACTGGGCAGCCTCGTTTGCGCCGAGGCCGAAGTGAGCGACCAGTTCGCTCTGGCCCACGAACGTGCCGCCGCTCGTCACCTGGAAGTACTGCATTTCGCGGCCTGCGATAACGCGCACCACGGCGCCGAGGCCGTTCGGCGCGAGGGCTGGGTGGCCGCTTGTGTCGAGGCGCACTTTCAGCCAGTTCGAGTCTGATGCATCAGACGATGAATTGATGGTCTCGTTGCGGTACAGCGTGAGCGCGTCGTCGTAGGCGAGGATGACCAGGTCCATGTCGCCATCGAGGTCGTAATCGAAGTGCAACAAGCCACGGCCCTGCGCGGTGTGGTCGATGCCCGCTTGCTCAGTGAGGTCGTCGAACTTGCCGCCGCGGTTGATGAAGAGGAAGGCGGGGTCGTTGTCGAACGTGTGGCCGGTGACCGGGTCGGTTTCGAACCAGCCGTTCGTCATGATGATGTCCTGCCAGCCGTCGAGGTTGAAGTCGGCGGCGGTCGTGCCCCAGCCCCAGCCGCCGTCATTCACGCCGGCGGTGACGCTGGTTTCCAGGAACACGCCGTTACCCTGGTTGGTGTACAGGCCGTTACCCCAGAACGGGTGTTCGTCCATCCACGTGGGCCAGATCGCGGTCACGAACCAGTCCGGCCGGCCGTCACGATTGAAATCGCCCACCGTCGTGCCCATCGCGTTGTGCGCGCGGCCGATCGACCAGTCGGCGCCTTCGTCTTCGAGCGTCTGCCCGGTGCCGGGGTCGATCGATTCAAACGTGCCGTCGCCCTTGTTGAGATAGACGCGGGACGTGCCGAAGTCGCCGGCGATAAGCAGGTCAGGCCAGCGATCGTTGTTGATATCAGCGAAGACCGCGCCAAACGACTGGGCCGGCACCTGGAACAGGCCCGCTTCGTCGGTCACGTTTGTAAACGTGCCGTCGTCGTTGCGCCGGAACAGCCGCGACGCCTGCTCTTCGCTTGCGCCGTGCCAGCCGCTGACGTAGAGGTCCAGGTCGCCGTCAAGGTCAAAGTCGCCAAAGGTGGCGCCGTAGCCGTCTGGCCACTCGGTGGTGCGGTTTACCCGCGTCTTGTCGGCGATGTCGGTGAATTCGTTGCCGCGGTTCCAGTAGAGCTTGTGCTGGCCACCCGCCGCCCGCGGTGCGGTCTTGCCCATGCTGGTGACGAAGATGTCGTCTTTGCCGTCGCGGTCGTAGTCGCCAACGGTGGCGCCAACGCCCATGTGAAGTGCGGTGAGGCCCCACTCGGCGGCCTTGTCCGTGAACGTGCCGTCGCCGTTGTTTAGAAATAAGGCATCGGCAACGTTGCCACCGCCAATGACAAAGAGATCGGGATAGCCGTCGCCATTGAAGTCGCCCACCGCGCCACCGGCCGCCATCGGCCGGGACGGGTTGGACGAGGCCGGACGGTGCACAAAGGTCAGCCCGGACGCCGCGGTCTGGTCTGAGAACACCGGCGTGCTGGCAAAGGACGCTGGCGAGGCCGGCAGCGCCAGGGCCGCCAGCAGCAGCATGTGAGATTTGTGCATTATGTTCTGCCCGGTTTTTCTTCTTTTCGTTATTCTACCTGACGGGGTCTGGTTGTACCTCATGGCGTCTGGTTCTCGATTTCGAAGATCGACCGGAGGATGCGGCGCCACTCTTCGTACCGGGAATCCAGGTCGCCGGTGAGCTCCACCAGCCGGCCCTCCACCTCCACTACGGTGGCGTCGACTTCGTTACTGAAGCCTTCCGCCCATTGCGACAGCTGCTGTTCCTGGAGCTTCGACCACTTGAAGTTGTCGTAATGCCGGCGCATGGCCTCGAAGCTGCCGCGGGGCGCCGTGGTCCTGCGGTTGCGGGCGCGCTGTTCCTCGTCCTGCAGGTACTCGGTGACCTGGCGGCGGTAGCGGCACCACAGGCTGTAGGTGGCCGCGATCTCGTCCTGCAGCAGGCGGTATTCCTCGTCGACGGTGTCGGTGAACAGGTTTTCGAACTCACGCACCCGGTTGACGCGGGCCATCAGCGGGTCGTCGCGGGACGGCAGGCGCCGCACGCGCAGGCTCCCGTCCGGCTGTTCCGCGAGGTAGCTGCCGTACGCTTCCGGTACGAGTTCGGCGGCGTAGCGCAGACTGGAGATTTCGATGATCGACAGCAGTTCCTTTTCGCTCAGGCCTCTTCGCACCTTTACAAGCGCGCTGGCGATTTGCTGATAGAGATTCGTGAAGGGCTCGACGAAGCGGCTGCTGTAGTTCAGCGAGGATTCGGAAAAGGTCCGGTTAAGCCATTCCCGGCCCGTGCTGTCCACCGCGCGAATCGCGAGCGTGAGCGTGACGCCATTGGATTCGAGAATGGTGCCGTAGACCTGCAGCTCCGCCGTCGGATCGGCCTCGGGAACCACGCGCACCACGCCCCACTCGCTGCTGGCCACCATCATCCTGCGCAGCACGAAGGGCAGGTAGCTGGCCTCCACGTTGCGAATCTCGGGATAGATGCCCGCGGCGCGCACCTGGGAATCGCGTTCCGGGAGCCCTGGGTCAAGCACAGACAGGGTCACGTCGAGATACCGCGGGTCCCGCTCTTCCATGACCGGCGGCGCCGGAAGCTCGCCACCGGTTTGCGCCTGGGCGAAGCCGCTAACCGCGAGTAGCGCCAGTGCGGCTGGCGCCCAGAGACGAGATTGCGTGGCCAATGCGGTCAGTTTGATGCGCGGCGCGGCGTACAGACCTTCTGCCGCGTCAGGGTGTAGGTGCAGTCGAACTCGGATTCGACTTCTTCAAAACGGTCAAAAAACTGGTTGAGCGTAAACGGCACGGGGGCAGTGCTGGAGGCCACGGTGGTAGCGATGTGCAGCTGCTCGTTGCTGGGCGCGACCGTCATTCGATGGCTGACAGTGAGCCCGTCTGGCAGGCCAATATAAAATACGAGCTGATGGCCGTCCCAGCCGCAGACCTCGCGGCCGTACATGTTGGCTGCCGACTCGGGCAGCGTATCGTAGAAGCCGCAGGTGAGAGCGAAGTCATCCTCGCGCTTCACTTCGATCGTCTCTTCGTTGTGCTCGATCTGCAGCACCTGTGTGCGCGTGATGGATTCGGCCAGGCGGGCCAGGTCGATGACGGCCTGCGCGGCGCCCTGCGAGGCGATAAGGCCGGAGTTCTGCGTTCGGGTGCCGTTGCGGGCCGCGCGCTGGGTGCTGCCGCTCAGGCGGCGGAACAGCTGGCGCAGCTCGTGGTTGACGTCGTCGCTGCGGCCGAAGTTGAGTTCCCACGAGCCGGTGAAATCCGAGTGGTTGGTGTTGACCAGCTCGGGTTCTTCCAGCGGCGGCTGGGCAGCGCAACCGCCCACGAGCAGCGCGGCGGCGAGAACGCCCGGCAATCGGCGGAATGTGGGGGAACTGGTCATCGTCCGAATGATCCTGTCGGGCCTGCTGCCCGCTCCGGTTACTGCGCTTGTGTCCAGACTTCGATAGCCAAAGCCGCGCCCGGTTCAAAGAGATTTGCGAAGATATCATAAGCGGCGCCCAGAACTGTTGACCACAGCCGCTGCCCAGCGGCCCGGGAAGCCGCCCGGGAACCCGGGCTCGAAGCCGCCCGTGAGGCCTTCAGGCAAGGCCTCACGGTACAATTCAAGGGCCGGATGGGGTAGTCTCCGGCCATCTTCAGGCGCGCCCCGTTCGCGGGCGACCGCTTAAGTCTCCGGAGGCAGCGTCATGAACCGCCGCATACTGCACAGAGCTCTCACCGTCCTCGCTTCCGCCGCCAGCGTCACGCTGGCCGCGTGCTCCACGCCGAGCACCCAACCGGCCGCCGATGCCAGCAAGGCAATGGCGGCGCCCGCCGCGGCCCCGGTGCTAGGCGCCTGGGGCGTCGAACTCGAACAGCGCGACCTGGCGGTGGCGCCGGGGGACGACTTCGACGCGTACGCCAACGGCACCTGGAACGCGACGTTCGAGATTCCGGCCGATCTTTCCCGCTACGGCATGTTTACGAAGCTGTCCCTTGAGGCGGAATTCAACATTCGCTCCATCGTCGAGGACCTGGCAGCCGAGGCGGCCAAGCCGGGCTCGCTCGAGCAGAAAGTGGGCGACTACTACCAGTCATGGATGAACGCCGGGCGCCTCGACGAGCTGGGCAAGGAGCCGCTACAGCCGTACGTGGATGCCATTTATGCCATCAGCACGCCGGAAGACCTGACGAAGCAGTACGCCAGCCTGCACTCCGATGCGCCCTTCGGCGTCGGCATCATTCCCGATCCTGCCGATACCACCCGCTACATTGCCTTTGTCGGTCAGTCCGGTCTCGGTATGCCCGACCGCGACTACTACCTGAGCGAGGGTGATCGGTTCGAGAAGTACCGTGCCGGCTACCGCGAGTACGTCACGCAGATGTTTACGCTGGCGGGCCTGGATCGCCCGGGCGAGCGTGCCGACGCCGAAGGGCGCATCGGAGTGCAGGCTGGCGT
>JBCAXP010000062.1:0-15656 GCA_038533995.1 Pseudomonadota bacterium
GGTCGATTTGCTGACCTCGGTCAGCGTTGCGGGGTATTCCAAGCCGCTACCGTCGAACAGCACAACCTTGGCACCGGCGCGAAGGCGCAGCACGCGGGACGCGTGCCGGGCTGCCTCGTCATCGAGCTTAAGAACAGCGTTCGCCGTGATGGTTTGCGGACAGAAAAGACGGGGAATTCGCAACGTAGGGTTTGCTCTGGCTGACGCGACCGGGAAATACTGGCTGAGGGCCGCTTCCTGCGCAAGCCGCAGGCCTTTCGGGTTACCATGACGACATGCGGATCGATACAACAACCGGTCTCGTCGACGGTGCCGTTTACCTGCCGTCGCCCAACTGCGATGACCGCCCGCAGGGCGTCGCCGTCGACCTCATTGTGGTGCACGGTATCAGTCTGCCGCCGGGCGAATTCGGCGGTGACTACATTAGCCGGTTTTTTCTGAACGAGCTCGATCCGAGCGAGCACCCGTTCTTTGAGACGATTGCCGACTTGCGGGTGTCGGCACACGTGCTTGTTCGCCGCGATGGCAGCGTCGTGCAGTACGTGCCCTTCCATAAACGCGCCTGGCACGCCGGGCAGTCGACGTTCGAAGGGCGCACCGCCTGCAATGATTTTGCCGTGGGCATCGAACTCGAAGGCACCGACGAAACCCCGTATGCAGCGGAGCAGTACGCGGCCCTTGTGGCGCTCGTTCAGGCGCTGTGCGGCGCGTACCCTGCACTGGACACACAGCGAATCGCCGGCCACGCCGACATCGCCCCCGGCCGCAAGACGGATCCAGGTCCTGCCTTCGACTGGCCCCGCCTGCACCGGCTGCTGGCGGCGGCACCGCGGAGCCGCCTCGCATGAACCTGATTGCGCTTGGGCTTGGCCTGTTAATCGAGCGCATGCTCACCCAGCTGCTGCATCTGCGCGAGCCGCGCTGGCTCGATCGCTACTTTGACGCGGCGTTTGTCCGCCTGCACCAGTCCAGCGGCATCGCGCTGGCCGTGCTGACCTTTCTGATTGTGCTCGTGCCGGTGACGCCGGTAGTCCTCATCGCGATCGTGTTCAGGGATACCTTGCTCGGCGTGCCGTATCTCCTGTTCGCGGTTTTCGTGCTGCTGTTTTCTTTGGGGCCCCGCGACCTGGGTGACGAGGTTGACGATTTCGTGCAGGCCACCCAGTCGGGCGACGACATCAAGGCGACGCGGGTAGCCAAGGAACTGCTGGAAACCGACCCGCCGGCAGAGTGCGGTCAGCGCGTGCTGGCCATCGAGGAAGCGATTTTCGTGCAGGCGAATAACCGCATCTTCGGCGTGATCTTCTGGTTCATGGTGCTGGGTCCGGTGGGCGCCTGGCTGTTTCGCGTTACGGACCTGCTGCGCCGCCGTGCGATTTTCGAAACCGGTCGCAAGACGGATGTCGATGAACGCGACCGCTCCTTGCTGCGCAGCCTGCAGCGGGTGCACGGCCTGATGGCGTTTTTGCCGTCGAACCTCGTGGCGCTGGGCTATGCGTTGGCGGGAAGCTTTGACGGTGCAGTGGCGGAATGGCGCCGGGTTTACCAGCGCGGCACGCGGCACTTCTATGACACAAATCAGGAAATCGTTGCCTGCGCAGGTCGAGGGGCGCTCGCAGGCTCAGGTGACGAGAGTATGACGACCTTAAGCCCCGCCGCCGCCGTGGCGCGCTGCGCCATGCGCCTGGTTAACCGTACGCTCTTCGTCTGGCTGACCGGCGTCGCTGCGCTTACGCTGTTCGGGCTTGCGGTCTAGGCGCGCGCCCGCGGTGGCGCCCTGCGACCGGGCTCAGTCGCGGCCGCGTTTCCATAGAACTTCAGACCCCGCTTCCTGCCGCGCCAGCACGCGCGCGATCACAAACAACAGGTCGCTCAGCCGGTTGACGTAGCGCGGCGCGATCTCGCTCACCGTTTCTTTCGCGGCCAGCGTCCAGATGCGTCGCTCCGCGCGCCGGCAAACGGTGCGGGCCAGGTGGCACGCCGCGGACATTGGGCCGCCCCCTGGCAGGATGAAGTCCTTGAGCGGCGGCAGCGCCTCGTTGAACTGGTCGAGCTGGTTTTCCAGGCGGTCGACAAACTCCGGTTGTACGAGCGAGTAGCCGGGCATGCACAGCTCGCCGCCCAGGTCGAAAAGGTCGTGCTGCACTTCGGTCAGGCAGGCTGTGATCTCGTCCGGCAAAGGACCAGAGGCCAGCAGCACGCCAATGCAGGCGTTGAGCTCGTCAACCTCGCCGTAGGCGTCCACCCGCATGTTGTCCTTGGCTACACGCGTCCCGTCGCCAAGGCCAGTGGTGCCGGCGTCGCCGGTGCGGGTGTAGATTTTGGTCAGTCGGTTGCCCATTTCCTTTCCTTTGGCCGAGGTTCGTAGAAGCTATCAGCGCGCGGTAGTGTATCCGGCGGTGCTTGCATTGTCGGTTTTTCGTGAGTGGCGCTGCAGACGAGCCAGCGCGGCGGCGAAGGTAGCCCCGCACCCGGTGGCTGTCAAGCCGAGTATTCTTTCCAGGGCATCTGGTCAATCGGCACACCCTCGAGCAGCCGCACGAGGTCTTCGTCGCCGTAATAATTGGGTGAGCCGTCGTCGGCCTGTGCCATCAGCACGACCGGTACACCACCGAAGGTGGGCTGTAGCGCTTCGATGGCCATGTCCGCCTCACCGGGTGCGTTGACGAGATCCATGGGAACCAGGACCACGGCAAACGCCGTGCCGCTCAAGGATATGGCTGCTGCTTGAACTTTCATGATTGCTCCGTCGCGGCGTGCACGGTGACAGCCACTGGCTGGCGCACGCCAACCGCCAGGTTGCTTGTGGTGTCGGCGCTCAGGGTGAAGCCGTTGTCCAGCAACGCCTGGCGCGCTGCGGCCATCGCCGCTGTGCGCACCGTGCCGAGACCGCGCGATTTGTCGAAGGTGTTGACCCAGAACATGAGCTCGATCTCAACCCATGCGTCGAGCATGCCGGTGAGCGTGACGGCGGGTCCGGGCTCGGCAAGGACGCCATCCACTGCCTGCAGGGTCTCAAGCAGCAGCTGCGTCGCGCGCAGCGGATCGTCACCGTAGTCTATGCCGACTGTGAAGGCAGCGCGCAGCAGACCGTCGCGGGTGAAGTTGATGAGCGGCGCCTTGAACAGCTGTGAGCTGGGGATAAAGATGTCCTTGCCGTCGGAGCTGCGCACGTGCGTGTAACGAAGCTCGATGCTGCGTACCGTGCCGCGCAGGCCACCGGACTCGATCAGGTCACCGATCTTGAACGGCCGGCTGAAGGCGAGAAAGAAGCCGGCGAGGAAATTCTCGCCGATTTCCCGAAACGCAAAGCCGAGCACGACAGCGGTGACGCCGCCGCCCGTCAGCAGCCCCGCGGCGAGCCCCTGAAGGCCGAGCACATTCATACCGATCAGCGCGCCGATAAATACAAACACCCAGAAAACGAGCTTGCGAAAAAACGAACCATGCGTTTTTGGCAGCGAGCTGCGCTGGATGATTGTTTCGACGGTGCGGCCAACCAGGCGGCCAATGAGCATCGTAATAGCAAGGGCGAGAAGAGCGATGGCCAGCCGCGGCAGTATCTCAACCAGCCGGTTCCACTCGTCGATGACGCTCTGAAAAAGCCGGTCCATTCGAACTCCGCAAGGTTCGCCGCCGGAGACGGCGGCCGGGCGCGGTCGAGTGTAGCGCGAAGCAGCCGGCGGCAGCTACTCGCGCAAGAACACGGCGTGCCCGCCTTGTGCCAGGGCCTAAAAGCCGACGGCGTCGTCCCGAACCGGCGACGCCGGCTCATCGACAAGCTGCGGCTTGCGCGCCTCATTCGTTTCCCGAATCTGCGTTTCCAGGCGGCGTGCCACGTCGCCGGGGGCACCGGTGCGGCGGGCAAGCAGCGAGTAGGCCACTGGCACGACGATCGTGGTAAGCACGGTGGCTACCAGCACACCCGAGAACACCACCATGCCAATGGACGCGCGGGTTTCGGCGCCGGCGCCGCTCGCCATGAGCAGCGGGACGGAGCCGGCCACCGTGGTGATGCCGGTCATCACGATGGGGCGAAGGCGCACTTCCGCCGCTTCCAGCAGCGCGTCATCGAACGTCATGCCCTCGTCGCGAAGCTGGTTGGCAAACTCAACGATGAGAATGCCGTTCTTCGCGGCCAGGCCAATGAGCATGATGAGGCCAATCTGTGTGTAAATGTTGATCGTGCCGCCACTCATGTAGAGCCCGAACAGCGCGCCGGCCACGGCCAGCGGCACCGTCATCATGATGACGAGTGGATGGATGTAGCTTTCGAACTGCGCGGCAAGCACGAGGAATACAACGAGCAGGCCCAGCGCGAATACGAAGGTCGTGGAGCCGCTGGATTCCTTGTAGTCCTGCGACTGGCCCTTGTAGTCGATGATCGCAGTCTCGGGCAGCGTTTCCGCCACCAGCCCCTCGAGGTAGGTCAGGGCCTCACCGAGGGAATAGCCGTCGGCGAGGTTGGCCTCGATCGTGATAGCGCGAACGCGGTTGTACCGGTTCAGCGTGTCCGAGTCAGCCGACTCGGAAATTTTCACGAGGTTGCTGAGCGGAATCAGCTGGCCGGTTCGGTTGGAGCGCACGTAAATGTTGTCGATGTCGGTCGGCGTGCGCTGGGCGTCGCGTTCGCCTTCGAGAATAACGTCGTACTCTTCACCGTCGTCGATGTACGTCGTGACTCGGCGTGAGCCGAGCATCGTTTCCAGCGTCTGACCGATGGCGCTCACGGTTACGCCGAGATCGGCGGCGCGGGCGTAGTCGGTTGTGATCTGCAGCTGCGGCCTGGTCTCCTTGTAGTCGGAGTCGACCTGCGTGAGGTTCGGGTTCTCGGCGATCCGTTCCAGCAGTGAGTCGCGCCACTCGGCGAGCTGCGGATAGGTGCCGCCGCCCACGACGAACTGGACAGGCTTGCCAATGCCGCCGCCGAAGCCCTGGCGCATGACCGGGAATGCCCGCACGCCGGGCAGGTCGGCGACGAGCTCCTGTACTTCGTTCATGTAATCCCAGGCCGGGCCGCGCTGCGACCACTCCTTGAGCAGCACAATCACGATGCCGCTGTCGAAGCTCTCGGTGTTGCCGAAACCGCGCGGGGCACGCACGATGAGTCGCGTCATCTCACCAGATTCCACGTAGGGCATCATGCGGCGCTCAACTTCGTCCATGTATTCCTTCATGTAGTCGTAGGTCGCACCCTGCGGCCCGTTGACGAGAAGGAAGAATGCACCGCGGTCTTCCCGCGGCGCGTACTCGCCGGGCGTGGCCTTCAGCAGCCAGCCGGACGCGGCCAGCAGCGCGAGAAAGGCGAACACGACGGTCTTGGGATGCGTAACCGAAGCGGACAGCAGGCGCCGGTAGCCGCTGCGCACCCGCCGAAACGCCTTGTCAACGACGCCTCCGGCGCCGGTGTGGGTGCCGTCGGGACGAAGTATCTTGGTGGCAAGCATCGGCGTCAGCGTGAGTGCAACCACGCTGCTGAAAATCACCGCGGCTGCCATCGTCAGCGCAAACTCCGAGAACAGCCGGCCGATGTCGCCCTGAAGGAACGCGATTGGCACGAACACCGCGACAAGCACCACCGTTGTGGCGACCACCGCAAAGCCCACCTGCCTGGTGCCACGAAAGCTCGCGACCAGGCGCGTCTCGTGCTTGTCGTCCATGCGCCGGTGGATGTTCTCCAGCACTACGATGGAGTCGTCCACCACGAGGCCAATGGCGAGCACGAGTGCAAGCAGGGTAAGAAGATTGATGGAGAAGCCCAGGGCAAGCAGCGCAGTGAACGTGGCGATCAGGGACACCGGCACGGTGACTGCTGGAATCAGCATTGCGCGAACGCTGCCAAGAAAGGCGAATATCACCAGAACCACCAGGCCGATGGCAATGCCTAACGTCTTGTAGACCTCGCGCACCGCTTCTTCCACAAACACCGAGGTGTCATAGCTGCGGGAGATTTTCATGTTTGCCGGTAGCGTGGGCACCACGCGGTCAAACTCAGCGTTGACGCCGCGCGCCACGTCCAGAATGTTGCCGGTGGACTGCTTGATGATCCCAAGGCCCACCATTGGTTTGCCGTTGCCGCGGAACGTGGACCGTTCCTCCACTGCGCCAACTTCGACGCGGGCGACGTCAGACAGGCGCACGAGGTAGCCGTTGTCGCCTGCGCCAAGCACCAGCGAGGCGAACGACTCAGGCGTGCCGAACGTGCGGTCGAGCCGCGCGGTGAACTGCCGGTCGGCCGACTCGATGCTGCCGGCCGGCAGCTCGACGTTCTCGGCGCGCAGTGCGTTCACGATGTCATCAGCGGTAATACCGCGGGCCGCCATTTCGTCGCGCTTGAGCCAGACGCGCATGGCGTATTCCTTGCCACCGCCCACGCGCACTCTAGCCACGCCGTTGACGACGGAGAAGCGGTCGACCAGGTAGCGGTTGGCGTAGTCGGTGAGCTGCGGCACCGTCATGGTGTCGCTTTCGAGGTTGAACCACAGAATCACGTCGTCGCTGCTGTCGACTTTGCGCACTTCTGGCGGGTCGGACTCGTCGGGCAGGTTGTCCAGCACGCCGGACACGCGGTCGCGAATGTCGTTGGCGGCGGAGTCGATGTCGCGGCTCGTGTCGAACTCCACGGTTACGCGAGACTCGCCGTCGCGGCTGCTGGAGACGATGGAGCGGATGCCGGCGAGGCCGGAGATCCGGTCTTCGATGATCTCGGTGATGCGGGTGTCGACGATGTTCGCGGCGGCGCCGGGGTAGCCCGTACTGACCGACACGATGGGCGGGTCGATGTCGGGGTACTCGCGCAGCGGCAGGCGGTCGAAGGCCACGATGCCGAACGCGACCAGCAGTAATGCAACGACTGAGGCGAATACCGGCCGCTTGACCGAAACGTCAGAGAGAATCATGGCGCCGCCGTCTGCGAGAGCAGTTCAGTGAGACTGCGGCTGCCGTCGCTCACCGCGCGCACGGTGACCGGGCGGCCGTTCCTGACCTTGTCGATGCCGTCGGTGACAACGCGCTCACCGTCGGAGAGTCCGGCCAGCACCTCAACCTTGCCCGGCGTGCGTGCACCAATCGTGATCTCGCGCAGCTCGGCTGTGTTGTCAGCGCCGATCACGAACACGTTCTGCACCTTGCCTCGCGGCATAAGCGCCGACTCCGGCACGATCAGCGCGGTGCGCGGGTTGCTTTCAAGCGCAACGCGCATCAGCATGCCTGGCCGGATGTCGCCGGCGCGGTTGTCCAGCACCGCCCGGATGACGACCGAGCGCGTCACCGGGTCGACACGAGAGCCCACGGTGGCCACGACGCCCTCGACCGGGTTTACTCCGGAGGCGTCGAGCGAGGCGCTCACCCGCTGGCCCGGCGCGAGCTTGGTCAGGTGAATGGCGGGCACGGGGAAGTCGAGCTTGATCTGCCGGGTGTCATCCAGCGTGGTGATGACGTCGCCCGGCGACACGAGCGCGCCAACGCTGACCATGCGCAGCCCGACCGTTCCGTCAAAGGGCGCGCGAATAATATGCCGGTCGACCTGTGCCTCCAGGCCGGTCACTTCCGCTGCGGCCTGCTGTGCGGCGAGGCGGGCGGCGTCCAGGTTTTCCGCAGACGCCAGGTTTTTCGCGGCCAGGTTCTCGGCTCGTTCCAGTGCGTTGCGGCGCTCGCGCAGCGTCACGCGGGCCCGCTCCAGGTTGGCGGCGTCGATGCGGTTGTCCAGCCGCGCCAGCACCTGGCCTTCCGTTACCCGGTCGCCGTCGTCGAAGCCAAGCTCGATGACGCGCTCGGCGAGCACGCTCGTCACGGTCACTGACTCGGTGGCCCGCGCCGTGCCCAGCGCTTCCAGCCGGTCGGCGATGTCGCCAGTGGTGACTTCTGCAACGATGACTGCCGGCGCGGGCCGGTCCTGTGCCAAGGCGGCGGTGCTCACCGCCGACAGGAAAAGCAGGCTGAGGGCAGCGGCGGCCCGACGAGCGGCGGTTGGCTTTGAAAGAGAATCCATAGTGGGAAGCTTCCAGGGGCAATGATGCCGGCGAAGAGACTCGACAGCAAAAAGCGGTCCAGCCCGGGGCGGAACCGCTAAAGTTATAACATTATATCCTTTTCTGGGGCCACCGGCTACCGCCAGTGGCTTGCGATGTCCCTGTAGACCACGCCCGGGCCGTACAGTTGCGTTGGACTTTTCGCTACAATCCGGCGCAGCGCATGCCGCGCCACTAGTGCCTACCATTGGCCAACCGTTGGGCAACCGTCAGGACCACCGTATGAAGATGTCAGACCACGCCAGCACCGCGCTGGAGGCGGCGCAGGCCGCTGCCGAGATTGCCCGCGGCTACTACCGGGGCAACCTGGAAATCTCCACGAAAGAGGACCGCACGCCCGTGACGCAGGCTGACGTGGAGTGCGAGCGCGCGATCAAGGCAATCATTCTCGAGCGGTTCCCGGACCACGGCTTTTACGGCGAAGAGACGGGCAGCGAGAAGCTGGAGGCCGAGCACGTCTGGCTAGTGGACCCAATCGATGGCACGAAGGGCTTCGTGCGTGAGTACCCGTTTTTTTCCACGCAGATCGCCCTCATGCGGCGCGGCCGCATTGTGCTTGGCGTGTCGAGTGCACCGATGTTCGAGGAGATTGCGTGGGCCGAGGAGGGCGCCGGCGCCTGGCTGAACGACGCCCCGATCCGTACCAGTGACATCCACGAGGTCGACCGCTGCGCCCTGTCTACCGGCAATATCGGGACGCTCGCGGGCAGCGACCGATGGCAGGCTTTTGGGGCGCTGGTGGGCAGCGTCGACCGGATTCGTGGCTATGGCGACTTCTATCACTATCACCTGCTCGCCAGCGGCCGCATCGACGCCGTGGTGGAGTCCGACGTCAATATTCTCGATATCGCGGCCCTCAGCGTTATCGTCACCGAGGCCGGTGGCGTCTTCACCGATCTGGCTGGTCAGCCGATCGGGCTGGAAACGACATCGGTGCTGGCCGCCAACCCCCACCTATACCCAAAACTGCTGCCGATTTTCGTCCCGGGGACTTAAGATTTCGCCTGCGCCTTGCAGGCTGCCGGATGATTGATTACGGTAGTAAGTGCCCGTACGGGGTATAAAAACCAATAATTTCCGGGGGGATAAATCATGATACACGCGCGAAACCTGCGTGCTGCGTTCATCGTTGGCGCGCTGTTACCCGGCATGGCGCTTGCGCAGCTGACCATTACCAGCCGAACGTCCGAGCTCCACTTTGACGGCACCAACTTTGGCCAGACTGACCAGCTGGCGACGACCAACAGCCTTGTCGACCCCTTCGACGAGAGCTTTGCCGACACCATCGAATTTATGCTCGCCGGCAACACGAATGAGGTGACCTACGCGATGTCGCAAAACGATATCGTGTCACCCAACCTGCTGCAGACTGTGCACGCGGCGAGCTGCGAGCTCATCCAGACCGGCGCGTCGCCAAGCACCCGGCTGACCGGTGATTTCACGGTGGAATTCACCGTGGCGACGGACACGGTAATTGCGCTCGACGGTTTGCTGTCCGGCAGTTCCAACATTGCGCAGGATCCCTACACGGCCGCCGTGCTGGAGATCGCCAGCGTGGTTGGTACGCCTGACCTTTTCAACTCGCTGCTCGATGAGTTCCCGCTGATCACAACGATCAGCCCGGGAGAGACCTACCGGCTGCGCGTGGACATGCGTGCCACGTGTTCGCAGAACGCGCTGACCGCCGAGGATTCCGTTGAGGTCACGCTCGAGGTGGAACCCGACGCTGACGACGACGGACTGCTCAACTTCGAGGACAACTGCGTTACGGTGGCCAACCCGGACCAGGTGGATTCCAACGGCGACGGCATCGGCAATCGCTGCGACGCGGACCTCGACGGCAACTGCCAGGTGAACTTCTCCGATCTTGGTCTTTTGAAGAACGTGTTCTTCACCACCGACGCGGATGCAGACTTCGACGGCAATGGCAGCGTGAACTTCGGCGACCTCGGCATCATGAAGGAGCAGTTTTTCGCGCCGCCCGGCCCGAGCGGGTTGCCGAACGCCTGCGACTAGACCTCGACGGGGGAGGCGCCAGCCTCCGGGCCAGTCGGCACCCTACGGTGCCGGCTGCCAGTTGATTTCGGCGGCGGTGGCCGGGCCAACGAGCGCGCGCTTCAGGCTGGCGGGCATTTCGGCTTCCGTCGGCGACAGCGGAATGCGACCGCCCATGATTTCTGCCTTGCGCTGTGGGTAGAGCGGCTGGCGTGCAGGCTCGGCGTAGCCATCCGGGTGCACCGGCAACGTCGTCGACGGGTCGTACTTGTCGGTGGCGCCTAGCGTGTGCAGCATTTCGTGGGCAATAACGACGTTGTTGGTTGCCGTTTCCCGCGCGCCGGCCCAAGCATTCACCACGCCGATCAGGCCTTTCTCCAGGCCGAGCGAATGGGCGACCTGTTTCGTTACGTCAGGATCGTGGTACACGACGAACATGCGGATGTCCGGGGTTGGCCCGTCGTGGCCTGCGCCCTGGCGGCCGGCCCAGTAGCGTAGCTTCAGGCTCCACCACATCACCTTGAGGGGATTGCCGTCGGCCGGCTGTTGCGGTGGAAGCTCCGGCACGCGCGATGCAAGCAGCGGGTACACGGGCCGCTCGATGGCCACACCATAGCGCTTTGCCTCCCGCGTCATAAAGGATTCAACAGCGGCAAAGTCGGCACCGGACAGCGCGTTGATGTAGTCCTCGGTGACGGCGCTGCCGTCGCCGTTGATCGGGTACATCGCTACCCAGAGCGTATCGTTCCAGTCTGTCGAGCGCTTCTTTGCGAGCCACGCGCCGAGCGCGACGAAGACCAGTATCGCGAGCAACAGCGAGATCCGCATGGCGCGAAACACGTTGCCCCTGGCCATGTCAGCAGCGCCCCTCGCGAACTGGCCGGTACCGGGGCGGCCGTCCCGGGAAATTCATGCTATTCGCCTGTGAGCTCAAGGTCAGTGAGTTCGCCATTCTCGGCGCGCACGCGAATCGTCATTGGGTTGCAGCAGACCTGGCAGTCCTCGATGATTGTCTGGTCTTCCTGCGACAGGTCGAAGAGGATAGGAATAACCTGCCAGCAGGTAGGGCAGGTGACGTCGTGTTCTATCAGCAGGTCGGACATTTCTGTTGCCACTACGGCTGCAGCCGGGTCGCCGTCCAGTCGCCGGGAGTAAAACCGTCAGCTGTTCTTCGCAGCTCGCGGCTCCATCGGGCGCGGTCATGAACCCTCGCGTCGCCGTCTACCCAAAGCTCCACGGAGGCAGCCCACAGCCGGAAGCCACCCCAGCCGGGTGGCCGTTCGATGGGGGCCGCCGCGCCGTTGCCGTAGGGGTACTCCACGCCGTGCGCCCGCCAGGCCGCTCGCAGCTTGTCGAACATGGCTTCGCGGGACACCACCGGCTGGCTTTGTTCGCTGGCCCAGGCGCCGAGGCGAGACTGCCACGAGCGACTGGCAAAGTACGCGTCGCTCTCCGAGTCAGGTGATTTCACGACAGGACCTGCAATGCGTACCTGCCGCCCGGCGCTGTCCCAGTGAAAGGTGGCGGCAGCGTGCGGCTGGTCGTCGAGCTCGCGCGCCTTGTGTGATGAGTAGTTGGTGTAGAACACGATGAACCCGGGTGTTTCGTAAACGGCCTTGCATAGCACGACGCGCGCAGACGGCACGGCCGCACCATCATCCACCGCGGCCGTGGACAGCACGAAAGCGTTGGGGTTGGGTGTCTGCGCCGCGGCGGTTGCCTCGTCGAGCCAGGCCTGGAATAACGGCATGGGCGTCGACGGCAGTTCGTCGGGTAGTGCGTCGGTCATCGTGGGTTCCGGGTCTACTATTGCGGGTCTGCTATTCCGGGTCGTGAAAGTAGTGAACGACCTCGCCGCGCTCGGTGCCGCGCGCGGCAGCCAGCATGGCGGCGGCGACGGCATCGGCGTGAATCGGCCGATAGCGGCGCAGTGTGCCCGGCAGCAGTGGGCCGAGCAACCTGGCAACCGGTGTCATGAGTTTCTCGACAGGCCGGAACTCGCGGCGATCGCCCAGCAGGAGCGAAGGCCGGAACAGATGAACGGCATCGAAGCCCACCGCGCTGACTGCCTGCTCCGCGCGGCCCTTCACGCGGTTGTAGAACACGCCGGATTTGGCATCGGCGCCCATCGCCGAGACCAGGAAAAAGCGCCGCGCACCGTGCCGCGCGGCGGCCTCCGCAAAGCCCACGACGTAGTCAAAATCGACGCGCTCGAAGGCAAGCTGGGAGCCTGCGCTGCGTATCGTCGTTCCAAGGCTGCAAAAGGCATCGTCGAAGTGGCGCTCGCCGAACACGTCGTCGAGGCGGTCGAATTCGACACGCAGTTCTTCGAGGCCCGGGTCGCTGCGTTCGAGTGAGCGGCGCGTCAGTGCCGTGACCAGGTCGTAGTCGTCGCTCTCGAGCAGGCGGTCGAGCAGGTGGCCGCCGATCAGGCCAGTAGTGCCGGCGAGCAGTGCCCGGCTCATGGGCCCGTCGCGCCGTCGTCGGGAGTGAACACGATGCGCCTGCCGCCGGTGCGCCGCGGATCCGCCGCGACCTCGAAGTCGCCGTTGGCGTGCATCATTGCCGCGCCGACGCCGCCGAAGTACATGGCATGCTCGCCGTGCTCGACGCGTGGCAGGTCGTACTGCTCGATCTCGATCCCCGGCTCCAGGTGCAGGCGCGGTTCCGCGCCGCTCATGTCGATGTGCAGGCGGGGTGCGTCGATCGCGTCCTTCAGGTCCATGCCGTACGTGATGAAGTTGTCGAGCGTTTGCGCCAAAGCGGTCGTGATGCGATCGGCGCCAGGCGAACCGATCGCCAGCAGCGCGCCGTTGTCGCCGTGTGCCGTGCACGGCGCCATGTTGGAGACGAGGCGCGTGCCCGGTGGCCCTGGCACCAGACCGCGGCGGTTCAGTTCGATCTCGCCAAGGCAGTTGTTCATCCAGATGCCGGTGCCCGGCGAAATGACGCCGGCGCCGTAGCCTGCCGAGGCCGTCAGCGCGCAGGCCAGGCCCCCGTTGTCCACCGCGGACGTGTGCACGGTGGACGGCGCGCGCACGCTGTCCTCGCCACAGGCCTCGAGCATCTCGTTGGCGGCTTTCTCGATGTCGTCGGCAAGGTCCAGGTTTTCGCGCCGATAGGTGAGCACCCAGCGGGCGATGGCGGCCCGCCTCTCCGGGTCGGGCTTGTCGTGCCGAGGCGCGTCTCGCGAAAGCAGCATGAGCATTGCGGTGAGCGTGGCGCCGCCGACGGCGGGAGGCGGATTGGTGGAAATCCGCCACTGGCCCAGTCGAGAGGTGAGCGGAGCCCGCACGACCGGCGTGTAGGCTTCGAGGTCCGCGCGTCCGAGTGGCCCGTCGTGCTGGCGGCAGTCGGCGGCGATCATTGCGCCGATCTCCCCGGTGTAAAAATCCTGTGCGCCTACCCGGGCTATGCGCTCCAGGCTGTCGGCCAGACCGGCTACCATGACCTTGTCGCCGTGGGAAAGCAGTGCGCCGCTTTCGTCATGCAGGGCGGCGTGGCTTTCGGCCTGCCAGCCATACACTGATTCGTGGGCAAACTTGAGGTAATTGTACGACGCCTGCGGCAGGGGGAAGCCGTCGCGTGCCCAGTCGATAGCCGGCCCGAAAAGCTCGCGCCAGGGCAGCCGGCCAAAGCGGCTGTGCGCCATGTGCAGCGCGCTCAGCGCGCCGGGCGTGCCAATGCTGCCGTGCCCGACGACCGTGGTGACGCCACCGCCGTACTGCAAGACGGCCTCGTGGGTGCCGCGTCCGAGTTCCTCAGCGGCGAGGCCGCGGCCGGGCATTTCCACGTTGCCGTCGATCGTTAACGCTTCACCGTCGGGCGGCGAAATCGTGAGGTAGGCGCCGCCGCCGAGGGAACACACGCCGGGCTCTGTCGTCATCGACACCAGCGCCGCGGCGATGGCCGCATCGACGGCGTTGCCGCCGGCCACGGCAATGTCGGCGCCGGCGTCGGCGGCGATCTGGGAGCTGGATGCTATTCCGATTGCGTTCATCGTGTTGCTGGTATCCTTTTCACCGTTCGACAGGATACCCTTTTTCGCTCTATGCCGTTCGTCACTGTCAATGACATTCGCATGCACTACGTGGAAGCCGGAAGCGGCGAACCGCTGGTCGTGCTGCACGGTCTCGGCTCGTGTGCCGAAGACTGGGAAGAGCAGGTTGCGCGCTTTGACGGCAGCTACCGTGTCATCGTGCCAGACCTGCGTGGCTTTGGGCTTACGGACAAGGCAGACGGCCCGTACTCGGTGGCTGGCTTCGCCGCCGATGTGTCGGGCCTTCTGGCGCAGCTCGGCGTCGAGCGCTTCAACCTGCTGGGCTTTTCAATGGGCGGCGCCGTTGCGTTTCAGCTAGCGCTGAATGCGCCGGACGCGGTTCAGTCACTGATCATCGTGAACAGTCTGCCGAGCTTTGAACTCGACAGCCCGAAGAAGCGTTTCATGGTGGCATCGAGAATGATGATGGCGCGCCTGCTCGGCATGGAGCGGGTCGTGAAGATCTTAAGCGCGCGGGTGCTGCCGGAGCCTCATCAGCGCGAAGCCAGGGAAGAGCTGATCGAGCGCCACAAGACCAACAGCACGGCGTGTTACCTGGCGGCGATTCGGGCGCTTGCGGGATGGAGCATTCGGCCGAGGCTGGGAGAGCTGCGCATGCCCGTGCTGGTCGTGGCCTCAGACCAGGACTACACGGACGTTGCAGAGAAGGAAGCGACCGTAGCCGCGCTACCGGATGCGAGACTGGCCGTAATCCGCGACAGCCGCCACGTGGTGTATGTGGACCAGCCGGAGGCGTTCACTCGCGCCGTGCTGGAATTCCTGGCGTCCGTCAGCCCCTGAAGAACACCAGCTTGGTGCCTTCGATGTCCAGCACGATACGATCGCTGCGAACTGACACGACTTCAAACTCCAGCATGCCCGCGTTGCGCACTTCCGTTGTTTCACCAGTCGCCTGCATCTCCTTGCGAGCCACGACGCTGAGCTCGAGGCTGTCGTCCGTGGTCTGCAGGCGGCCGCACATGTAGAGCCGCGCCGGCGTGTCGTGATTGCGCTGGTCGAAAATGTACTTGCCACTTTCCTCGATACTGAAATTAACGTAGCGACCGTTGTCGCCTTCGGCCGTCCACAGGCCGGTGAGTTCGCTACGCGCCGGAACTTCGACCTCGTTTCCCGCCACGCGGGTTGAGCGTGCAGTGCTAGCAAGGGGACGGTCCGAGTAGCTGCGCACTCCGTCGTCGGCTTGCGCACTGAAGTAGTCGGCGCTGGCGGGAGCACAGGCCAGGAGCAGGGCAAGGGTGGTCAGCGGCAGGGTGGCTTTCATCATCATCGTCCGTGGTGCGACATCCGTTAGTGTTGAGACACAATTTAGCATCGGCGTTGCCAAGGCGCTGTGATTCGCTTGGCGCTTTGTAAAATGCGTTTGAAGCTATAAATAAAGGGGTTTTTGAAGTTATGTAAGGCGCCGTGAAGGCGCATGCGGACGTGCGTCACAGGACCGGTTTCGTTTATGTCAAGAGGTGCATGCCGGCAGCGTAAGTTTTGTGATGTGGTGCGCGCGCGAAAAATTCTGCGCTGCGGCATCTTCGAAAATGTGATGCCGTTCATTGCGCCCGTTTTGTGCGCTGGCGCAT
>JBCAXP010000063.1:0-15380 GCA_038533995.1 Pseudomonadota bacterium
TGGTTGCCATTGGACCTGAAACCTCTTCTCGTTAGTAGTCGCAATTCTGGCATATATTGGCAATCATGAACATCTCACTGCCCGATCCAATGCGCGATTGGGTGCAAGCGCAAATCGACACAGGCAAATACGCCAGTAGCAGTGATTACGTGCGAGATTTAATCCGCCGGGATCAGCAAGCCAGGGACACGTTTGCTGTTCTGCAGGCAGCTATTACTGAAGGCATGAGAAGTGGTGATCCACAGGAATTCGACTTTGACGCCTTCAAGCGACGGATGATTGAAAACCCGTGACAAGTCGGATGTCCGTTTTCTCCCGGCGGCGGTCAACGACCTGGAGTAGATTTGGCGCTACACGGCAGAGCGGTGGAGCACTGAACAAGCCGTTATCTACACTGGTGAGTTGGAAGAGACCTGCCGCCTAATTGCAGCCAACCCGGAGATAGCCCCGATCCGTCCGGAGTTTTCGCCACCCGTGCGGTTTTTCCCACAGGGCTCCCACCGGATCGTCTACATTGTCGACGAGAAGGGCATAGTCATCGTCCGAATTTTTTTGCACAAGAACATGGACACCGATTCACAACTATCTGAGTGAATTCACTTCAAACAAAGTCAACCGAATGAGGTCGGATTGCCCTGAGACCATGCCCGCGCATACATCACCGGCACATCCCCGCCTTCGGCCAACGCGTTCGGTTCCAGCCACGGAAACAGATCCTCGTAGGAATTCACGAGCGTCGGCGACACACGCCGCATCAGGTGGCCGGGATTGAGGTCAGCCGCATGCTGAATGCCACAGGCGCTCTGAATCTTCAGCAAGTGCTTGATCGTGTTGTGATGAAAGTTGGCGACACGCTGCGTCTTGTCGCTCACCACCAGCCCGCTGCTGCGCCAGGGATCCTGCGTGGCCACACCCGTCGGACAGGTGTTCGCATGGCAGCGCCGCGCCTGGATGCAGCCCAGCGCAAACATCATGCCGCGCGCTGAACTCACCGTGTCAGCGCCGATCGCCATCCGCGACGCCATGTCGTAGCCGTTGATGATCTTGCCGCACGCGATCAGGCGCACGCGGTTCCGAAGGCCCGCGCCCACCAGTGCGTTGTGGGCAAACATCAGCCCCTCGCGCAGCGGCTCGCCGACGCGATCGGTAAGCTCAACCGGCGCCGCCCCCGTGCCGCCCTCGGCGCCGTCAATCGTAATGAAGTCCGGCGCGATACCCGTTTCCAGCATCGCCTTGCAAAGCGCCATGAACTGGCTGTGCCGGCCAATGCACAGCTTGAAACCGACCGGCTTGCCGCCGCCCAGCTCGCGCATGCGCTGGATGAACTCCATCATCTCGATGGGTGTGCTGAAGACCTTGTGCCGCGCCGGCGAGTGCACGCTCTTGCCCTCGGGCACGCCGCGTGCCCTGGCAATTTCTGGCGTCACTTTCGCACCGGGCAAAATGCCACCGCCGCCGGGCTTTGCGCCCTGCGACAGCTTGAGTTCCAGCATCCTCACCTGGTCGATCGCCGCCTTGTCGCGGAACTGTTCCGGGTCGAAATCGCCGTCGGCGGTACGGCAGCCAAAGTAGCCGGTACCAATTTCCCATATGAGATCGCCGCCGGGAGCCAAGTGGAACTCGCTTAAGCCCCCCTCGCCCGTGTCGTGGGCAAAGCCGCCCTGCCTGGCGCCGCCGTTTAGCGCAAGGATCGCGTTCGCGCTTAGGCTGCCGAAACTCATCGCAGAGATATTGAGCAACGACGCATTGTACGGCTGCGTGCACGCCTCGTTGCCGAACACGACACGCGGGTCATCATCGTCGATGTCCACCGGCGCGATGCTGTGCTGCATCCACTCGTGGCCCTCGCTGTACATGTCCTGAAGCGAACCGAACGGCTGCACGTCGCTCACGTTTTTTGCGCGCTGGTACACCACGGCGCGCTGTGGCCGTGTGAACGGATCGCCCTCCTTATCGCCCTGGATCAGGTACTGGCGAATGTGGTGGCGCGCGTCCTCGAGGATGTAGCGCACGTGGCCGATCAGCGGGTAGTTGCGCAGAATCGTGTGGCGCTTCTGCAGCATGTCGTAAGCGGTCAGGAGCAGCACCGGCCCGAGAATCACGAAGGCCCACAGCGCCCGTGGCTCCACGTAAGCCGCCGCCGCCAGCAGCGCGGTGAGCGCAATCAGCAGGTAGAGAAATACTCGCTTCATTCCGGGTCTCGCATTTGCATGCCGCGTAGTGTCATCGATTCCCGCCGCACAAGGCAAGCGCCGCAATGGACGCCAACAGGCTGAAAAATAGTGCGTTTGATGGTAGCGTGTGGCCCGATTTTTGATGCTCCGTCGCCGGGAGACCCCAATGAAAACACCTCACAGCCTTTTTGCCATCCTAATAACTGCGCTTCTAAGCGCCTGCGGCAGCGGAACTGATTCCGACATGACCGCCGACGCACCAGACGCCGGCAACGCAACGATGGAAAAGGCACCAATGGCCGATAAGGGGGTCGGCATTGCAGCCATCACCGGCGAGGGCCTCGCTGAGCACACAAAGGTCCTGGCCTCCGACGAATTCGAGGGCCGCTCACCGGCGTCGCTCGGCGAAGAACGCACGGTGCGCTACATCTCCGAGCAGTTCGAAAAAGCCGGCCTCGAGCCCGGCGCCGAAGACTCCTGGTTCCAATCTGTGCCGCTTGTCGCGATCACCGCACACCCGGGCGACAACATCCGCTTCGAGGGCAATGGCAAGTCGCAGCCCCTGACCTTTGTTGAAGACGTGATGGTCTGGACCAAGCGCGTCGTGCCCGGCGTTGAACTGGAGAGCAGTCCGCTGGTGTTTGTCGGCTACGGCATCGTTGCCCCGGAGTACAACTGGAACGACTACGAAGGCCTCGACGTTGAAGGCAAAACGGTAGTGATGCTCGTCAACGACCCCGGCTTTGCGACGGGCGACCCGGCGCTGTTCCGCGGCAATGCGATGACCTACTACGGCCGGTGGACATATAAGTACGAGGAAGCCGCCCGGCAGGGCGCGGCCGGCGTCATCGTTGTGCATGAGACTGCCGCTGCGGGTTATCCCTGGGAAGTGGTGAGCGGCGGCTGGTCCGGCCCGAGCTTTGACCTGATCAGCGCCGACCGCAACCTGTCACGCAGCGCGGTGGAGGGCTGGATTACGCAGGAAGCGGCCATTGAGCTTTTTGCCAATGCGGGCATGGACTACGCGCAGATGAAAAAGAGTGCGGAGCAGCCCGGCTTTAAGCCCGTTGAGCTGCCGCTGTCCTTCTCGGTGTCCATCGAGAACGAAGTTCGCGAATCCCTTTCGCACAACGTGATCGGCATACTGCCGGGCTCGACGACGCCCGACGAATACGTGCTGTACATGGGCCACTGGGATCATCTCGGCAAGGACGAAACCCGCGAAGGCGACCAGATCTTCAACGGCGCGGTGGACAATGCCACGGGTGTCGCGGCGCTCATCGAACTTGCGGGCGCCTTTGGTTCGCTGCCGCAGGGACCCGACCGTTCGATCATCTTCATGGCCGTCACCGCCGAGGAATCGGGGCTCCTGGGTTCGCGTCACTACGCCACGGACCCGCTCTACCCGCTCAACAAGACGGTCGCGGGCATCAACATGGACGCGCTCAACGTGGGCGGCCGCACGCGCGACATGGTTGTAGTTGGCTTCGGCAGTTCGGAGCTGGAAGGCATGCTGGAGACGGGGGCCGAGACGCAGGGACGCGAGATCGTGCAGGAGCCCACGCCGGAGAAAGGCTTTTTCTACCGCTCCGACCACTTCAACCTGGCCAAGGTCGGCGTGCCCATGCTGTACGCCAAGGGTGGCATCGACAGCGTCGAACATGGCCCTGAGTGGGGGCTCGAGCAGGCCAGGGATTACACCGCCAACCGGTACCACAAGGTAACGGATGAGTTCGACCCTGACTGGGACTGGTCAGGCACCGTGGAAGACGTGCAGCTCTACTTCATGGTGGGCACAGAGGTCGCCCGCAGCGGCGTGTGGCCCGAGTGGTTCGAGGGCAACGAGTTCCGCGCCATCCGCGAAGCGAGCCTCGCCGAACGGTAAGGCTATTCGCGAATGCCGGTACCGCGCTCGAGCAGCAGCATGCTGAACGAGAACAGCACCACGATAAACACGCTGACGATGCCAAAGGCCACGCCAATGGAGATGTCGGACACGCCCAGCACGCCGTAGCGGAATGCGTTCACCATGTACAGAATCGGGTTGGCCTTGGACACCCCCTGCCAAAATTCCGGCAACAGGCTGATGGAGTAGAACACGCCGCCGAGGTAGGTCAGCGGCGTCAGCACAAACGTCGGGATGATGGAAATTCCCTCAAAGTTTCGCGCGTACACGGCGTTGATGAGCCCCGCCATCGAGAACACTATCGACGTCAGCAACACCATGGCGACCATCACCATCGGGTGCGCCACGCTAAGGTCGGTAAAGAACAGCGCGATCACCGTTACGAGCGCGCCCACCAGCAGCCCGCGGGCCACGCCGCCGGTGATGTAGCCCGACAGAATTACCCAGCTTGGCAACGGCGAGACCATCATCTCCTCGATGTGCTTGCCAAACTTCGCACCGAAAAACGACGACACGACGTTGCCGTACGAGTTGGTGATTACGGCCATCATGATCAGTCCGGGCGCGATGAACTGCATGTAGTTGAAGCCGTCCATCTCGCCAATGCGCCTGCCGATCAGGTTGCCGAAGATCACGAAGTACAGGCTCATCGTGATAGCGGGCGGCACAATGGTCTGCACCCAGATGCGCAGCATCCGCTTCATCTCTTTCATCACGATGGTGTAGTAACCAGTGGCGTTTTGCTTGATTCTCATTGGCAATACTTCTGACGGCTGGGGTTTAAGCCTTGGCCTCGACCAGGCGCATGAACAATTCTTCAAGGCGGTTGGTTTTCGAACGCATGCTGGTCACGGTGACGCCGCGTCCGTTGAGTTCCTGGAACAGGTCGTTGAGGTTGTGCTTCTCCTCTACATCCACCTCGACCTGGCACTCGTCGTCGCGCTGGCGCCACTTGAAGTTACCCAGGTGCGTGTCACCGGGCATGGGAGCCGCCAGTGTGAGCACGAACGTCTCAACGTGCAGCTTGCGCAGCAGTGTGCTCATGCGCTCGTTCTCCACGATGCGCCCGCCGTCGATGATGGCGATGTTGCGGCACAGGTTCTCGGCCTCTTCGAGGTAGTGAGTCGTGAGGATAATCGTGGTGCCGTTCTCGTTGATGCCGGTCAGAAACTCCCACATGCTGCGGCGAATCTCGATGTCGACGCCTGCCGTGGGCTCGTCGAGGATCAGCAGCTTCGGTTCGTGCACGAGCGCACGGGCAATCATCAGCCGGCGCTTCATTCCGCCCGACAGGTTGCGGGAAATGTCGTTACGTTTGTCCCACAGCTGCAGTTCCTTCAGGTACTTCTCTGCCCGTTCGTGAGCGACGCCCCGGCTGATGCCGTAGTACCCGGCCTGGTTAATCAGGATGTCTCTCACACCCTCGAACAGGTTGAAGTTGATTTCCTGCGGCACGACGCCGATGCAGGACTTTGCTGCAGCAAGATCGGTGTCAATGTCATGACCGAACACCTTCACCTTGCCGCCCGATTTGTTGACGAGCGAAGTGATGATGCCGATGGCCGTGGTCTTGCCGGCGCCGTTGGGGCCGAGCAGCGCGAAAAAGTCGCCCTCCTCCACCTCGAGGTCAATGCCGCGCAGCGCAGTCACACCGTTGCGATAGGTCTTGGTCAGACCGTCAATTGAAAGTGCTTTCATTTTCAACGAGTTATTGAGAGAATAGGCGCTCAGCCGGGGCCCGGCCGGGCGCAAAGCATAGCACGCATCGGACGCCCGCAATGCATGAACAACTCCAAGTCGGCCCGGTACTACAACACACTAGGGGTTCAAGCGACATGTTTAAAGAGTTCAAAGAGTTCGCCATGCGCGGCAACGTGATGGACATGGCTATCGGCATCATCCTCGGCGCTGCCTTCGGCAAGATCGTCACCTCGTTCGTCAAGGACGTGATGATGCCGCCGCTCGGTAAGATAATCGGCGGCGTCGACTTCAGCCAACTTTTCATCAACCTCGACAGCACACCCTACGCGACGCTGGAGGCGGCCAAGGAGGCCGGTGCAGCAACCATCAACTACGGCATGTTCGTGAACAACGTCATCGATTTTGTCATTGTGGCGTTTGCCATTTTCATGGTGGTCAAGGGCATGAATGCCGCCAAGCGCAAGGAAGAGGCACCACCGGCTGAACCCACCACGAAGGTGTGCCCGCGCTGCATGTCAGTGATCCCTATCGCCGCCACCCGATGCGCATTTTGCACCTCTGACGTCTAGGCCCGGAAAAGAGCGAGGGGCCGGAACACGGCCCCTCCGCTCCAGCGGCAACCGCAAGCGACATGCAAAACCCCCACAGATTTCCAGGCGCCAACGTCTTTGCCGACGCCCACATTCCCCGCAAGGGGCCCAGGCGCGGTGACGACGAGTGGCTGCGAAAGGCCTTTGCCAGCGACCGTGCCCGCTTCGTGCCGGTGTGGAAGAACAAGAACCTGACAACTGGCGATGCGGGCAGCGAACACGCGAGCCTCTTGAGCACTGCTGAACTTGGCAGGCTGTCGCCAACGCTCGACGATGCCGTGCTGCTCGGCAATGTGGGCGGCAAGGTGTGTTTCGCGGTGGACGTGGGCGTCGACGAAACGCCGCCCATCGACAACGGGCGCTTTCGCTCACTGCGCACGGTCGGTGCTGTGCTGTCGGCGGAGGAAGCGGCACTCATGGCTTACGCGCAGGCGATGGTGCTATGGCATCGCCGCCACGGTCACTGCAGCAATTGCGGTGCACGTACGACGCCAACACAGGGCGGCCATCAACGACGCTGCAACGACCCCGGTTGCGGCGTCAGCCAGTTTCCGCGAACCGACGCTGCCGTTATCGTGCTCGCCAGCCGCGGCGACAAGGCGCTGCTTGGCCGCCAGCCCACGTGGCCGGACGGCCTGTATTCCACGGTTGCCGGTTTCGTCGAGCCCGGCGAGAGCCTTGAGGAAGCGGTCACCCGCGAGGTCTTCGAGGAAACCGGCATTCTTGTGCAGGATGTCGAGTATCACTCTTCGCAACCGTGGCCCTTTCCCTCATCGCTGATGCTCGGCTTTCACGCCCGCGCCACCAACGACGACATCCGCCTGCGCGACAACGAACTGCAGGACGCGCGCTGGTTCACGCGTGAAGAAGTCGCTGCCATGGTGGCACGCCAGGCCGGGCTGCCCTCCAGCATTTCCATTGCGTTTCGCCTCATCGAGCAGTGGTACGACCAGGACCAGCCAGGCGCCCTGCGCGCGCTGGCCGAACGATGAGCCACCGGCACCACGTCTTTCCTCAGCCTGCCTGTCAAGCTGCTGTTTAATCGGAGAAGCACACATCCATGAAAAAAACCCAAGTCGGCCTGCTGTTGCTTGCTGCTCTACTGACCTACAGCCTCTGGACCGCTTACCAGGAGAGATTGAATTCTCCGGAGGAGCGCGCAAGGCACGCGCTGGTCGACGGTGAGCGCCTAGCCGGGGAGGGCAGACCGGGCGCGGCGGCGCAGGCGCTCTATCCAGTGCTGTTTCGCAGTGACGACCTTGGTAGCCAGGCCAAGGAACAGTTCGTGAAGCTGCTAGCCAGCGACACGCTGCGCGAAGCGCCTGGCCAAGAGCTGCCGGCACTGGTACGCCGCGCAGCGATCTATCAGACCGCTGACCCGACGCTGGTGCCGGACCTGCTCGAGCGCGTGCTCGAGGCGGCGGATGCCCACGCGTCGGCGATGCCGCTCGTTGCCGAAGCCATTGTCTCCGAGGTGCATTTCCTGGCGGACGAAGCCAACTACGATGGCGTCACAGCAACGCGACTGCGCCTGCTGGAATCGATGAATGCCGAGCAGGCAGCGACAATGGAGGGAGCTGTTGCGCTCGGCCGGGTGCATGCACGTCGCGGCGATGCCGCTGCCGCACGGACAGCGCTGGAGCCGGTCCGGGGCGAGCTCGGTAGCGGCGAAGGGGCGCGCATCCTGGGGCAGCTCGACTACTACGCCGATCAACTGGACGCCGCATATCCGCTGCTCAAGGCCTATGTGTCTGCCAACATCGATGAACTCAATCGCGTCGATGCAGCGTGGCGGTCGCGGTACGACGAGATCTGGAACGACGCGTCAACGCAGTTCGACGCAGGCGAACTGCCAGATAGCTTTTACCGCGAGTACGACAACGCCGACAAAGCCGGACGTAATCAGCTGTTCAACGCACAGGTCGACGAGTTTGCTGCGATGGATGCTGAGCTCGTTGAATTGCAGTACCGCTACGATGAGAAGCGCCACGCAGCCGGCGTTGCCCTTGACCTGGGCCAGCTGCTGGCACTGCGTGGGCAGACTGCCGCCTCGCCCGAGGTGCGCCAGGCCACGTTCGAGGAGGCGCGCGAAATACTCATGAGCGTGAGCGAGTTCATGGGCGGCAGCGATGGCTATCGCCTCAACCTCGGCAAGGTGAACTACTGGCTCGGTAGTCCGGACGAGGGCAAGGAGCAGTTCGAGGCACTGCTCGAAGCCAACGATCGCTCAGTTGAGTCGCTATACGGGTTGTCGGACGTATTGCGCGACCTTGGCGAGACAGCCGAGGCGAGGCTTCTGCTGGACGAGGCGTATGAAAAGGCCGAGGAGCCAAGCTATCGCTACGCCATTGCCTCGCTGCGCGGCATCCTCTCGCAGACGCTGGACGAAAAACTCGCGTGGTATGAGCGCGGTGACCCGGATGAACCCTATTCACAAGCAAACCTTGGCGACATCAGGGGCGACATCGCCGCGCGCGACGGAGA
The DNA here is from genome assembly GCA_038533995.1 of Pseudomonadota bacterium. Lineage (GTDB taxonomy): Bacteria > Pseudomonadota > Gammaproteobacteria > Steroidobacterales > JBCAXP01 > JBCAXP01. The sequence continues at coordinate 8,856 of JBCAXP010000063.1, forward strand.
CCTCGACACCGCGGCGGCGGCGTATCGCAGCGCAATCGACACCTATGCTGCAATCGACGACGAGGAGCAAACCGCGAACAACATGTCGTTGCTGTACGGCAAGCTGTTCGAGATCACCGGCGAGCTTGCCGATTATCGCGAGGGTGTTCGCCTCATCGGCAAGGCCGCGGACAGCAGCCCAAATGATCCAATTGTGCTGATCAACGCGGCCACGGCGTTGTTCAGTGCAGCGGCCACTGAGGTGCTGGCAGAGCACGTTGACCTCGGCACACTACGCAGCACCGGCACGCTGCGAATGCTGCGCTTTCTTTTCGCCGACGAAGCCGGCCGCGTTCAATGGGTTGAGCGGGTGCTGCAGGTGCCCGAGTTCGACAACGCCGAGCGGCTCGCAAGGCGTGCGCTTCTGTTGTCGCCGAGCAGCCCGGATGCGTACCAGCTTCTGATGACGCGTGCGCTTTTTGCGCGCGATCTCGAGGCGCTGACGGAACTGGAAACGCGCGCTGCCGAAGTCGACATCGACCACTCGGACGCTATCGAAGCACAGCGCCGCTACACTGCCGGCGAAGCCGATGACGTAGACGGGCCATCGGCGCGCAAGATGGTCGATAACCGGCGCCGGATGCTGGAGCGCGCCGAGCGCGCCAATGCCGTGACCGCGGCGGTGAGCCGCACCCGGCTAGCTTCCGGCTTGCGCGTGCAAACAAATTACGATCAATCCGTCGACAACGACGAGATTGTACTGCTCGCCGAAGCGGCGCACGCGCAGGCACCGAGCAACGCGACTCGCGGCGCGCTGGTCGCCGCGCTTGCTCATCGGGGCCTCTCCCGCCTTGCCGCGGCAGACCCGGACTACGCCGGCTTCGTCGCGCGCCTCAAGCGCAAGGTATCGACGCTGGGTTTGGTGGCCGCGAGTTTCGACAAACGGGCGGCCAAGACTGAGGCGCTGCTGGCCGACGCAGACATCCGCCGCGCGCTCGAACTGCATCGCGACTACCTGCGCGCCAATCCGATTGCCGTGGGCGGCCATGCCTGGCGCCTGATGAAGGCGTTCGATGCGGACTTCGCCACAGAAATGGCGGCGACCTTTGCAGACAGCCAGTACGTGCAAACGGAAGAGCGGGTTATCGCATTACTCTATCCGTCGAGCCTCGAATCCACGCTGACGCTGGCATGGCTGCACGAGGCGCTTGGCGACACCGAGGCGTCGGCGCGTGTACGTGCAAACTATGCGCAGATCAACGGCAACGACGACGCCGGATAGCCTTGCCCGGTTGCAAAGCGCCAAACGGTCGAATACTGTACATTCATACAGTAACTGATCGCAACAGCGGGCTTTCACCAATGGACAAGGTCATCAAGGGCCGCGGCGCGGCCTCCAACTCGGAGGGGCGTTTCGAGACGCGGCGGGTCTGTGCCACCGACGATGGCTGGTATCGCGATGACGAAGACGCGGTTGCCGTGGAAACTGTGCTGAGCGCCGATCCGTCGAAGTCCATCCTGGTAACCAACGGGTCGCCGGACATTCCCTTCGAAGTTTCCATCAATCCCTACAAGGGCTGTGAGCACGGCTGCATCTACTGCTACGCCCGGCCAAGCCACGGCTACCTCAACCTGTCCGCGGGCCTGGATTTCGAGAGCCGAATTTTTTACAAGCCGCACGCGGGTGAACTGCTCGACAAGGCGCTGCGCGCGCCCGGCTATCAGTGCCGCCCAATAGCAATCGGCGCGAACACAGATCCGTACCAGCCAGCCGAACGGCAGCTGAAAGTCACCCGCGGCCTGCTGGAAGTTGCGCGGCGTTTCAGCCAGCCCGTCAGCATTATTACGAAGGGTGCCCTGGTGGAAAGGGACGTGGATATTCTTGCGGACATGGCCAAAGACAATCTCGCGAGCGTTGCAGTGAGCGTTACTACGCTTCAGGACAACATCAAGCGAACGCTCGAACCCCGGGCTGCCTCACCGGCGGCGAGGCTTCGGGCCATCGAATCGTTGAGCAGCGCTGGCATCCCCGTGTCGGTGATGGTGGCGCCGGTGATTCCGGTAATCACGGATCATGAGCTGGAGCAGATTCTCGAACGCTGCGCCAACGCCGGCGCGCGGCATGCCGGTTACATCCTTTTGCGCCTGCCGTACGAGGTTAAAGACCTCTTCCGCGAGTGGCTCGAGAATCACGAGCCGCTTAAGGCAAAGCACGTCATGAGCATCATTCAGCAGTGCCGCGGCGGCAAGGACTACCGCGCCCGTTTCGGCGAGCGCATGGCAGGCACTGGCCCGTTTGCCAAGCTGCTTGGCGTGCGCTTTCGCGCGGCGTGCCGACGCTACGGCCTTGTCCGAAGCCGGGGCGAGTCTGGCGGCAGCGCACTGGATACTACGCAGTTCCGGGTTCCGCCGGCTCCCGGCGACCAGCTTGGCCTGTTCGGCTGACGCGTTATGTGCCTGGTAGTCGTTGCACTGAATGCACGCGATGACCTGCTGCTTGTGCTTGCAGGCAATCGCGACGAGTTTCATGCAAGACCCACCGCGCCGATGGGTTGGCGAGAGATCGCTGGCGTTCGCATGCTGGCAGGTCAGGACCTTGAGGCCGGCGGCACGTGGCTCGGCGTAGCCCCTGGCGGGCGCTTCGCCACGGTCACCAACTATCGCGAAGGCCGGCCGGCGCCCGCGGGCGGGCCGTCACGCGGCGAGCTCGTACCCGCGTGGCTCGGCAGTTCCCTGGACGCGAAGGGCTTCGCGGCCCAACTGCAGGACTCAGCGGAAAGTTATGCCCCCTACAACCTGCTGTTTGGCGATTCACGCGACGGCGAGCTCTACTATTTTTCGAATCGGGGCTCTTCCAATCGTGCCCCCGGGCCGTCGGCACTGGACGGCGGTATCCACGCGCTGTCCAATCACCTGCTCAACACCGCATGGCCGAAAACCGAGCGCACAAGCCAGCGACTCGGGGCACTGGTGTCGGCGCCGGACGCGCCGAACGACGAGCAGCTGTTTGAACTGCTGGCCGACCGGGAAGGGGCGCCAGACAGCGAACTGCCCGACACCGGCGTTGGCCTGGCGTACGAGCGCGTACTGGCGCCCCCGTTCATCGTTACGGAACGCTACGGCACCCGTTGCAGCAGCGTGCTTACCGTGAGCCACCAGGGCGTGTGCCGGTTCGTTGAGCGCAGCTTCGACGAGCACGGCCACATCATCGGGCAGCGCTACGAACAGTTTGACATTGAGGCGGCACCGGGGGTTCGGGGGTAGGTATGATCGCGGCGAGACGCCGCTCCCACCGACGCCGCTCCAACGGCCCGCCTGCTGCTCAGGCAGGCGGCAGCGGTTTGCGGGGCTCAAAGTAACCCACGAGGACAAAAAACACGCACAGCAGCGGGAGGTAATTCCACTCCACCGCGTTCTGAAAGGCGTGTCTGTTGCTCACCCAGTCCGCAATGAAAAAGCTGCTGAGGCCAATGGCAACCTGCACGGCAAGCAGCGCCGTTAGCGCCGGCCGCAGCCAGCGGCGCGACGCGGGACGCCGGGACTTGAGGTCCACCACAAACGTGACCTGGCACACCAGGCTGGTGAGAAAAAACAGTGACACGCCCAACCGGCGGACCGCGCGCATCGCCTCACCCGTGGCACCCAGCGCAATGGCGTAGATCACGAGCGCAAGCGCGCCAACCAGGCTCACCGCGAAAAACCACTGACGCCGCGTACGGGCGCCGACGCGTGTCCACAGCATGCAGATCGCGACCGCACCCATGCACATCAGCGGCTTGAAAACGAACGCCTCGGGTGGGGCGCGACCGGTAGCGCTCGTCGGCAGGCAACCGTCGATGTTCGGAATGCAAACCGGCAAGTGGCCCTGCCCGGCGCCGACGATCCAACCCAGCAGAATGGCCAGGGTAGGCGCAAGCCCCGCCACCCAGCCTAAAAGGCGGGTTTCAGCCGCGCGGTCCATTGCCGCGCTGGCGATTGCCTCTCGTGCCGCAGGCCCGGTCGGGGCTCACTTCAGGACGCTGCGCAGCCATGTGCTGATGTCCGCGACCTCTTCCGGGCAAACCGCGTGAGCCATCGGGTAGCTGCGCCACTCCACGCTGTAGCCGGCGGACGTGAGCAGGTCGCGGGCCGACACGCCGAGCGCTTCGGGCAACACCGGGTCCATCTTGCCGTGGCCGAGAAACACCGGCGTTCTTGCATTGGCCTCGTGACGCTCGGCCAGCGTTTTGTCCCTGAGCGGCATGTAGGCCGACAGCGACATGATGCCGGCAAGGCCGGCCGGGTAGCGAAGGCCGGTGTGAGTGGCGATGGCGCCGCCCTGGGAGAAACCGGCCACCACGATACTGCCGGCGCTGCTGCCGCGTTCGATCTCGCGGGCGATCAGGGCACACACCTGGCGTTCGGACTCGCGTATGCCCGCCTCATCCACCGCGCCACTGCGGTCGAAGCTGACAATGTCGTACCACGCCCGCATCTCGATGCCGCCGTTGACGGTAACCGGGCGCACCGGCGCGTGCGGAAACACAAAGCGCACCGGTGGCAAATCGCCCAGTTCCAGCATCGGCACGAGCGCCTCAAAATCGTGGCCGTCTGCGCCGAGGCCGTGCAACCACACTACGCTGCGGCTCGGGTTCGCGCCTGTTTCCACTTCCACTGTTTGCAACAGTTCGCTCATCGGTAGTCTCTCGCTGTGTGGCAGGCCGCGAAGTTTAACAACCGCCAGCGTCACCGGGTAGCCCGCCGCGTGTACAATAGCGCGCCTGCACAATTGTCAGTCTAGAGGGAGGACGGGCTGGATGAAGTGGTTCCTGGATCTCGCCGGATTTACCCGGCCGCAGATCGATGACCTTCTGGGCCTTGCTGCCCGACTCCATAGCTCGCCGGAACCTGATGCCCTGCGCGGCAAGGTTCTGGCTCTCCTTTTCAGGGACCAGTGCCCGCACGCCCGCGCCTCCATGGAGGCGGCGATGGCGCGGCTCGGTGGCCAGACTACCGTGCTCGCACCACCCGGTGCGTACTTCGAAGTGGGCCACGAAACCACAATGGACGGCGAGACCCGCGAGCACCTGCTGGACGCGGTCAGCGCGTTCTCGCGGTACAGCCACGCGATCGGCGTACGCTCCCTCGGGTACGGCACCCGGCTCGCCGCAGACCTGCGCGAAGAGCTCTTTACCCAGGTCAGCAGCAAGGCCAGTGTGCCGCTCATCAACCTGGGTTCGGCCACCAACAACCCCTGCCAGGCGCTCGCCGACTGGCATACCCTGGACACGCTCGACACGCCCGGCCGCGGCGGGCGCTTCACGCTGGCCTGGACCTGGAACCCTCACGCCATGCCCTACTCCAACGCGTCAGCGGTGTTGCACATGGCCGCCATGCGCGGGATGCGTGTGACCGTGCTGCGCCCGGACGCTTTCGCGCTTCCCCGGCCAGTTATCGAGAAAGCCCGGCAGGCAGGCCAGGCCTCCGGCGGCGCGGTGCTGGAAACGAGCGACCGCACCGAGGGCATGGACGGTGCCCACGTGGTGTACGCCAGCACCTGGAGCGCGCCCAATGCGTACTGCGACGAAGCCGCTCATGCATCCTTGAGCGAGGCGTGCAAGAGCTGGTGTATCGACGAGCGCTGGTTCGCCGGCGCCCAGGAAAATTGCTGGCTGATGACCTCCTGCGCACCACGGCGCAACGCCGACGTGGTGGACGACGTGCTCGACAGCCCGCGCAACGTGCGCCCGACGCAGGCGCGCAGCCTGGTCGACGTGCAGATGGCGGTGCTCTACCGCATGCTCGTGAGCAATGTCTAGGACTCTCGTGGCAGTGGCCTGTGCAGCAATCCTGCTGACCGGTTGCGGACTGACCGGCGAGCTGTACCTGCCGGAAGACGCCGAGTCCGACACTGACGCGCAAACGGACTCAGCAGAAGAAGACGAAAGCGACACCGAGGCCGATGAGGAATGAACCGCTGGTTCCACTTCGTTGACGGGCAGCTGCACGTCGAGGGCGTGCCGGCAGCGGAACTGGCCGCGAACTTCGGCACACCGCTGTACGTGTACTCGCGCAACGCGTTGCTCGATGCGTTTGGCGAGTACCAGCAAGCCATGCCGTCTGACCGGGGCCTGGTGTGTTTTGCCGTGAAAGCCAACAGCGGCCGCGCCGTGCTGGCGACGCTGGCGGGCGCCGGGGCGGGCTTTGACATCGTATCGGGCGGCGAACTCGAACGGGTGCTCGCCGCAGGTGGCGACCCGGGCCGCGTCATCTTCAGCGGCGTCGGCAAGAGCACTGGAGAAATGCGCCAGGCGCTCACTGCCGGCATTCGCTGTTTCAATATTGAGTCGGAAGAGGAACTGGAGCGCCTCAACGCCGTGGCGCTTGAGCTTGGCGTCACCGCACCGGTCAGCCTGCGCCTCAACCCGGACGTCAGCGCCGGCGGACACCGATACATCGCCACCGGCGGCACGACGCACAAGTTTGGCGTGCCCGGGGACGCCTGCCTGGCGCTGGCAGAGAAGGCGCACGGTGCAGCCGGCATCGAGTTCACCGGGCTGGCATGCC
>JBCAXP010000064.1:0-15313 GCA_038533995.1 Pseudomonadota bacterium
GGCACCCTGTTCGGGCGCAACGTCACCGGTGGCGCCATCCTGCTCACCAGCAAGAAACCCGGCGACACCGGTGACGTTGCGCCCGAACAGGGTGCCCTGCGGACCGCGCAGCACCTCAACGCTGGCGACGTCGAACATGTCGAAAATCACGCCGACGTTGTTGCCGAGGTAGACGCCGTCGAGAAAGAGCCCGACGGTCGGGTCAATGGACGGAATCGAGCTGTTGATTCCGAGGCCGCGAATGGAAAAGTTGGCGCTGCCGCGCGTCGTGCCGATGTCATCCAGCGCAACATTGGGCATACCAACCGACAGGTTTGTGAGGTCGCGCACCTTGAGCGTGTCGATCTGCTCGGCGCTGTACGCCGTGATAGCCAGTGGCACATCCTGCGACCCTTCTTCGCGTTTTCGCGCAGAGACGATAACTTCTTCAAGCAGCACATCTGCGCCGCCGCGCTTGTCCTGTGCGAGCGCGGTGGAACTGCCGACGGTACAAAGGGCCACCGTCAGTGGTACCAGCATTAAGGGGGTGCAGCGTGAGGTTGATGCCATAGTGAGTTCTCTCCGTGCGGCTCAAAGTTGCAGGGGCAGACATGGCAAAGAGCCGTGTTGCGACTGAACTACGTACTGGCTGGCATTCTTGCTTAATGCGTACAGGGGCGCAAGCCGCAGCAATTATCGTATTACGCTGCAGCAAAAAGTGCCGCAGCGCCGCATTCTTGAGAGAGACTTTTCGGGAAGCGTGTTGGTGCTTTGAATATACGGCTCTTGTCTACCCCCCGGGCTAGACTTGCCAGCCACCGCCAAGCGCCTTGTAAACGCGCACAAGGTTCAGCAGTAAACGCGTGTGGCTCTGTGCACGCGCGTCGTCGGTTTCGTCGAGCCTACGCTGCGCGTCGAGTACCGTCAGGAAATCGGCAAGGCCTTTTTCATAGAGTTTTTGCGCGAGCTGGGCTGCTTCGCGGCTTGCGTCGGCCGCTGCTGCAAGATGTTCCAGCGTGCGCGCCTCCTGAACGTACGCGGCGATAGCAGACTCGGCGTCGGCCAGTGCACTCAGTACCGACTTTTCGTAGAGCGCGACCGCGCCGATGGCGCGTGCGTCGGCGCCTTCGAGGTTGGCCCGCAGCCTGCCGCCCTGGAACACGGGCCAGCTGACAAACGGCACCAGCGCCGTGGTGCGTGCGCGGCTTGAGCCGATGCTCGAAAAATCGTCGGTCTCGAAGCCGTAGCTTGCACCCAGCACCAGGCGCGGAAAGAAGTCGGCCTTGGCAACGCCAATCTGGGCAGTCGCGGCGGCGAGTTCACGCTCGGCGATGCGCACATCGGGGCGTCGGCGCAGCACGTCGGCCGGCATGCCGACCGGCACCGCGGCAGGCGCCTCGGGCAGCACCGCGGCTGAACCGGCTTCGGCGCTCGCGGTGGCGTCGGATGGCGCACGGCCGGTCAGCACCGCCAGCCGGTAGCTGCTGGCCTTTACCGAGGCTTCGAGCGCGGGCAGCAGGGCGCGAAAGGCGTCGAGCTGCGCTTCCGCGCGCAGCTGGTCAATACGCCGCGCGAGGCCCGCCTGCACCTTGCGGCGCGTGACTTCGAGAGTGCGCTGCTGCGAATCAATATTGCTGCGGGCGATGGTTAGCCGCTGCTGCGCGCCGCGCAGCTCGAAGTAGGCCGACGCGGTTTCGGCGAGCGCCTGCAGTATGGTGGCCTCGCGGGCCGCAAGGCTGGCCTCGAGTGACGCATCGGCGGCCTCCGCGAGACGGCGGTTACCGCCGAAGATGTCGATTTCCCAGCTCGCGTCCAGCGATGCGTTGTAGAAGTCCAGTTCACGATCGACGAGGCCCGCTTCGATAAGGGAGCCTACCGGGCCTGGCGACTCGATGCTTTGCTCAACGCTTGTGTAGCTGGCATTCAGGCCGACCTGCGGCCAGAACACCGACCGTGAGATGCCGCGCAGCGCCCGCGCTTCGTCGACGCGGGCGGTGGCTGCCTTGATGTCGAGGTTGCCGGCGGCGGCCAGCGCGAGGTACTCGTTGAGCCCCTCGTCGTTTAGCATGGCCCACCACTGCAGCGGCACTTCGCCTGCCTGGTCCTTCGACTCACTTCCCACCCACTCGGCGTCAGGCGCGTACTCCGGCTGCTCGTAGTTGGGCCCTGCCGCACAGCCCGTCATGGCGAATGCGGCGGCGAACCACAGTCCTTGTTTTAATGCGCCCGTCATGCCGCAGCCTCCGCCGGTTCAGGTTGGGTGAGCGGTGCCCGCGAGCGCCGCGGACGGTAGAGCCAGTGGTACACAGCCGGCGTGAATACCAGTGACAGCGAAATCGAAAAGGCAACGCCGCCGGCAATCACGATGGCGAGCGGTGGCCAGAAGTCGCCGCCGGTAAACAGCAGCAGCGGAATGAAGCCGCCGACGGTCGTCAGCGTCGTGGAAATAATGTGCCGCGAGGCGCCGACCGTTTCTGCGGCGATGGCGTTGACGTTGGCCGCGCGCGCCTCCGGGTTGGCGCGAATGGCCGCCAGCACAACGATCGTGCCGTTGATGGCAACGCCGATGAGGCCAACGCTGCCGATGATGGCGTTGAAGCCGCGGGCAAAGCCACCCATCCACAGCGACAGCATGCCGAGCCCCACCGACAGGATTGCGACCACGCCGATCAGCATCGCCAGGCGGTTGCTGCGGAACGACAGCACGATCGTGGCAATCATCAGCAGCAGCAAAACGGGCAGGTAGGTTGTCAGTGAACCGAGCGCGTCCGACTGGTTGGCGCTGTCGCCGTCCACGGCAAAGCGGTAGCCCGGCGGCATGGTGAAGCCTTCAGCCTGTGCCCGCGCGAGAACGGCGTTGGTCACGTCGATGGCGAGCGCGTCGCGGCGAATGTAGCCCAGCACGTTATTGGCCCGCACGCCGTCGAGGCGCGTGATGCTGCCGGCCTCGGGTGCAAGCTCCAGCGAGCCAATGCTCTCGGCCGGAATCCAGCGGCCGGTGCCGGCATCGCTGACGAACGCGAGCGAGGCGATGGCGCTCGCCGAGTCGCGGTTAGCCCGCTCCAGGCGCACGCGAACCGGCAGGTCCTCGAGGTCTTCGCGCATGGAGCCGCCGACCTGGCCCTCAAGGCCAGACTGCATTTGGCGCGCAACGTCGCCCAGTGTCAGGCCCATCTGCGTTGCCGCGACCTCGTCGGCAATGAAGTTGAGCTTTGGCTGGCCGCCGGTGATGCTGGCGCGCGTCTGCAGGATGTCGGGCACCGTGTGCATGATGCGCCGAAGTTCGTCACCCAGCGTCTTCAGCACGGCGGTGTTCGGTCCTTCAATGCGGAAGGCGACAGGGGCGTCCACCGGTGGTCCCTGGGCAAACGGGCTGACGACAATCTGCACGTCAGGGAAGGCCTCTCCCAGCACGGTGGGCAGCTCGGTCGTCAGCTCCTTCGCGCCCTGCACCGTGTCGGTGTAGACCATCGCGTGGGCGTAAGCGTTGTTACCCCGCTGGCGCATGATGCGGTTGTAGTAGATCGTCGGGAACGTGCTGCCGATCAGCCAATGCACGTCGGTGACCGCATCGTAGTCAGCGAGCACTGCTTCGATCTGGCGCGACACGTCAGTGGTGCGCGTGATCGAGGCGTCCGGTGGCAGCCACATTCCAATTTCGAACTGGTCGCGGTCTGCTGGCGGAAAGAACTGCTGGCCGAGCGTGCTGGCCAGCACGAAACCGCCAATCGGCGCCACGAGGCACAGGGCAGCGGTAAGACCGGGCCGGCTGATCGCGGCCTGCAGGAAGCTGGTGTAACGTCGCGTCGCGCGTTCGCTGCGCAGCCCGTCCACCCACCAGCGCCGCTTCTGGTGCTTCGTATCAGCGCGCAGGAAGCGCCCGGCAAGCGCTGGGATGAGTGTGGTGGCGACGAAGAACGACGCAGTAAGGGCGAGCACCACGGCGATCGCAATGGGACCAACGAAATCGCCCATCGCGCCCGGCAGCAGGAACACCGGCATGAAGCCCAGCACGGTGGTTAGCGTCGATGCCAGCAGCGGAACGAAAAGGTGCGACAGCGCGGCGTGCACCGCGTCGGTGCGGCCCAGTCCGTAGTCGAGTTTCTTTTTCACCTCGTCGGTCATCACAATTGCGTTGTCGATGAGCAGGCCAATGGCGATGATCATCCCGAAGATCGACATCTGGTGAATCTGCTGGCCGACAAAGCTGAGGCCGAAGACGGTGATAGCGGCCGACAGCGGCAGCGCCATGCCGACGATCAGCGCGGCGCGCCAGCCCATGCCGACAAAAACAATGAGCATCACGAGGCCGGCGCCGGCGAGCAGGTTGCCGCTCAGCGTCGACAGGCGCTCTTCGGTGTACGTGCTCTGGTCGAAGGTAATATGCACCTCGGCACCTGCCGCCGTCTCCGCGGCGAAGTTTTCCACGAGCGTGCGTGCGCGGTCGGCCCACACGTCTACACGAATGTCACGGCGCGTTTGCGCGGCCACCAGTATGCTGCGGCGGCCGTTGCTGAAAGCGATGGTCGACGGCGGATCACGCCAGTCCTTGCGCACGTCTGCGATATCACCAACGGTGAGCACGTTGCCGGTGGCCGCGGTGGCGATGGGCACCCTGCGCACGCGCTCCACTGAGCCGATCTCGCCGCTCACCTCGATGAAGAGGTCACGGGCGCCGTCGCGGCGTGCGCCGGCGGGCAGCTTGGCGTCGGCAGCGGCAATCAACGCTGAAAGGTCAGAGGCCTTCATGCCCAGCGATGCGAGTTCCGCGCTGTCCACGGTGACGGACACTTCTTCGTCCGGCGTGCCGTAGGTGCGCACGTTGTCAGTGCCGGACAGGCCGCGCAGTTCGTCCGCGAGATCTTCGGCGAGCCGGTTGGTCACGGCGAGCGCGGCGGAGTCCTCATCGCCCATCGACACCGCGATCACCATGCTGAATGCCACGGCGCTGTTCTTGTCGTTGAAGTCTGGCGAAGTGGCGCCGGCCGGCAGCTGGCTCGCCGCGTCGTTGAGCTGGTCGCGCATCTTCGAGAACACCTGCTGGTTCTCGTCAGGGCCGATGTAGTCCTGCAATTCCACCTGGATAACGGAGACGCCGGCACGGGACGTTGACCGGATTTCCTTGATTTCGGAAAGTTCGCGCAGGCTGGTTTCCAGCGGCTCGCTTACCAGTGCCTCCACGCGTTCCGCCGAGGCGCCCGGCAGGAACGTGACGATCTGCGGGTAGCGGTTCGTAATGCGCGGGTCTTCGATGCGCGGCATGCTGCTGAGCGCCGAGTAGCCAGCGAGCAGCAGAATCATGAGCGCCAGCGCCATCAGGTACCGGTTCTCGAAGAACCGGAGCGCCAGCGCGGTGACGATGGGGTTCGACGAACTCATGGCCGGCTGCTCCCGTCGGCCATCCGCGCGTCGCGCACGCGAACTGCGAGGCCGGGCACCAGCCGGTGCAGGCCGCCGGTGACGTATGCGTCGCCCGGTTTGAGTGCACCGCGAACAAATACCCGGTCGGTTTCCTCGTACAGAATTTCCACCGCCCGAGGCTGCAGCGTGTGGGTGCCGCCGTTGCTGGCGACCTGTCCGTTCTCGACGCGCTTCACCGCGTAGGCGGTCCACAGCCCGCGGCTGCCCTCGGCGAGGGCCCCGACCGGCAGCCAGTAGCCGTTTTCGCGAACGGTCTGGTCAATCTCGAGGCGGGCGAGGTCGCCGGGGATAACGCCGGCGTCGTCGTCCAGCTCAAAGATCACATCGACGGTGCGCGTCACCACGTCGCGCACCGGCAGGATGCTGCGCACGCGGGCGTCCACCCGCCGGCCATCCACGGTGAGCTGGCGCGGCTGCCCGGGTGTCAGGGTAGCCGCCAGGTCACCGGACACGCCGATGCGTACCTCCGGGGCAGCCAGCTCCTGTAGTTCAAGCACTGGCTGGCCCGGCGCCACGATCTGGCCTTCGTCGACGTAGCGGCGAATCACGACCGCGGCGTAGGGTGCCATTAGTGCGGACTTCGCGATATCGACCTTCACACTGTTAAGGCGAGCGAGCGCCGCGTTCGCCCGGGCGGCCGCCGTGGCGGCCGCGTCCCGCGCCAGGTCCAGCTCCTGTGCCGAGATGCCTTCGAAGCCGGCGGCTTCTTCGCTGCGCTCCAGTGTCCGGCTAGCGAAGTCCCGGGCGGAGCTTGCCTGGTTGTAAGAGGCCCTGGCCTCGGCGAGCCGGGCATCCAGGCGTGCTTTGTCCAGCCTGGCGAGCGTCTGGCCGGCCTCGACCGTATCGCCTTCCCTGACGCCAATGGTCAGCAACATGCCCTGCAACTCGAAGCCAACCGCGCTTTGCCGGGCCGCTTCGACGCGGCCGGCGAGGTCGCGCCGAATGGTGTATCCGTCACTTGCCTGCACCGTGTCAATGGGTACCAGGAGTGCGGAGGGGGCGCCGCTCTCGGCCTCCTCGCTGCGCCCCTCGGCGCATCCGGCAAGGCCGCCGGCGATGAGTGCAATTAGTGTAAATCGCGTGACTATTGAAGAACTTGGGTTCCGTGAGCCGACCATTTGTCCAGGCCTCCTGGCGCTGTCATTTGAGCAAAAGATTGCTTATACTAGACCGTGTAGTTTGATAATATTGTAACAAAACGGAACTGTCCAGTTTGAATTTAGAACAACCCGAATCCCAACCCCGGCGCGCAGGCCGGCAAAAGTCGGCGGAGAAGGCGGAAGCCATCCGCGAAGCGGCCGCAGAGCTGTTCATGACGGAAGGCATGGCACGGACGTCGATGGATGCCATCGCCGCAGCGGCCGGTGTGTCCAAGCAGACGGTGTACTCGCACTTCCGGAGCAAGGACGACCTGTTCCGGGCCTGCGTTGCCGGCAAGGTCAAGACGTACGGGCTGGACGGCTTCGAGCGCGAGCCCGGTACGGGCGTTGGCGACGTGCTGCGGCATTTTGGCCGGCAGTACCTTACGCTGCTGTGCGACGAGGGCGTGATCTGCATGTTCCGCCTGATGGTCGCGGAGACCAATGCGCATCCGGGCATCGCGAGCAGCTTCCATGAAGCTGGGCCCACTGCCACGCTCCACGTAGTTGCCAACGAGTTAAAGCCCTACCTCATTGAAGCAGGCCACCCGGGCGACATCGCGTTGCAAGCCGCGTCGGAGTTTCTCGCGCTGGTTCGGGGAACCTATTTCCTGGAACTGCTGCTAGGCACCCGTGACGGCATCGAGCAGCAGGAACTCGAGGCCCACGTCGAGCACTGCGTGAAGCAGGCCATTCGACTTTATGCGCCTGCCTGCTATCAGTCTGGCGACTGACCTTCGTTGCGCCGGTAGCTTCCCGGCGTTTCGTCAAAGAACGCTTTGAACGCCTTGCGGAAGGCGGCCTCTGACTCGTAGCCAACCTCGGCGGCAATGTCGGCCATGGAGCGTTCGGTTGTTGTGAGCTCCCGGGCTGCGGTGTGCATGCGCCAATGGCGCACGTACTGGCCTGGCGGCATGCCGACCTGGTCCCGGAACTCGGTGTTAAACGCTGACTCGCTCATGCCGGCCTTGCTGGCCATGGTGCCGATGCCGTGCTCTCCGCCGGGGTCGGCGTGAATGGCCGCAAGCACCGGACCTATGCGCGGGTTAGACAGGGCAGCTGTGACGCCTTTTACGCGGCCGGCAGCCACTTCGATACGCAGCACGTGGATGAAGACCAGGGTTGCAAGAAGGTCGATGGCGACCGCGGTGCCGAGCCGGTCGGCAGCCGCTTCACGCATCCAGAGTTGCACGGCGGCGGACGCGCCCGAGTCTTCGGTATCGGTCAGGTCGAGCAGCATGGTATCCGGCAGGCTGCTCAGCAGCGGCATCGCTGCGCGGCGGTCAAGCGCAAAGTAGCCGCACACAAGTGTCGTCGTATCACCCTCGATGCGTACCGGCGGTCCCTGGTTGATCACCGACGGATCAGGCGGCGTTTGCGTGGAGGCGAGCAGGTGCGCGGCGTCGTTGGGAAACAAAACGAGGTGTCCGGGGCGCATCGGCCGCGGTGCAGAGCCTGCCATGTGCAGCCAGCCTTCGCCGTGGGTGACCAGGTGAAACGGAATGTGTCGCTCGCCTGAGGTATCGACCGCCCAGACGCCGCAGTAGTCGGCGCGCAGAAATACTTTCGCCTCGAAGCGCAGGCGGCGCAGTAGTGTGCTGAGTGCGTCGTCGTCAGTCACTGTCGAAGCCGCGCCAGTGCACGAACTGGTCCAGCGGTGCGCGCTCCGTGCGCCAGTTGTTGATGGCGTGCTCCTCGTCCTTGTAGCCCAGGGCCATGCCGCAGAAAAGCATCAACTCCTCAGGCATGTCGAGAAACTCCGCAACGGTGTTGGGCCACACAGACCACGCCTCCTGGGCGCACGTGTCAAGGCCCTCTTCGCGGGCAAGCAGCATAAAGGTCTGCACGAACATGCCAAGATCGGCCCACTGGCCCTGGCGCATGCTGCGGTCAATGGCAAAAAACAGGGCGACCGGCGCACCGAAGAACTGGTAATTGTTCGCGAACTGCGCCAGGCGGCCAAACGCGTCACCGCGCTCCACGCCGATGGCGTTGTACAGGGCCTCGCCGCAATCGAAGCGATGGGTCCGGTACGGCTCCTTGAGCCGTGGCGGGTAGACCGCGTATTCGCAGGCCTCGCCCATCGGCTGCGCGGCGATTCGGTTGTTCATAGCGCTCTTGAACCGGGTCAGGTCGTCGCCGCTCACTACATAAACCCGCCACGGTTGCAGGTTGCCGCCGGACGGCGCCCAGCGGGCCTTTTCCAGCAATTTTTCGATGATGGTCCGGTCGACCGGGCGATCCAGGAAGGCGCGTACTGAGTGACGCGAGGTAACGGCTTCGGAAACATTCATTGTCGAGTGACTGGTATCAGGTATCTGTGAACAACGCAGCGGGCTCCCCGCGCGAGCGCATTTTAACGTGACACCTGAGAGCCGGCCACAATTGACGTCGCTTGCGGCTACACTGCGCATTAGCACACCGCAAAGACCGTACAGCGGATCTTTATCGATGCAACTACTAATGACACTTTCGCTACTGGTGAATGTCGGCGTTCTGCTGCCGGTCTGCATTGGTCTCTTTGCGGATGCCGATTGGGCGCAGGCCAGCTTTGGCCAGGCGTCGCCGGCGCGAAGCATCCTGCTTTCCGTGTACCTGGCGATTGGCGCCGTCTCGGCGATGCTGCTCGTATTCCGCGACCCGAAACTCGTGGCCGCGCTGCTGCTTGTGCAGGTAATTTACAAGCTGAGCACGCCGCTTACGGTCGGCACGCTAGGTAATCCGGTTGTCGTGAGCAATTTGCTGATAGCCGCCCTGCACACGGTGACGCTGGTCGTCATCTGGCGGAGTGTTTCGTGAGATGAGTATCAATCCCCGATTCTTTCTGTGCCTTCTGGCCTGGGTTCCCTTGAGCCTTGCGGCGGAGAACGGACCCCTCGGCGCCGCGCTGTCTGACCCGGAGGCTCTCGGCTGGATGCAAGGTTTTCCGCCCGCGCCCGACAAGCTGATCATGCAGCCGGATTCGAACTTCTTCAGCTTCCCGAAGCTCCGTTGGTCAGTCTGCCACTTTCGCGAGCTGCTGCCGACCGAAGAGGTCAGCCGCGGCCTCGGCGCGCCAGTGCCGCTCGAATACGACCTCGACGAGACGGCTATCGACGCGCTGACGTTTCAGCCCATGGGCAGCCGGGAGCCGATGTCATGGAAGGAGTCACTGGCCGCGAACTACACCGACGGCATGCTCATTATTCACAAGCGCAAGATCGTGTACGAGCGGTACTTCGGCTGTCTCGATGAGGCAGGCAAGCACGGTGCGATGTCCATGACCAAGTCCATGACGGCCCTGCTAGCCGAAGTGCTGGTCAACGAGGGCGAACTCGACGACAGCGCGCTGGTGTCGTCCATCGTACCGGAGCTCGCTGACAGCGCCTTTGGAAACGCTACCGTCCGGCAGGTGATGGATATGACCACCGGGCTCAAATACAGCGAGGATTATGCCGATCCCGACGCAGACATCTGGATCTACTCACAGGCTGCCAGTCCCCTGCCGAAGCCCGCGGAATACGATGGTCCGAACGGGTACTTCGAATACCTCCAGACCGTGCAGCCGGAAGGCGAACACGGCGACGCGTTTCACTACAAGACGATCAACACCGACGCGCTCGGCTGGATAATCTCGCGGGTCACCGGCAGGGAAGTGACGGAGCTGCTGTCGGAGCGGCTTTGGAGCAAGATCGGCGCTGAGCAGGACGCCTACATGACGGTTGACGGCAAGGGCACGCCGTTCGCCGGCGGCGGCCTGAGCGCGGGCCTTCGTGACCTCGGGCGCATCGGACTGCTCATGCTCAACGAGGGCGAGATCAACGGCACCCGTTTGTTTTCCTCTGAGGTCGTTGCGACTATCCGCGAAGGAGGGAGCAAGAAAGCGTTCGCGAAGGCCGGCTACACGACGCTGGAAGGCGGCAGCTACCGCAGCATGTGGTGGGTTTTCCACAACGATCATGGGGCTTTTGCCGCGCGCGGCGTGCACGGCCAGACGATCTACATTGACCCGACAGCGGATATGGTGATTGTGCGCTTTGCGTCCTACCCGACGGCCAAGAATGGGAAGATCGATCCTACTTCGTTGCCGGCGTACCAGGCGGTGGCTGCCTACCTGTTAGCCCGGTAGCGGCACTGGCAGAGCGCCGCTTATCGCTCCAGTGCGTTCCTGCTCTCGCGATAGTGATCAAGCGCGCGCTGCCGCGACTCTTTCAGATTGACCACCGGCGCCGGGTAGGTCTCGCCGATACGAATGTCGGCACTGTCCAGCAGGATGGCCGGCGCTTCCCAGGGCTTGTGCAGGTACTTGTTCGGCAGCTCCGCAATCTCCGGCACGTATTTGCGCACGTAGACGCCGTCGGGATCGAACTTCTCACCCTGCGTCACCGGGTTGAAGATGCGAAAGAACGGCGCCGCATCCGCGCCGCTGCCCGCAACCCACTGCCAGCTCGCGCTGTTGTTGGCCAGGTCAGCGTCGAGCAACGTGTCCCAGAACCAGTCCTCGCCGTAGTGCCAGTGAACCTCGAGGTTCTTCACGAGAAAGGAACCAACGATCATCCGTACCCGGTTGTGCATGTAGCCGGTTTGCCAGAGCTCCCGCATGCCGGCATCTACAATCGGGTAACCCGTGTTGCCGCGCTGCCATGCCTCGAGCGCGTCGTCGCCGGCGTGCCAGGGATAGTTGTCGAACGCCGGCTGCAGGTTTTTGCTGGGTAGCTCAGGGAAGTGGTACAGCAGCGAGTAGCTGAATTCCCGCCACGCCAGCTCGCGGCGAAAGTGCTCGACCTGGCCTTCGTCGGCGGCGCCGGTGACCGCCTGCCAAAGCGTATTAACGGAAATTTCGCCGTGGTGAATGTGCGGTGACAGGCGCGAGACAAAGGCCTTGTCGGGGCGGTCGCGGCCATTGCGATAGTTGCTTAAGCCTTGCTCAATAAAAACGTCGAGCCGCTGCCGCGCACCGTCTTCGCCCGGCGTCCACTCGCCGGCCATGGTCTCGTACCAGGCGATGGCGGGCATCAGCGCCAGATCGTCCAGCGGTTGTGCTCCGGGTGCGGTGAGAAGTTCAGGTGTCCGGGGAGCAGGCGCCGGCGAACGCGGCGTGCTCGTCGCGTAGCCGTTGCGGTAGAACGGCGTGAACACCCGGTACGGCGTGCCGTCTTTTTTCAAAACCTGCTGCGGCTCGAAAAGCAGTGAGCCGTTGAAGCTCTGCGGGTTGTGTCCGGCCTCCTTCAGCGTCGCCTTGATGGTCTTGTCGCGGGCGATTCGCCAGGGCTCATAGCAGCGATTCCAGAGCACCGCCGCGGCATCAGTGTCTTCCGCCAGCGCCGGAATGATCTTGTCAGCAGCGCCGGCAAACAGGTTCAGCTTGCCGTCGAGGCTGGCATTGAGCGCTGCGAGGCTCTGGTGAAGCCACCAGCGGCTGGCCCCGCCCATGCGCCATTCGCCGGCGTTGTCGTCGTCCAGCACGTACACCGCAATCACGGGTGCGCCGGTGGCTGCGGCCGCACGCCACGCCGGGTTGTCGGTGAGTCGAAGGTCCTGGCGGAACCAGACGACCACCGGTTGTTCATCGCTCATGCTGCGCATTCCGTCGAAGTTTGAGGCGATGAAGTATCGCCGCTACTCCTTGCTGCCGCCACTGGCGCATGCTGTTGGCCAGGGTTATTGGCGTGGGCCACCCGGCAAAGGTATCGTGCGAACGTTCAGCGAAACGGAGACACCGCGACATGGCAGCCGACTACGTCAGTATCGACCTCGTGCTTGAACCCAAAATCCGCGATCTCGGAGAGTTCTCGGTGCGCCGGGTGTTGCCCGATGCCCGCCGGCGTATGGTCGGCCCGTTTATTTTTTTCGACCACATGGGGCCGGCGACCTTCCCGCCGGGGCACGGCATCAATGTGCGGCCGCATCCGCACATTGGCCTTGCCACGGTGACCTACCTGTTTGAGGGTGAGATTCTGCATCGCGACAGCCTGGGTTTTGTGCAGCCGATCCAGCGGCACGCGGTCAACCTGATGACGGCGGGCCGCGGCATCGCTCATTCCGAACGGGCAGGGCAGGACCTGAATGAGACTTCCTCGCTGCACGGCATCCAGTCGTGGATGGCGCTGCCGCTTGACGAGGAGGAGCGCGAGCCGGCTTTCGTGCACTATCCCGCGTCGGAAATTCCCGAGGTTGAAGTTGGCGGTGCCATTGTGCGCGTCATTATGGGCGAGGCCTTTGGCGCGGTGTCGCCCGTGCACACCTACTCGCCGACGCTCTACCTGGAACTCGAAATGCCGGCCGGTTCGGCCCTGGACCTGCCGTCGCACGTGCCGGAGCGCGCGCTCTATGTCGTGTCCGGCGAAGTCTCCATCGCCGGCGAAACGTTCGAGGAAGGCCAGATGGCCGTACTGAGCGCCGGCCCCGATGTTCCCTTGGCCGCGGCCAGCGACAGCCGCGTGATGGCGATTGGCGGTGACGCCGTCGGCGAGCGCCACATCTGGTGGAATTACGTATCGAGTTCCAGCGAGCGCATCGAGTCCGCCAAGGCCGACTGGAAGGAAGGGCGCTTCGACAAAGTGCCGGGCGACGACGAGTTCATCCCGCTGCCCGAGTAGCCGGGCGCCGCGCTCTAGTCCTCCAGCAGCGTCGAGTCGATCAGGTCCAGCGCCAGTTCGCTGTCCATGTGCACGAGGGCGCGCAGCAGCTTGCGCTTCTCTTCCGGGTCGGAGCTGCCCTGGAAAAGCTGCATCACGCCTTCGTCGTGATCGGTAATCAGCATGCCCTGCAGCGCCGCCTCGCGTGTCGCCTCGTCGTCGGCATCCTGGTAGATACCCAGCAGCGCGGCTCCAGCTTCTTCGCCGCCGACGATACCCATGCTGCGAATGGCGTTTAGGCGCTGCTCAGGATTGCTTTGTGTTGCAGCTATTCTGCGCAGGCTGTCCAGGTCGCCCGCAATGGCATAGGCCTGGATGAGTCCCGGGCTGGCGGCGCCGCGTTCTGCGAGCCTGCTGAGTTCTTCCCTTGCATCCATCATGCCCAACACGCGCACGGCGCGGTCGAAGTCCTCATCGCTGTCGGCGTTCTGTGCAAGCGCAAAGACGGCCGCCGTGTCGTCAGCGATCAGGTATGCCTGCAGCACACTTTCGCGGGTTTCTGCGTTGCCGCTGCGGTAGATGTCGGCCAGCATTGCCAGTGATCCCGCCTCGCCGTTGATGCCGATGGCGCGAATAGCCTCCTGCTGCAGGCTGCCACTGCTGTCGCGGGCCATGTCGGCCAGGAGTTGCTGGGCTTCGGGGAGATCGATCTGTGCGAGCACGAAAAGCGCGCGACCCTTCACCGCATCGCTGTGGCCGCCGGTCAGCACCTTTCGCAGCAGCGGCATTGCGCGCTCGGGGGGCGCAGACATCAGGCCTTCCAGGGCGGTCAACTGCAGATGCTCCTTGTCCGACAGGGTACCGCTCGCCAGTGCACTAAGGTCCACGTGGAAGCCGTCGATCATCGGGGTGTCTGCCTGCGCGACTGTCGCCGTACTGGTAGCCAGCAGTGCGGCCGCGGTCAGGGTGAGAATGTGATTCATGGTGTAAGCCTTGCTTCAAAGTGAATGTGAATCATCTGATGGCGCATGGCCCAGTTTGGTGAGCATGACCGCGTACTCAAACGACAGCTGGTCACGCCCGGCCGACAGCGCAGCGCCGTTTTCTGGCGCGTCGGCCAGCGTGCCAAGGAGCTGGTCGAACGCCCGAAGCACGCGCGCAAGTTCGGCGTCACCACTGGCGGCAGCGCGGCGCTCGAACAACCGGTTCTGCACAACAAGCTCTGCGATCAGCGAGGCGCGCGCATCGTCGTTGTTTACGTCGAGGCCGGCCAGCTCCACGCGGCTGCGCTGCATGTAGGCCGCCACGCCCCGTTCGAGGGGATCCTGCGCCACCGCCAACGCCGTCGGCTGATGGGTCGGGTCAGGCCCTGGCGGTGCGTCTCCCATGCGTAGCCCAATTCCGATGCCGAGCACGAGCGCGGCAGCGGCCGGAAACAGCCACAGGGCCGGGCCGTTTGAACCGCGTCGGCGGACAGCGGGCCTGCCGGCGGCCTCATCGAGGGCTGCCTGCCACCGGTCAACGGCGCCGGCGGGCGCGGCGGGGTAGGCAGCCTGTACGCGAAGCGCGTCCAGCTCGGTACACAGCGCGGTGTAGCGGCTTCCCAGCTGCGGGTCGGCCTTCAGCGCAGCGCGGACGCTCGCTCGCTCTTCCTCGCTGAGGCCGTCGTCGTAGTAGTACAGAGTGAGTGTCTCTTCGTTTACGTTTGGATTCATGTTCAGCCTGCCTTGAGGTGGGCCATCTGTGTGCGCAGCTTGCGTAGCGCCCTCACGAGAGCCTGCTTGACTGCGTCGACCTTGACGTCGAGGTGCGCCGCGATTTCGGCGAGGCGCCATTGCTCCAGGTGCTTGAGCACAAAGCACACGCGTTCCAGTTCAGACAGCGCGGCCAGCGCGCTCTCGAGGTCACGGCCGAGTTCGTCGGCGTGGCGCTCGTCGGCGGGTGAGGGCGACTCATCGACAAGGTGCTCGTGCTGCCAGGGGTCCGTGGGCTTCATGCGCCGGAGCGCGCCGAGCGCGCAGTTGACGGCGATGCGGTGTATCCACGTTTCCAGCCGGGAGTCGCCGTGGAACTGATCGCGCTTGCTCCACGCGCTGACGAGTGCCTCCTGCACCGCGTCCTGGGCCATGGAGTCGCTGCCGGTGATTTTCAGGCACGCGCCATACCACGCGCCGGAGCGCGCGCCGATCGCCTGGTGAAAATCCTGCTGTGTCGGGG
>JBCAXP010000065.1:0-15237 GCA_038533995.1 Pseudomonadota bacterium
CGTGGAAGAAACGCAGCGTGCGCAGCTGATCGAAGCGCTCCTGCTTGTTGATGGCCGTGTCCTGCTGCTGCAGCTGCTGGAACGCGCGCGTCAGTTCCGCGGCGAAGTCCAGGCCGTTCTTCTGGCGCCGCTCGGGATCTTTCTGCAGCGCCCGCGCGACCACAACCTCGAGGATTTCCGGAATGTCGGCACGAAACGTGTGAATCGGCGGCGCAGTGGCATACACGATCTGGTGTAGCAGCTTGGCCAGGTTGCTTGCCCGGAACGGGCGGCGGCCGGTCAGTAGTTCATACATGACCGCGCCGAGGGAATACAGGTCGGAGCTGTGAGTGATCTTGGCCGACTGCACCTGCTCCGGCGACATGTAACTCGGGCTGCCCGCGATGCCCTTGATCTGTGACGACTCCAGGCTGTCACAAATGGCGATGCCAAAGTCGATGATGCGCACGTCACTGTCGGTGGTGAGCATGATGTTGCTCGGCTTGACGTCCCGATGCACCACGCCGCGGCTGTGCGCGTAGTGCAGCGCCTTGGCGCACTTGAAGATGATCTCCACAACGTCATCGACACGCAGCAGGTTGTCCGGCTTGGTGTACGCAGCGAGGGTGCGCGCGCCGTGCACGTGCTCCATCACGACGTAGTAACGCCCGTCTTCCTCGCCGGCATCGTAGATCGGCAGAATGTTCGGGTGCTGCAACATGCCAACCATGTTGGCTTCGTTGAAGAACATCTTGCGCGCCACGCGCGCGTCCTCTTCGCTGACGCCCTCGTGGTTGTAGACCTTGATAGCAACGTCGCGACCGTAAAACGGGTCGTGCGAAAGGTAAACCGTGCCGGTACTACCCTGCCCTACCTCTTTTACAATCGTGTACTTGCCAATTTTTTCCATGCGGAAAGGGTCCCTTTGATCTGTCGGCGAAGAGCACCCTTTGCGGCATGAGCTTTACAGCCAGCCCGCGGGAATGCCGGGAACGTGTTGCAGCGCGTACAGCACGACAGCGGCGTACAGGCCCGCTGCAACGTCGTCCAGCATAATGCCTGCGCCGCCGCGAATACTGTGATCCATTTCGCGGATTGGCCAGGGCTTGAGAATGTCGAAAATTCGGAAAAGTACAAAACCGGCCAGCAGCCAGTGCCAGCCCGGTGGCGCCACCAGCATGGTGATCAGGAAGCCCACGATCTCGTCCCACACAATTCCCGGGTGATCATGGGTTTGCAGGCGCCGCGCGCTTTCGCCGCACAGCCAGACACCAAACGCGAACATGGCGACGATGACCGCCACCCGCGCCGGCATTGACAGCAGGCGCAGCGGCAGCTCAAAGGCAATGCCGACCACCGTGCCGAACGTGCCTGGCGCAAACGGCGCAAGACCTGCGCCAAAGCCGAAGGCCAGGAAGTGCACCGGGTCGGTGAAAACGGTTTTCGCGGGAACGGGTTGCTTCATGATTACCGGGTTATTGTTCAATGGCCTCGCCTGAGGCTGAAGAAAAATGTTCAAACGCCGCAGGAAGAGGCACGGACTTCCCTTCATGCAACAGCGTTACGCCGCTGCCCTCCTCTACGTGACCGATTCGGCGGCAGCCGCACTGCCACGCCAAGCTCGCCGCTTGCAGCGCCCCTTGCGCCTCCACCGGCACGGCGAACAGCAGTTCGTAGTCGTCGCCGCCGGCAAGCGCCAACTGCCCGCCGCGCTCCTCACCGACGGCCTGCACCAGCGCCGGCGACAGCGGCAGGGCATCGGCCTCCAACACGATTTCAACGCCGCTGGCGCTCGCAAGCCGACCGGCATCGAGCGCGAGGCCGTCGGAGATATCCAGCGCGGCGCTCGCCACACCGGCAAGGGACCTGCCCTCAACTACCCGGGGCGTTGGACGAAGAAAGCGCCGGCGCAGCGTGTCGGCGACCGCGGCATCGGCCGCGAGGCGACCCTCGCACACCTCCAGGCCAGCGGCAGCGTCGCCCGGCGTTCCGGTGACGTACACGGCGTCACCGGGCCGCGCCCCTGTGCGGGTAAGCTCCTCGCCTCTTCTCACCAGGCCGTGAAGCGCAACGCTGACGGCCAGCGGTCCACGCACGGTATCGCCACCCACCAGCGCGACGTCGAAGCCGACAGAAGCCGCTGCCCAGCCCCGGGCGAACGCATCCACCCAGGCCGGGTCAGGTAACGGGAGCGTCAGTGATAACGTGGCCCAGGCGGGTGTCGCGGCCATCGCGGCAAGGTCGCTGAGATTCACTGCGAGTGCGCGATAGCCGATGTCCTCGGGCGCGGTAGTGTCGGGAAAGTGAACGCCGGCAACAACTGTGTCCATCACGGTTACAAGGTGCTGGCCCGGCGGCACTTCCAGCACGGCGCCGTCGTCGCCGATACCCAGGATGACGCCGCTGCGCCCGGCTGCGTCCCGCGCAAGAGTTTCCTGGAGCCGGGCGATTATGTCGCGCTCGTTCACGGTGCCGGCGGGGACTTACCGCCGTCAGGTGCGGCCGGCAGCCTTGCGTTCAACGGAGCGCCAGCGCTCTGCGGCCTTGTCCAGCACGGCGTTGACGAACTTCTGGCCGTCCTGGGCACCGAAACGCCGCGCCAGGGTAACGCCCTCATTCAGCACGACGCGGTAGGGAATGTCGATGCGGGTCTTGAGCTCGCACAGCCCCATCAGCAGCACTGCCCGCTCGACCGGGTCGAGCTGGTCCGCAGGTCGATCCAGGTAAGTCGCAAGCTCCTCGTCGAGCTCTTCGTGCGCGCGCAGCACCTCGGCAAGGATAGTGCCGAAGTACTCGTCGTCGGCGCCCTCGTGTTCCGGGCTGTCGCGAAACTGCGCGGTAATCTCACTGGCCGACTGGCCGGCAATTTGCCACTGGTAAAGCGCCTGCACAATGCGCTGACGGGCACGGCCACGCGCCCGCGACCGGGACCTTGCGCCTGATTTGTTGTCAGCCATGTCGGTTGTCAGCCATCGACCTTGCGCAACAGGTTCGCCAGCTCCACCGCAGCGGCCGCCGCATCACTGCCCTTGTTGCCGGCCTTGGTGCCGGCGCGTTCCAGCGCCTGCTCGATCGTGTCGGTGGTAAGCACTCCGAAAATCACCGGCAAGCCGTGGTCCTGCGCGATGCGCGCCAGCCCACCGGCGCATTCGCCGGCGACGTAGTCGAAGTGCGCGGTTGCACCGCGAATAACGGCACCCACGGCAATGATGGCGTCGTAGCGCCGGCTGGCCGCCATTTTCTTTACCACCACCGGCATGTCGAAGGCACCTGGCACGCGCGCGATCGTCAGGTCTTTTTCGCTGGCACCGAGGCGGGTCAGCGTGTTGACGGCGCCCTCCACCAGCCGGTCCACCACAAGCTCGTTGAAGCGGCCGGCGACAATCGCAACGCGCAGGTCTCGCGCCACCAGGTCACCCTCGAGTGTTTTGACTTTGCTCATAAGTGCTCTCCTCAACCCCGGTCCACATATTCCACCACTTCCAGGCCGAAGCCGGAAATGGCGGGGAACCGCTTCGGTGCGCTTAAGACCCGCATCTTGCGAACGCCCAGCTCGCGGAGAATCTGTGCGCCGATGCCGTAAGTTCGCAAATCATCATCGGCCGTCGTCGCTGGCGGTGCGCCGTCCGGCCCGAGTGCCAACGCCTCGAGTAGCTCCCGCGGCTGTTGCGCCGGCCGAAGTATCACCACTACACCGCTGCCGTTCTCCGCAATCATGCGCATGGCATCCCGCAGCGGCCAGCCAAGCCATTGCCAGTCCACGCCCATCACGTCGCTGAGCGTGTCCTGCACGTGCACTCGCACGAGCGTGTCGGCATCGCCCGATACCTCGCCGTACACGAGCGCAATGTGCACGCTGTGATTAACGTGGTCTTCGAAACAACAGGCCGTGAACTGGCCGAACTCCGTGCTGACCGGGTACGACGCAATGCGCTCGATCGTTTGTTCCTTGGAAAGCCGGTAGCGGATGAGGTCCGCGATGCTGCCCATTTTCAATCCATGCGTACGGGCAAATTCCTGCAGCTCGGCGCGCCTGGCCATCGTGCCGTCTTCGTTCAGAATCTCTACGATCGTCGCAGCGGGCTCGAAGCCGGCAAGCCGTGCAAGGTCGCAGCCAGCTTCGGTGTGACCGGCCCGCGTCAGCACACCGCCGGGCTGGGCCATCAGCGGGAACACGTGGCCGGGCTGGCGCAGGTCGGCGGCACCGGCGTCGGCGGCGACGGCGGCCTGGATGGTGCGCGCCCGATCGTGCGCGGAAATGCCCGTGGTGATGCCCTCGGCCGCTTCGATGGACACCGTAAAGTTTGTGGTGCGTTCCTTGTCTGTCTGGCTCACCATGAGCGGCAGCTGCAGCTGTTCGCAGCGATCGCGTGTAAGCGTCAGGCAAATCAGCCCGCGGCCGAAGCGGGCCATGAAGTTGATGTCTTCGGCGCGCGCGCAGGACGCCGCGAGGATGAGATCGCCTTCGTTTTCCCGGTCCTCGTTGTCCATCATGACCACCATCTTGCCGGCGCGAACGTCGGCGATGATGTCCTCGATGTTGTCTAGCTTGTCACTCATTTTGTGGGAATCCGGGCTTCCAGCAGCCGCTCAAGGTAGCGGGCAATCATATCAACTTCCAGGTTGACGCGCGTGCCTGGCTGGTACTTGCCGAAAATCGTGTGTGACAGGGTATGCGGCACGATGTTGACGCCGAACCGGTCACCCTCGACGTGATTGACCGTGAGGCTGACGCCGTCCACGCAGACCGAGCCCTTCACGGCAATGTAGCGAGCAAGCGCTGGTGGCACAGCGAGGTCGAAGCGCACGGAACGCCCGTCGTCCCGGTGACTCACCACCTCGCCAACCCCGTCCACGTGGCCACTGACAAGATGACCGCCCAGGGCCTGCCCGGCAGACAGTGCCGGCTCCAGGTTCACCGGGTCGCCGGGGACCAGCACGCCGAGCGTGGTAAGGGCTAGCGTCTCCGTCGACACGTCGGCCGTAAAGCCGTTGTCTTCAAGCGCCACCGCGGTGAGGCACGCACCGTTGACGGCAATGCTGTCACCAGCCGTAAGTCCGGCCGTGGACAACTCACCAGTGGAAAACACCATGCGCCGGTCGCCGCCGCGAGTCTCGCTGGCTTCGAGCCGGCCGATAGCCTGAATAATGCCGGTAAACACTGAAGGAACCTCTGATTGAAAAGGGTTGGTTTGGGGAGTTTTAAGCGCGCGGGCGAAGGGTCAGGCGCAGGTCGTCGCCTGTCTGACGCACGTCGCTGATGAGAAACTCCTGACGCTGCGCCATCTCGGTAAATACAGGAAGAGCCATCAGGCCCCTGGCGCCGTCGCCAAGTATGTGCGGGGCGAGGTACAAAATCCATTCGTCAACCAGCCCGGCCTGCAGCAGGGCGCCACTGAGCGTTGCGCCGGCCTCGACCCAGACCTCATTCACCGGCCAGTTGGCCAGCCGTGCCATGACGGCAGCGAGGTCAAGGCGGCCGTCCGCAGCGTCAATGTGCTCCACCCGGGCGCCCTCCCGCACACCATCGGTAGTCGTGAGAATCAGCGTGTCGCCCGGCAGTCCAAGGAGCCGCGCGGTGGCCGGCGTTCGCAGGTGCGAATCGAGCACCACGCGGAGCGGCTGGCGCTTCACCGGCACGTCCGGCCGCGCGGTCAGCGACGGATCGTCTGCCAGCACGGTGCCAATGCCCGTGAGAACGGCGTCGGCCCGGGCTCGCAACCGGTGCACGTCGGCCCGCGCCTCCGGACCGGTTATCCACTGACTGACGCCGTTGGCGAGCGCCGTTCGCCCGTCCAGGCTGGCTGCGAGCTTCGCGGTGACCCACGGCCTGCCACGAGTATTGCGTGACACAAAGCCCCGATTGAGCGCTGCCGCCGCATCGGCCATTAACCCTGTGCGCACCCGGACACCCGCCTCGCGCAGCCGCTCGATGCCGGTGCCGCTTACCCTTGGATCCGGGTCTGTCATCGCCACGACCACTTCGGCAAGGCCGGCGGATAACAGCGCATTGGCACAGGGCGGCGTGCGCCCGTGATGGGAACACGGCTCGAGGGTCACATAGCAGCGGGCCCCGCGGGCCTTCTCGCCGGCTGCTCGAAGCGCATGCACTTCGGCGTGCGGGCCGCCGGCTTCTTCGTGCCAGCCCTCCCCCACGATTACGTCATCGGCAACGATCACGCAGCCCACCCGGGGATTCGGGTGGGCGCTGCCTTCGGCCTTGCCGGCAAGGCGCAACGCCCTGGCCATGAAGCGATGGTCGTTTGCGCTGAACGTGGCGTCGCTAATCGTTGCTTGACTCACGGTTACCGGCCTACCGCTTCTTGCGGCCCCGGGCCGGACTGCCGGACACACCCAGCTCGCTGTCCTGCGGTAACAGCGAGAGCTGCTCTTCGTCAGATAGCGCGGCGCTGGCTTTCTGGAGCCGTTCGATCTCCTCTCGAAAGGCGTTGACGTCCTGGAATCGCCGGTACACTGATGCGAAGCGAACGTACGCGACTTCGTCGAGCTGGCTAAGAGCGTGCATCACCAGGTCACCGACGGCACGAGAAGGTATCTCGCGCTCACCGGTCATACGCAGCCGGTGGGTAATGTCGCCGATGGCGGCCTCCACATCCTCCGCCGACACCGGGCGCTTCTCCAACGCTTTGAAAATGCCGCCCCGAAGTTTGGCCTCATCAAACGGTTCGCGGCGGCCGTCCTCTTTCACGAGGTACGGCATCACCAGCTCGGCGGTTTCGAAGGTCGTGAAACGCTCTGCGCAATCGAGGCACTCGCGGCGACGCCGCACCTGGCTGCCACCGCCGGCCAGCCGCGAATCGGTGACCTTGGTTTCCTCGGAGCCGCAGAACGGGCAGTGCATACGCTACTTCTGTGTGTACACCGGGAACCGCTCGCACAGTGCCAGCACCTGTCCGCGCACACGTTCGATAACCGACTCGTTGCCGAGGTCGTCGAGCACGTCTGCAATCCAGCCGGCGATCTGGCTGGTTTCTTCCGGGCCCATGCCGCGGGTGGTGATTGCCGGCGTGCCCAGGCGCAGGCCGCTCGTCACGAACGGCGACCGCGGATCGTTGGGTACGGCGTTTTTGTTCACGGTGATGTTCGCACGGTCAAGCGCGGCGTCTGCGTCCTTGCCGGTGATGTCCTTGTCGATCAGATCCACAAGGAACAGGTGGTTGTCCGTACCGCCGGACACGATGTTATAGCCGCGCCCCATGAGCGTTTCGCACATTGTGCGAGCGTTGTGCACTACCTGCTTCTGGTAGTCGACAAAGTCCGGCTGCAGCGCCTCCAGGAATGCCACCGCCTTCGCGGCAATGACGTGGATCAACGGTCCACCCTGCGTGCCCGGAAACACCATGGAGTTGAACTTCTTGCCGAGCGCCTCGTCGTTCGCGAGGATGATGCCGCCGCGCGGTCCGCGCAGAGTCTTGTGCGTCGTGCTGGTGGTCACATGCGCGTGCGGCACGGGGCTCGGGTAGACACCGGCCGCGACGAGGCCGGCGATGTGCGCCATGTCGACGAGAAGGTAGGCATCGACGCTGTCGGCAATCTCGCGGAAGCGCGCCCAGTCGGCCACGCGGGAGTACGCGGAGAATCCACCGATGATCATGCGCGGCTTGTGCTCGGCAGCGAGGGCGGCAACTTCGTCGTAATCGATCTCGCCGGTTTCAACGTTCAGGCCGTACTGCACCGCGTTGAACACTTTGCCGGAAAAGTTCGGCTTGGCGCCGTGCGTGAGGTGCCCGCCGTGCGCGAGACTCATGCCGAGAATCGTGTCGCCCGGGTTCAGCAGGGCATGATAAACCGCTGCATTGGCCTGCGACCCCGAGTGCGGCTGCACGTTGGCGTAGCCGCAGTCGAACAGCTGCTTAACGCGGTCAATTGCGAGCTGCTCGGCGATGTCGGAAAACTCGCAGCCACCGTAGTAGCGCTTGCCGGGATAGCCCTCGGCATACTTGTTCGTGAACACGGAACCCTGCGCCTCGAGGACACGGGGGCTGGCGTAGTTTTCTGACGCGATGAGCTCCAGGTGCTGTTCCTGGCGGGCGCGCTCGGCTTCGGTGGCTTCGAACAATTCGGGGTCGAAGCCCTCGATGGTCATGGTGCTGTCAAACATGGGCTCCTCGCTGTAGGGGTCGTCCGGGCGCGGCCAGTGGCGGCCTTAAGCCGGCGATTGTACCCCACACCACCGCCACGCTGGCAACGCAGGCTCACTTGACCAATAATGTCGCCCTTCCCTCCCCGAACCACACTCATTAAACATGGCGCAATACGTTTACACGATGAACCGGGTGGCCAAGGTAGTGCCACCCAAACGCTTCATTCTCAGGGACATTTCCCTCAGTTTCTTTCCCGGCGCAAAGATCGGCGTGCTGGGCCTGAACGGGTCTGGCAAGTCCACCCTGTTACGCATCATGGCCGGCCTTGACGCAGAGTTTGAAGGCGAGGCGCGGCCGCAGCCCGACATCCGCATCGGCTACCTGCCGCAGGAGCCTGCTCTCGACCCGGAAAAGGACGTTCGCGGCAACGTCGCCGAGGGCGTCGCCGACAAGATCGCGCTGGTGGAGGAATTCAACGACATCAGCATGAAGTTCGCCGAGCCGATGGACGACGAGGCGATGAACAAGCTGCTGGAACGTCAGGGCAAGCTGCAGGACGCCATCGATGCCGCCGGCGCGTGGGACCTGGAACGCAAGCTCGACGTCGCCGCCGACGCACTGCGCCTGCCGCCCTGGGAGGCAAACGTCGAACACCTGTCAGGCGGTGAACGCCGCCGCGTGGCCCTGTGCCGCCTGCTGCTGTCCGAACCGGACATGCTGCTGCTCGACGAACCGACCAACCACCTCGACGCCGAATCGGTCGCGTGGATTGAGCGCTTTCTCGCCGAGTACCCGGGCACCGTCATTGCCGTAACCCACGATCGTTACTTTCTCGACAATGTCGCGGGCTGGATTCTCGAACTCGACCGGGGCCACGGCATCCCGTGGGAGGGCAACTACAGCTCCTGGCTGGAGCAAAAGGAACAGCGCCTGGCAGGTGAAGAAAAACAGGCCGCCGCGCGCCGTAAGGCAATGCAGGCGGAACTCGAGTGGGTGCGCGCCAGCGCCCGCGGTCGCCAGGCAAAGAGCAAGGCGCGCCTGAAGCAGTTCAACGAAATTGCCTCTAAGGAATATCAACAGCGCAACGAAACCCAGGAAATCTACATTCCGCCAGGGCCGCGGCTCGGTGACCTGGTTATCGAGGCGCAGGGCCTCAAGAAAGGCTTCGGCGACCGCCTGCTGTTTGAGGATCTGTCGTTCAATATTCCGCCCGGCGGCATCGTTGGCATCATTGGCCCAAACGGTGCCGGTAAATCCACGCTGTTCCGAATGATCGTCGGCGACGAGCAACCGGATGAAGGCACGCTGCGCCAAGGCGATTCCGTGCAGCTTGCGTACGTCGATCAGAGCCGCGATTCGCTGGACGGCAGCAAAACAGTCTGGGAAGAGATTTCCGACGGCCAGGACATCATCCAGGTCGGCAATTACGAAACCGCCTCACGCGCGTACGTCGGCCGCTTTAACTTCCGCGGCAGCACGCAGCAACAGCGCGTTGCCGATCTGTCCGGCGGTGAGCGCAACCGCGTGCATCTGGCCAAGCTGCTGCGCTCGGGAGGCAACGTGCTGTTGCTTGACGAGCCTACCAACGACCTCGACGTGGAAACATTGCGCGCGCTCGAAGAAGCGCTGCTCGACTTCCCCGGCTGCGCCATGGTGATTTCACACGATCGCTGGTTCCTCGACCGCATCGCCACGCACATTCTCGCCTTTGAAGGCGACAGCCAGGTGACGTGGTTCGAGGGCAACTACAGCGATTATGAAAAAGACTGGCATCGCCGCCAGGGCAGCAGCGCCGACACGCCGCATCGCATTCGTTACAAGCGGCTGTAGCCTGCATATCTCACCGATTGCACGTACTCTCGGTTGTTCTTTGTCCGCACAGCGTATTTTTCTCAATCGGAAATACACCGTGGTATTCCGCTCAATCGAAAAATTCCCTGTGCGAACAAACTCCTGAACGATCTCGCCCGCGAATCGGTGAGACATGCAGGCTAGCAACTGAAAAAGACGTCGGCGGCGGTGCTTATGTCGCACCGCTGCCCACGTGTGTCGTTAATCTTTACAGGTGCCACCCGGTACACTGGCGTTCGCCGGCCCAATCCCGGCTTCGCCAGGGCGCAATCGCCCGGAAATTGTGAACCGCGTCACAGTTTTGCTTGAGTCGGGGCTCCGACTGCGCCGGGTTTCATTACAGTTCTTGAAGGCTCCCTCTCCAAGCAACTGAAAATCCTTAGGAAAAAAAGCTGGCACGATTCCTGCTATTCACTCAGCCAACACGGAAGACTTTGCTGAGGAACAGCCAATGAAAACCAGCCTTACCAGCCACGCTCTGCTTGCATCGTTCATGCTTGGCCTTGCGACGACGGCCACCGCGTCGCCCGTTGTAATCAACGACAGCTATCACGGCGGCGACGACCACAATCACGGCGACGTCATCGGCAGCTCAAACCTGTTTGATGTATCCCGTGCGCAGTTGAGCCAGGACGGCAACATCCTGACTGTCGATATCTATACGAGCTTTGCCGGACGCGCTGACGACGGCCTTTTCGCGAACTACACCGACGGCGGCAGAGGCATCGGCTACGGCGACCTGTTCCTCGCCTCGGCATGGAACCCGGCAGGCAGCGGCCGTTACCTCGCAGACGATCACAACACCGGCACCCTCTGGGAGTACGGCTTCTCGCTTGACGACCGCTGGAGCGATGGCGGCGTTGGCACGCTGTTCGAGCTCTCCGGCAGCAACGACGACAACGCGCTCCTCAGCGAGGATTTCATGACCGGCGCCACCTACCGCAATGGCCAGGAAATTGCGGTGGACGTTGCGAGCAACTTCACCCGCGCAATGACCAGCGGCAGCTGGTCGGTGAACACGGACCACCTGCGCTTCTCGATTGACCTGAGCGGCAGCAACCTGTCGCTGGCCGATGGCATTGCCCTGCAC
Source organism: Pseudomonadota bacterium (assembly GCA_038533995.1). GTDB lineage: Bacteria > Pseudomonadota > Gammaproteobacteria > Steroidobacterales > JBCAXP01 > JBCAXP01. The sequence goes on from JBCAXP010000065.1 coordinate 11,026, forward strand.
TGGGGACCGACCTGCGGCAACGACATCATCGAGGGATTCGCGGTTGCGGTGCCGGAACCCGGTTCGCTCGCACTGATGGCTATGGGCCTGCTGGGTGCCGGCGCGGCGCGGCGGCGAAATCGCGGCTGAAGCCGCGCTCCCACTGCCAGGATTCCAAACCGTGGGAGCGGCTTCCGTGGGAGCGGCTTCCAGCTGCGATTTAGCCTCGCCGCCACCTTTATCGCGGCAAGATGCCGCTCCTACTGCAGCGCGACCCGCGCGTTTCGGAACACCCGCATCCACGGTCCGTCCTCGCCCCACTCCGGCGGGTGCCAGGAGTTGGCGACCGTGCGCACGACGCGCTCCGGATGCGGCATCATGATGGTCACCCGGCCGTCGGTGCTGCAAAGCCCCGTAATGCCGTCGACCGACCCGTTGGGATTGCGCGGGTAGCTGTTTGCCGTCCGGCCGCGGCCGTCCACGTACCGCATTGAAACCTGCCGTGCCTGGGTGACGGCATCCAGCGACGCCGCCTCGTCAAACCGGGCCCTGCCCTCGCCATGAGCCACGGCCACTGGGAGTACTGAACCCGCCATGCCGGTGAGCAGCAGCGATGCGCTGCTCTCCACCTGCACCAGGCTCGCCCGCGCCTCGAATTGTTCGGAGCGATTGCGCAGAAAGCGTGGCCAGTGCTCTGCGCCTGGTATCAGGTGACGCAGCGCCGAGAGCATCTGGCAGCCGTTGCACACTCCCAGCGTCAACGTGTCACCGCGTTCGAAGTACGCGGCGAACTCGTCCCTGACCTTGCTATGGAACAGGATTGACTTGGCCCAACCCTCACCGGCACCAAGTACGTCACCGAAGGAGAAGCCGCCGGCCGCGGCAAGCGCCTGGAAGTCTCGCAGGCTCGTGTTGCCGGCAAGCAGATCGCTCATATGCACGTCGACGCTGACGAAGCCCGCGCGGTCAAAGGCAGCGCCCATTTCGACATGGCCGTTGACGCCCTGCTCGCGCAAAATCGCTACGCGCGGCGGAGTGCCCCGACTGACGTACGGCGCAGTGATGTCATCCCGCGTGTCAAAGGTCAGCCGGCTGATCAGTCCGGGGTCAGCGGTATCCGACAGGAGGGCCAGCTCTTCGTCGGCGCAGGCCGGGTTGTCGCGCATGCGTTGAATCTCGTGCGACGTCGCACTCCATTTGCGTTGCAGCTCCACCCGGCTTTCGCTCAGCAGCAAGGAGTCGTTGAAACGGAATCGCAGCCGATCGTCAGCAGTGGGTTCACCAATGACGTGCGCGATCTCGGCAAGGCCCTCGCTTTCAAGAATCGCCTCCAGGGCGTCACGTGCACTGCGCGGTGTCTGCAGGACGACGCCGAGTTCTTCACTGAAAAGGCACGCTCGGGCGTCGGTGCCGCACGCACCAACGTCAATATCGAGGCCGCAGCGGCTCGCAAACGCCATTTCGCAGAGCGTCGCCACCAGGCCGCCGTCCGAGCGATCGTGGTACGCCAGGAGGAGCTTCTCATCGCGCAGCCGCTTGAGCACGCGCGCCAGTGCGACGAGTTGAGCAGGTGAATCCACGTCTGGCGACGTGCCGCCGGCCCTGCCGTACACCTGCGCCAGGGCAGACCCACCCAGCCGGTTGCGGCCGTTGCCAAGATCCAGCAGAACGAGGTCGGTTTCGCGCTCGTCCCTTGTGAGAACGGGCGTCGCGGTGCGCCGCACGTCGCCGACCGGGGCAAAGGCCGACACGATCAGGGACAGCGGCGCCTCCATGCAGCGGCTCCCCTCTTCCGTTTCCCAGCGCGTGCGCATGGAAAGGGAATCCTTACCCACCGGAATCGCGATGCCGAGCGCCGGACACAGCTCCATGCCAACGGCACGCACCGTGTCGAACAGCTCTGCTTCGCGCTCGCTGCTGCCAGCAGCGGCCATCCAGTTGGCTGACAGGCGTACATCGCCCAGCGCCTGCACGTCTGCGGCGAGCAGGTTGGTAAGGGCCTCGGCAACCGCCATGCGGCCGGAGGCTGGCGCGTCGAGCGTGGCGACGGGCGTACGCTCCCCCATCGCCATCGCCTCGCCGGCGTAGCCGCTGTAACCGCTTGCCGTTACCGCAACGTCGCTCACCGGCACCTGCCACGGCCCGACCATCTGGTCGCGGCACACCAGGCCGGTGATCGAACGGTCACCGATCGTAATCAGGAAGCTCTTGCTGGCCACGGCCGGCAACTGCAGCACGAGATCCACCGCCTGGGCAAAATCAAGCCTGCTGGTATCCCAGGCGTCGGCCTCTCGCGGCCGACGCTCGGCGACTCGGGTCATTTGCGGTGTGGCGCCGAGCAGCACCTCCATGGGCATGTCGACAGGAGCGTTGCCGAATTCCGGGTCTTCAACCACCAGCTGCCGATCGGTGGTGGTCTCGCCGATCACGGCATAGGGGCAGCGCTCGCGCTGGCACATCGCTTCGAATTCCTCGAGGCGCTCCGCCCCCACAACGATGACGTAACGCTCCTGCGCCTCGTTGCACCAGATCTCCAGCGGCGACAGTTCGCTCTCGGCCGACGGCACCTTGCGCAGGTCAATGCGTCCGCCGAGGCCGCTGTGATCTACCGCTTCGGGCACGGCGTTCGACAGCCCACCGGCGCCAATGTCATGAACAAGCAGAATCGGGTTGTTGTTGCCGAGGGACCAGCAGGCGTTGATCACCTCCTGCGCGCGGCGCTGCATTTCAGGGTTGCCCCGCTGCACCGAGGCGAAGTCGAGCTGCTCGTCACTGTCGCCGCTGGCCATGGACGACGCCGCGCCACCGCCGAGCCCAATCAGCATCGCGGGGCCGCCGAGGATGACGATCTTCGCGCCCGGCGGGATGTCGGACTTTTCGACGTGCGGCGTGCGCACGTTGCCCATGCCGCCGGCAATCATGATGGGCTTGTGATAACCAAACAGATGGACACCACCCGCCTGCTCGAACGTGCGGAAGTAACCGCAGAGGTTCGGCCGGCCGAACTCGTTGTTGAACGACGCCGCGCCCACCGGCCCGTCAATCATGATGTCGAGGGCACTGGCAATGCGGGCCGGTTTGCCAGCGTCTACTTCCCAGGGCTGCGGAAGCCGCGGCAGGTGCAGGTTGGACACCGAAAAACCGCACAGTCCGGCCTTTGGCCGGGCGCCGCGCCCGGTCGCGCCTTCGTCGCGAATCTCGCCGCCGGATCCCGTGGCCGCACCGGCAAACGGTGAGATCGCCGTGGGGTGATTGTGCGTTTCCACCTTGATGAGCACGTGGGCCGTCTCACGGCGGCGCCGGTAAATGCGGTCTTCCGGCGAGGCAAAAAACGCATCCGTCACCTGGCCGGCAAACACCGCGGCGTTGTCGCGGTACGCAGAGAGCACCCCGTCCGGCGCCAGCGCATGGGTATTGCGAATCATCGAGAACAGCGACTTTGGCTGCTCGGCGCCATCGATCGTCCAGTCTGCATTGAAGATCTTGTGCCGGCAATGCTCGGAGTTGGCCTGCGCGAACATCATCAGTTCGGCGTCCGTCGGGTTCCGGCCCACCGACTGGTAATGGTCTTCGAGATAGACGATCTCCTGCTCGCTGAGCGCAAGGCCCAGGCGCACGTTTGCGTCCGCAAGGGCCGAAGCACCCTGCTGAATCAAATCCACATGCTGCACTGGGCGCGGCTTGCCATGCGTAAACAGGCCGTCGGCCTCGCCCGCATCACGCAGGAGTGTCTCAGTCATCCGGTCGTGCAGCAGCGGCGCGAGCGACGCCACCTCCGCGTCGGCCAACGGCGACTGGACGCCAAGCAGATAGTGAACGCCACGCTCGATGCGCAGCACGGCGTCGAGGCCGCAGTTACCTGCGATATCCGTCGCCTTGGTCGACCACGGTGAAATCGTGCCCAGGCGCGGCACGACGTACAGCGACTGCTCTTTGCTTTCCACGGGGCCGCCCAGGGGTGCGGGGGCCTCGCCGTAGGCCAGCAGGCTGTCTAGCAGCTCATACTCCTGTCCGTCGAGCGCGCGGCTGCACTCCACGAAGTGCACGAAGGCTGCGTCCACCGCGTGACAGGCCGGGTGCACAGCCGTCACTGCGGCCTGCAGCTTGTCGCGGCGAAATGCCGACAGTGCCGGTGAACCCGGACGAATCACGATGTGGCGGGTCATCTCCCTTACAACCTCTGATCTACTTTGTGTGGCCCTACGCAACAGGGTGCATGCCGGTGGCATGCAC
>JBCAXP010000066.1:0-14915 GCA_038533995.1 Pseudomonadota bacterium
GCGTTGCGGCCAGCGCGTCGTCGTTGAGGTTGGGCGGCGTCGACTCAATGGAGCGCGTCACAACGGGAAGCTTGTCGTCTGGAACACCCAGCGAGCGCGCGACGCCTTCCGCCACGCGGTCGATGCTGTCCAGGAGTTTCGCCCGGGTTTCGCTGCTGTCCGACCGCACCGTGAGCTGCATATCGACCCGATCGCCGATGATGTTGTGCTTTCTCCCACCGTGTATCGAACCGACGGTGATCACCCCGGGTTCGAGCGGCGCGATGGTGCGGCTGACGACCGACTGCAGCGTAACGACAATCTGCGAGGCCACCAATACCGGGTCGACACCCTTGTGCGGCGACGCACCGTGGGCGCCCACGCCCTGCACCACGATATCCACGGAATCGGAGCTCGACGACACAATGCCCTGCCGGAGCTGAATAGTGCCGGACGGCTGCCCGGCGCTCACATGGAACGCAAGCGCATAGTCAGGCTTTGGAAAGCGCTCATACAGGCCGTCCTCCAGCATCTGCCGCGCACCTATGATGCGTTCCTCTGCCGGCTGGCCGATCAGCACCAGCGTGCCGGACCATTGATCGGTGCGCTCCGACAGGAGCTTCGCGGCACCGGCCAGCGACGTCACGTGCACATCGTGGCCACAGGCGTGCATGACTGGTTGCTCCTTGCCGTTCATGTCGACCTGCCGCACCGTCGAGGCGTAAGGCAAGCCGGACTTTTCTTCCACCGGCAGCCCATCCATGTCAGCCCGCACCATGACCGTGGGGCCAGGCCCGTTCCGCATCACCGCAACAACGCCTGTACCGCCAACACCCTCGGTGACCTCAAAGCCATGCGAACGAAAATTCTTCGCGAGCATCGCGGCGGTCTTGAACTCGCGATTTGGCAGCTCCGGGTTGGCATGCAGGTTGAGAAAGATACCCTCGAGGTAGTCGTCGTAGTCGCGGGCAATGGCAGCGCCGAGGTCTTCCTGGGCCGGCAGCGTGGCGCTCCAGACCAGGCAGACAAGGGAAAAAAGCAGTGTATTGCGGTGTGGCATTGAACAACCTGTCCTTTCGGCGGAGGGTGGGCGAGCGCGGATGGTAGCACGCACCTGCGCGCCGTCGCAGTGCACCCACCTTGCATTTGCAGTCTCTACGCATGCTCACTTTACGGACGTAAAGCCATTTAATTCATGAGCTTAACAAGCTCTCGTAGAGAGAGGCACAGGTAGTCGAAAAATTACCGATCGGCCGTTACGAACCGTTACACTGCTGTTTCATCTTTCGGACACAATCCGTAGCCCACTTGAAAACCGGCCCTCCGGCGCCATCTTAAGGAAGAGCGCCCGCCGCCGGTTTGGAAACGGAGTAGTAGGTATGACCCAGACGGTAGCGACCATTCGCATCCACAATCTGCGGCTTCGCACGCTCATCGGCTTCAACCCCGAAGAGCGCGTCAAGAAGCAGGATATCGTAATCAATGCCGAAATCGCGTACGCGCTGAATGATGGCGTTTTCGAGGATCGCGTCGAAGAGGCGCTCAACTACAAGACGATCACCAAGGCGATCATCGAGCTTGTAGAAGGGGGACAGTTCCTGCTGCTTGAGAAACTTGTCGCCGACGTACTGGCGATCTGCAGCACTGACCCAAGTGTCCAGCGGGCGTCGGTTACAATTGAGAAACCGCACGCGCTGCGGTTCGCTGACTCAGTATCACTTACCCTGGAGCATGTCGCCCAGCAAGCGGCCATGCCGCGCCTTTTGGAGAAAGCATCGTGAGCCCGGAAGCCATTCGCCTGTCTGCCGTAGCGGAAGCCGCCGCCGCTGAAAAAGAAGCCCGCTTAAGCGAAGAGGCACGCCTCGTGCGCGACACGCTCGTGGAGCGTGGCCTCGAAACGCCGATGATCGACAACGGCCTGTCTTCCGATCAGAAGTATCGCCGTATCGAGGGCCTCATGCGCGATGTCATCGAGACCCTCGGGTTGGATCTCACTGACGACTCGCTGGCGGAAACGCCCCACCGCATCGCCAAGATGTACGTGCGGGAAATTTTCTCCGGGCTCGACTACGCTGAATTTCCGAAGCTGTCGCTCATCGATAACAAGATGGGCGTCAACGAAATGGTCAAGGTGCGGGACATCGAGCTCATCAGCACCTGCGAGCATCACTTCGTGACGATTGACGGCACCGCCAAGGTCGCCTACATCCCGAAGGGCAAGATCCTCGGCCTGTCGAAGATCAACCGCCTGGTGCGCTTCTTCGCCCAGCGTCCGCAGGTGCAGGAGCGGCTCACGCGCCAGATTCTCGTCGCCCTGCAGGCGCTGCTCGGCACCGAAGACGTCGCCGTTAGTATCGATGCCGTTCACTACTGCGTGAAGTCGCGCGGCGTGATGGACAGCAACTCGCAGACGAGCACAACCGCGCTGGGCGGCTGCTTCAAGAAGAACATTCACACGCGGGCAGAATTTCTGAATCCGTGAACCCGATACTGATTACCGGCGTGGGGCAGCGCGTCGGGCTGCACCTGGCGCGCACCTTCATCGGACGTGGCCAGCCGGTAATCGGGACGTTCCGCACTCGCCGGAGCAGCATCGACGAACTGGCAGAGCTTGGCGTAGAGCTGCACGCCTGCGACTTCTACGAGCCTGCCCAGGTGCAGGCGCTCATCGATGCCGTGGCCGCACGACACACGCGGTTAAGGGCGATCATCCACAACGCGTCGGACTGGCTTCCGGACACGGCAGACCATGCGCCGGAAGAAATTCTGAACCGCATGATGGCCGTGCACGTGGCCGCGCCGTACCGAATCAACCTTGGCCTTGCGGAACAACTCAGGGCCGGCGCACCCGCGGACATCGTTCACCTGGGGGACTACGTGTCCGGCCGCGGCAGCAAAAAGCACATCGCTTACGCTGCAAGCAAGGCGGCGCAGGACAACCTGACCCTGTCGTTCGCCGCGAAGCTCGCGCCCGACGTCAAGGTGAACAGCATCGCGCCGGCGCTCGTGCTGTTCAACGAACACGACGACGACGCCTACCGCGAGAAGACACTGAAAAAGAGCCTGATGCGCCGCGAAGGCGGCCTCGACGAAATGCAGCACCAGGTTGACTACCTGCTCGACAGCCAGTACGTGACCGGCCGCATCATCCCCATGGACGGCGGGCGTCACCTGGTGTGAAGGAGTAGCGGCCTGGCCGCTTAGTTCGGGGCATACAAACGGTCGAAAGCCGCTTGGTGAAAGCCGTTGAGCCGCTGCCCGCCGACCAGGATGACCGGCACACCGGCGGCGCGCAGGCGCCGGAAGTCGCGTCGGCCCTTGCTGCTTCGCTCCACGTCGTATTCCCTGAAGGCAATGCCGTTGTTCACGAAGTATTCGCGGGCCTGCCTGCAGTAGCCACACCAAGACGCGCTGTAAAGCACCACCTCCGCCGGCGGCGCCACAAAGTCCTTGGCGAGCTTTTCAACGCTGGGAGTCGAGTACACGTTGGGCTTGACGGTGACCTTTTCGATGGTCTCGTTGGTGCCAGAGGCCGGTGGCTTGTCGCCGAAGTGCACTTGGCCGTTTTCGTCCACCCAGCGGTGAATCTCCCCGCCCGGGGAAACACAGGGCAGCAACACGGCAAGCGCCAGCGCAAAACCCAGTGAGACTCTGCCAGCGGCCCTGGCTGTCATTATGTAATTATCAAGAGCAACACGACTACTCTTATCAAACCACAAAACCGGTCAGATCACATAGCGGGAGGCGGCCGCACGCAATCGCGCGACTTGGGTTCTGGTGAGGAGGCTCGCCCGAGCGGCCGGCCATGGAACCCGGGCTAGCTGCCCGTGAGGCGTGCGACGGGCTGACTGCCGTCCAGGCTAATTCCGTCGGCAACGGAACTGGCAACGAGCAGCTTGCCGCTGTCAACCAGCGTCGGAAGGTTGTCCTTGATGCCGCGGATCTCTTCTGGACTGATGTGCTCCGTGCCACGGATGCACACCCACGCATCCCGGCCGTTGCTCTTGGCGAGGTACGCGCCCTGGTCTGCAATCGCAATCACCTGTTCCCAGCCGCAGGCGTCCGTATGGTCGGGAACGAAGGGTATTGCCGAGATGCCGATGGAGCCCGACAGCACCGCGGAATGACCGTTGCTAAGCCGATATGGTTCATCAGCCAGAAGGCATCGCAGCTTCTCGGCCAGCACCTGCGTCCCTTCAAAGGACGCGCTCCGGCCAATGACGAGGAACTCGTCACCGCCCCAGCGAACAATGATGTCGGATTGCCTGCAGCCGCTGGCGAGCCGTTCCTTCACTTCCAGCAGCGCCTCGTCGCCCGCCTGGTGGCCGTGCGTATCGTTGATCAGCTTGAACCCGTCCAGGTCGACCATGATGAAAAACAGCAGGCGCGAGGAATCCGGCTTTGCGTCCTGTGCGTTTGACTGGCGCACTTCGATTTCACGACGCCGAACGGCCGACACTTCCTCGTCGATGAACTGGTCCACAAAGCGCCGGTTGCGCAAGCCCGTGAGCTGGTCGGTGACGCTCGCTTCCTTCAGGCGCCGGTTCAGTAGCAGCAGATCCTCGTTGCGCTCCGCGAGGGCCTGGGTACGTTCCCTGACCAGTTCCTCCAGCCGCTGCCGCTGCTGGGCGCGTACCAACTCGCGGCGCTGCATAAGGTGCAACATCAGCGCCAGCAGCACGACGGCGATTAGCCCGTACAGTGAGTAGGCCCATCCGGTGCGCCACGGCGGCGGCAGCACGCGCACGGGCATCGCCACGCCGTCGCGATTCCACACGCCGTCGCTGTTCGACGCCTGCACCTCGAACGCATACTCACCCGGTGGGAGACTCGAATAGATGGCCCGGCGCAAACCCTGGGAGTCGTTCCAGTCGGCATCGTAGCCCGCCAGGCGGTAGCGGTAGCCGTTTTTGTCAGGAGAAATGAAGTCCAGCGCCGCAAAATCGAAGGCGACAAACGGATCCGTATATGCAAGCTCTACGGCTTCCTCGCTGCCAAAACCAGCGCGCCTCAGCGTGGCCGTTCGGGACCGCGCGACCAGGTCTATCGCAGGCGGTCTGGCGTTGCGGCGAAGCCTGAGCGGATCGAAAGACACCAGCCCGCTGGTGCCGCCAAACAGCAGCATGCCGCTACGGTTTTTAAGTGACGCGGCAAGGTTGAATTCGTTGTTGCGAAGGCCATTGGTACGATCAAAGCGCCTCACGCTGCCGTCGCGTGGATTGAAGCGGTACAGGCCGCGATTGCTGCTGAGCCAAAGCACGCCGGACTCGTCGCCGAGTATGCCGTAGATGTCTGCCGCCAAACCCGCCGAGGCGCTGAACGGTTTGAATTCGAGGCGCTCAGCCGCCCGGTCGCGAGACGACCAGCGCAACAGGCCGTCGCCCAGCGTGCCGATCCAGAAGGTACCGTCGGCCGACTCGTACAGTTCCCACGGCGTACCAGCGCTGTCACCCGCCGCGCCTGCGGTAACCGGGTAGCGCTTGAAGCTCTCGCTCTCGCTGACGAAGATGTTCAGCCCGGCGTTTTCAGTGCCGACCCAGAGCTGGCCGCTTGAGTCTTCGAAGATTGCCAGCACCCGGTCGCCGCTCAGCGATGTCTCATCGTCTGGATTGTGGCGGTAGCGCGTGAAAACCGGCGACCCGTCGTTCCACTGGAGCCGGTTGAGGCCTCCGCCGAATACGCCGATCCAAAGCGAGCCGTCCCGTGCGCTCAAGATGCGGGTCACCGCATTGCCGCTCAGCGAGTTGTCGTTTTGCGGATCAGACGCAAAGCGGGTGAAGACACCGTCAGCATCTAGCCTTCCCAACCCTGCCGATCGCGTGCCGACCCACACGGTATCGTTGGCATCGGCGTGCACCGAGGTTACGCGATCGTCGTTCAGGCTCGTAGCGTTGTCCGCGCTGTGCCGGTAGTGGTGGATGTTGCCCGTGCCCAGGTCCAGCCGCGCCAGCCCGCCGCCGTACGTGCCGACCCAGATGCTGCCATCGCTGGTCTCGGACAATGACGTAACAAAGTCCGCCTGCAGGAAGCCCTGCGCTTTGTCGTAGTGCTGGAAGGTGTCGCTCGTGTAGTTCCACGAACTCACACCGCTCTGCGTGCCCAGCCACAACACGCCCGACGCGTCCTGCGTCATCGCCCGCACCCGGTTGCTGACCAGGCTCTTCCGGTCAGTGGCGCTATTGGCGTAGTTCACAAAGCCGTCGATGGTCGGACGCCATTCGGAGAGCGCACTCTCAGTGCCCACCCACAGCGTGCCGTCCTTGTCTTCGAAGATCGCGCCGACCTGGCCGCTGCCGAGGGAGTTGGGGTCATTCGGATCGTGCTGGTAGTGCGAAAAGCTGCCGGCCTCCGCGTCGAACACGTTAAGCCCACCCTCGGCGGTGCCAACCCACAGCGTGCCTGCGCTGTCCTCAAAGATCGAGCGAATGGCATTGTGACTCAGGCTCCCGTCGCTGCCTTCCTCGTGCTGGAAGCGAACGAACGCCTTCGCGGACTCGTCGTAGCGGGCCAGGCCGTCTCCGGTACCCACCCAGAGATTGCCGCTGCCGTCCGTCAGAAGATCGAAGATGTGATCGTCAGGCAGCGAACCGTCGCTTGCCGCATCGTGTTTGAATTGGACTGCGTCGCCGGTTTGCGGATCGACGCTGACAAGGCCGTCGTCCACCGTGCCGATCCAGAAGCGGCCCGGCCCGTCCTGCGTGATCACGCGCGCCCTCATGGCCTGCGCCGCTTCACCAAGCACGTTTCGCCGGAAGCTGTCAGTAGCGGGATCGTAAGCAATGACTCCGCCGTCAGTGGCCACCCAGAGCGTGCCTTCGTCATCGACGTGCAAGGCCCAGATGAAACTGTGCGCAAGGCTGCTCGCATCTTCCGGATCGTGTTCGTACACCGTTACCGAGTGCCCGTCGAAGCGGTTCAGGCCAGCCTGCGTGGCAAACCAGAGGTAGCCAAGGCCGTCCTGGGCAACGTCGTTAATGAACTCGCTGGACAAGCCGTCTTCATTCGTCAGGTTGTAGAACTGAATGTTGCGGCTGGCAGCGTCGAGCGAGTCGGCAGCGACAGCCGCGTGCGAGAGTAGACACGAAGCAACCAGCATTGCTCCGAACAGCAGACACCTGGTGGACGAAATCACTGCAGTTGCTCCCTGGCATGCAGCCAGCGTTTGTAGGTTGGCGGTGTCACGCCCATCAGCGCGGCACCGGCCGAAGTTTGACTGTCGATTTCAACGTGAACGCAATCGAGGAGTGCGTCGCGCGCGCGATCAAGCAGGTTTTCCTGGTCGCCATGCGCGGTACTGGCATGTTCAATGACGCGCCGGATAAGGGGCTTCACGGGTTGCCAGTGCGCCGGGCGGTTCTGCACGCCATCAACCGCGTCGGCGGTCGCCTTGTCGAGCTGGCGGCGGAACGTGGAGTCTGGCACGCCTACCAGCTTGGCGGCGCGGCGCACGACGTTGCTGCTGAAGGCGTGCGCCGCCAGCACGATATCGTCGTTGAGCCAGCGGCCGAGCGGTACGGGCCGCCGCCGGTTTTGCGCCACGGCATGGCTGACCTGGCGTGCAAGTTCGGCACCCAGCGCCGGCCACGGATCATCGTGTGGCTGCAGGTTTACCGCCTCAAACGACGTCGGCGTTACGGGCACAGCGGAGGATGCCGGCGCGGCGGCCGCGTGTTCGACGGGGGCTCTGCCGCCGGCAGCGTCAGGAAATACCTCGATGGCAGCGGCGTCCAGCACCTCCGAGTCCTGCGTGAGCACCGCACGCAGCACGCAGTGCTGCAATTCCCGCACGTTACCCGGCCATGAATAGGACAGCAGCTTTTGTTCGGCCTCGTAGCTGAAGCGCTTCGGGCTCGCCTGGTACTGCGCCGAAAACTTTTCCTGGAAGTAGCGGGCGAGCGGCATGATGTCGTCGGTGCGCTCGCGCAGCGGGACCGCCTGCACGGCGATGACGCGTAATCGGTAGTACAGATCAGCACGAAAACGTCCGGCGCCGACTTCGTCCTGCAGCTCCCGGTTTGTCGCCGCCACGATGCGCACATCCACGGTGCGCGAGGTGGCGCTGCCAAGCGGCGAGTACTGTTTTTCCTGCACGAAACGCAGCAACTTCGCCTGCACATCCAGGGGAAGCTCGCCGATTTCATCGAGAAACAGCGTGCCGCCATCGGCCTGTGCGATGAGTCCCTCGGAGGCGCGGTCCGCGCCCGTGTAGGCGCCCTTGGTGTGCCCGAACAGCTCCGCTTCGAGCAGGCTCTTTGCCACCGCGCCGCAGTCGAAGATGACGAACGGCTTGTCCTGGCGATTGCTGAAGTCGTGCAGCGACTTGGCCAGCATCTCCTTGCCGGTACCACTCTCGCCGATGATCAGCACGGTGGCGTCGGTCGGCGCTACCTTGTGCAGCGTCTGCATGACCGAGTGCATCGCGGAGGACTGGAACACCATGCGCGTGTGATGCACCGCTTGCCGCAGCTCGCGCACTTCCTCGCGCAACTGCCGGCTCTCGCTTTCCTTTTCGCTTATCCAGCGCGCAGCCAGCTCGGCCCGGTCCATGGCAACCGCCATCTGCGTGGCAAGCGCGTTGAGAAACACAATGTCCGACGAATCCAGCCGCAGGCGCTCGCAGCGTGCATCCAGGAACAGGCATGCAAGGGTCGTGTCGCGAGCCACCAAGGGCACGGCGTAGGCGGTGAGACCAGGGTCCTCGGCATCGCGCTTGCGGGTGCGCCCCGGGTTACCGGATGACAGGGTATCCATCACCAGCTTTGTCGCTGCCGCATCCAGCTGCAGCGCCGGGTCCTTGCCGCGTCCGTCAGGCGCCGTTTCATCTCTCACGCTGCTCGCGAGCACGGCGAGTTTTTCGTCCTGGAGTACAAAGAGCGCAGCGCGATCGGGCCGGAAACCGATGGCAATGCGATCCACGAAGTCTTCGGCAATCTTCGCCGGTTCTGCCTGGGTCGAGATCAGCGCCACGGTTTCCCACAGCAGCAGCATGTTGCGGTAGTCCTTCTCGGTATCCGCCGCAAAAATCCCGGTCAACGGATTGAGCAGTTCGCCTGATTCCTGGTCGCTGCCGTCAACGTCGGCCACAACGATGCGCGCACCACCGGACAGCTTGGCGGCATTGAGCGCGGCGTTAGCCTGCAAGGACAGGCGGTCTTCAATGTCCGGCAACGCCACGAGGTTGTCGGCGGTCGCGACTGCCGCGCCGATGCTGAACGTCAGCGACACGGTGTCGTCAACGAACCTGCACTTTGCAAGCGCGCGCCGCAGCTTGCGGGCTGCAGCCCGGCACTGATCTGCGTCGGTCGCCGGCAGCACTGCCGCAAAAACCGCTCCGCCGTAATGAAACACGCCGTCGGTTCGCCGCAGGTGTTGCTTCAGGTATTGCGCCGTCTGGTGCAGCGCCTCGTCGCCCTGCCGCCGGCCGTAGCGATGGTTGATCATCGCGAAGTCGTCCGGGTTCACCAGCATGAGCGACAGGTGTTGCTCCTTGCCGCGAGACGCCGCGATGGCACGCCGCGCAAAGACGCCAAGCTGCGTGCGACCAGGGAGACTGGTGACCGGATCCTGCTGAAGGCCTGCGTAGTGATACACGGCCCACATCAGGCGCATCAAAACGTGCGACAGGAGGCCGGACTGCACGTCGGCCGCGAAGCGTTCCGCCCCCGCCGCACCCCGCAGGCCGATCCACAGCGCGCCATCGCTGGCCGGCGCGGTAGCGATGTCCGGCTGGTGCCGCCGTTCCACCGCTTCCCGGCCCTGGGGCTGCGGCCGCTCGAGGATCTGGCCGAACGCTATTCGCAGAATCACGCAGTCGGAATCGCGACTTGCAAGCTGCACACAGCCGTCGTGCTGCGCCTCATCCTGCCGTGTGCCGGCGACGAATTCCCACGCCGCCTCGTCGTCGGCAAATTCAGGCACTGCTTCTGCCGCACCAGCCGAATCGAGCATCATGCTCGTGCGCTCCTGCGGCTCACCGTGAAGCAGCACTGCCACATGGCTGGCGCCCGTCTCCGCGAGGAGCGCCTCCATGAATTCCTTCAGTAGTGCTGCGGCGGCCACTAGGCGGCTCCAGCCCTCGCGGGTATCAACTCGTCGCGCGCTTCTACCCAGCGTTGCAGCGATGGCTGACCGACGTCCGCCAGCGCGGCCGGAAGGTTATCTTCATCCAGAGCGTGGTCGGTATCCTGCAGCCATTCGGCGGCCATAACGGCGCGGCCCACAAGGTCGAGCGGCCCGGCGTCTGTGGCAGGCGCCTGCACCGAGTCGTGGCTGTGTGCCACCGCGTTGACAACTGCCGGCGGCAGGCTCCACATCTTCAGAATGAGGGCGCCGACTTCTCCGTGCGTTGCCCCGAAGGCCGCCTGCTCCATCACTGCAAGCTCGGCCTCGTCTCCCGCGCTGTCGCGCCACAGCGGCTGGTACTTTGACGCCTCATTCTGCAGCAACACGAGCAGGCCGATGTCGTGCAACAGGCCGGCAATGACGCCGTGATTGATCTGTTCGCGGCTGCCGCCTTCGATGCGCACAATCTGCGCGGCGAGTGACGACACCTCCATCGCATGCTGCCAAAGGGCCTCGAGCCGCAGCCCGGGCGGCGGCATGCCTTTGTAGAGGCTCGCGGCCAGCACGAGATTCAGTAGCGTGTCGACGCCAATGAGACCGATAGCCTCGGTAAGGTCACCGACGCTTCGCGGGCGGGCGTAGAAACCGGAATTGGCGATGCGCAGGGTGCGCGCCACCAGTGCCGGGTCACGCCCGGCGATCTGGGCGAGCGTCGCAGCGTTACCGGTGGCGCTGTCGAGCTGCTCGCGGATGTCGAAATACAGCATGGGCGGCGACGGCACGTCCTGGAACCGGCACATCACTTTCTGCAGGCCCGGCCGTTTGGCGATGGTCGCTGACACTTCCGCGGCGGCCTGGATCACGGGAAGCAGGTCGTCATGGTTGCTGCGGTTGGCAACAACCTGGTGCGCGCCGATGACCGTGGCAGGCGGTGAGTCAAAGAGCGCGAGGCGAATGGCGCCGGGATTTTCCGCCGCCACCCAGGCAAACAGCGATTCGCAGTCGTCGGCCGACGGCAGGCTGGCAAGCACCACGTCGGCGGGCCGCTGACGGATGCGCTCCAGCGCGGCGTCCGAGTGCGGGCACAGCAGCACGTTCCAGTCGGACAGGCTCGCGCTCACATTTCGCTGGAGGGTCGCAAGGCCGCCGTCGGGGGGGCCAACAATCAATAATTCTGTCACTAACAACATCCGGTAAAGGCAGTAGGGCCTACTCTGTGGCGACCGAAAATGCGGCGACTTGAAGCAAAATGCGTCGGAATTTCGGTACTTCGCCGCTTTTGGGGCACAAAATTTGGCACAAAAAAAGCAACGACCCGCCACGGCGCAGGGCCGTGGCGGGTCGCGTGAGAAACCAGCCGGGAGTCTGGTTACTTGTCGTCGTTGAGCGTCACCGACGCTGCGTCCATCCGGTACAGGCCGTCGTCATCTGCAACGTTGTCGGCCCACAGGAAGCTGTCAGCCCACAGGTAGCCGTCAGCCCAGAGGTAACCGTCAGCCCAAAGGTAGCCATCAGCCCAGAGGTAGCCGTCGGCCCACAGGTAACCGTCAGCCCACAGGTAGCCGTCGGCCCAGAGGTAGCCGTCGGCCCACAGGTAACCGTCGGCCCAGAGGTAACCGTTGCTCCAGGTCCGGTCGCCCCACAGCTGGGCGGTGTTCTCGACGAGGATCACTTTGCCTTCCGCGGACCGCGCCATCTTCGGCGACAGCGCCTGACCCCTGACGAAACCGTTGTCGCTCAACGCACCTTCGATGTCGAGCACGCCGGCGCCGGCCTCGGTGGCGTCGGCGTCAACCTTGCGCGCCGAGCGCATCAGCCGCGCTTTGACGGTGGCCGGAGTCAGCGTCGTGTCCTGCGACAGCATGAGCGCTGCCGTACCCGACACCATGGCAGCGGCCATACTGGTGCCTGACAGCTCCAGGTAGTCGCTGCCAACGCCGCGGCTCGGCAGGTCCTTGCGCAGCTTGTTCCGGGTGGCCGACGAGGCTACGAGGCGGTTGCCCGGCGCGACCAGGTCAGGCTTCAGGTAGTGGTCAACCAGCGTCGGACCGCGCGAGGAGAACGTGGACACGTAGTCGTCGCTGTAGTCGTTGCCGGTGCCCGCATCGGTAACGGAACCAACGGTGATGATCTTGGGCGAGTTGCCCGGGCTCGTGATCGTGAAGTGACCGTCGCGGCCGTAGTTGCCCGCGGAGGCGACGACAACCAGGCCAGAATCCCACACGGCCTCGACAGCCTGCACAAGCGGATCCACCGCTGCGCTGTCCTCGATTGCCTTACCAAGCGACAGGTTCACGACGCGGATGTTCTTGCTCTTAGCCTTCTTCATTACCCAGTCAAGGCCGGCGATGACGTCAGACGTCAGGCCCTTGCCGTCCTCATCCAGCACGCGAACCGAGAACACACCCGCATCCGGCGCGACGCCCTTGTGCGCGTCGGCCGACATCGTGCCGTTGCCGCCGATGATGCCTGCCACGTGCGTGCCGTGGCCGTGCGGATCGCAGTCACCTTCCGTCTTTTTGCCGCCGTGGGAAATCTCGATGTTGTCAACGTAGAGGTAACGCGAGGCTTCTTCAGGATACTTGCCGCCCACGACGAAGCGGAGCTGCATACCGTCTGACGGCGCCGCGTACTTATGCAGCGCGATGCGCGCGCTCATCTGCTTCTTGTCGCTCTTCGAGAGCACGTGGGTAGCCAGGGTGATCCAGCTCGAACCGCCGTTGGCAGAGAGTTGCACCTTTGCCGCCACGTAACCGTCGTCGTCATCGTCATCGCCACTACCGACCTTTCGGCGGTAGTCGTAGGAGAGCATTGCTTCGTCGGCACCAGCAAGGTTCAGCGACCGCGCAAAGCCACGATCGGACACTCTATCGTCATCGTCCAGGTAGGCGCCAAGCTCCATGCAGTAGCCCGAAGCGCATTCGCTCCGGCTCTCGATCTCGGCGAAACCCCGGGTGTAGCCGTCAGACTCGCCAACCTCGGTCCAGTCATTGCCCCACGGGCGCGTGCCGTCATCGCCCTTCACGTTGCGATCGGCAAAACTGTCAGCGTACGTTCCCGGGCAGTTGCCCGGCGGGGTGACGATGTCCACACGACCGAGCTCGTTCAGGTCAAAGTGGCTGCTAAGGCCACTATCAAGCACTGCAACGCGCACGCTGCTGGCCGGTGACACATACTTGGGCGAGCCCATCGCCGGCAGCTTGGCGGTCGCCCGCGCCGAGGCAGACGCCGCTGCAACCGGCTCGTTCATCGCGATCATTTTCACAGCGTCGTCACTACCGATGGCCGCAAGCTCGTTCGCGGGAACGCTCAGCGCCTGCATGCCAAGGCTGCTAAACGTCTGCTTCACCTCGGCGCCGGGAATCGTGTTCCGAATTTCGTCTGCGCGATGGTATGACACGATGACCTGCACCATCTCGTTGCCACCGGCTTCGGCGAGCGACTGCACGCGAGCACTCATGCGAGCACGCTGGTACTCCGTCAGCGTTTCCTCGGCGCCCGAGTTGTCATCCGGCGTGTCATCGCCTTCGCCGGGCCACAGAACGCCGGCGAGGGCCTCGGCAGTGTCAGCGCTCTCCAACTCGGCTGGCAGCACCGGGCCGACAAACCCTGCCTCATTGAATACCGCGACGGTGGCGGCCTTCGTGTCGGCCGACGGCGCAGTGGCCAGCAGATCCGTGCTGGACAGCGGTGCCGGCTGGTCCGTCACCGTCATGGTCACAGTCAGTGCTGCGCCGATGGCCAGTGCAAGTGCAGTACGCTTCAAGTTCATTCTGTCGCTCCGTTGCGGATGTTTGCGAGGTATGCCCAGTAAGTGCAAAAAGGGGGCCAGCTTTTTCCATCGCGCCCCGCAATCTGCCGAAAAATTCGGAAAACCTATTAAATTCCGTAACCTGGCGACGCACTCGTTGCGATCAAAGCGAGCCGCGCCATTTCTTGCGGCATCGCTCACACCGAAAAAGCGGTGAACAAACCCGAGAATTTGCGCCGAAATTTCGGTTCCCGCGCCGAAATTTTTGGCTACCGAAAGATGCGAGGCGACGCTACGCCCCAGCACGGACTACACTTGCGCACCCCCGCTGAAACCAGGTTCCAACCACCCATGAGCCAGTACGCCGAGCGCATCGTATGCATGACCGAGGAAACGACCGAGACGCTTTACGCGCTGGGTGAGGACCACCGGATTGTGGGTATCTCCGGCTTCACCGTGAGACCGCCCCGTGCGCGAAAGGAAAAGCCGAAGGTGGCCGCGTTTACGAGCGCAAAGATCGACAAGATCCTGGCGCTCGAGCCGGACCTGGTGCTTGGCTTTTCGGATCTGCAGGCCGACATAGCGGCGGAGCTCGTGCGCGCCGGCATCGCGGTTCATGTGTTCAACCAGCGGTCGGTGGCAGGCATCCTGCGCATGGTCCGAACGCTTGGCGGCCTGGTCGGGTGCGAGGCGAAGGCTGCCGCCTACGCCGACGAACTCGAGCGCAATGTCGACAACGTACGCGCAGCCGCTGCCCATCGTCCGAAGCGGCCACGCGTGTACTTTGAGGAGTGGGACGACCCGCCCATCAGCGGCATCCGCTGGGTGTCGGAACTCATCGACATCGCCGGCGGCGACGACTGTTTTCCGGAACTTGCCCGCGAGTCGCTGGCGAAGAAACGCATCATTGCCGACCCACTCGAGATTGTGCGCCGGGACCCCGACATCATCATCGGTTCGTGGTGCGGCAAAAAATTTCGGCCAGAGCGAGTTGCCGAACGGCCCGGCTGGGAGGCAGTCACCGCGGTGACGACAAACCAGCTCTTCGAAATCAAGTCGCCGTTGATTCTCCAGCCGGGTCCCGCTGCCCTCACCGACGGCCTGTCTGCACTGGCCGCGATCA
>JBCAXP010000067.1:0-14839 GCA_038533995.1 Pseudomonadota bacterium
GTTTTCAAAACTGATGCCTTCCGGCCCAAGCGACGACACCACAACGCGGTCGAGGCCGCCGCCGGCTGTGCCAATCCAGAGCGTACCGGACTTGTCGACGTGCAGCGCGTAGAGCTGGTCGGCACTGAGACTGGCCGGGTTGTCCTTGTCGTGCCGGTAGTGACGAAATTTGCCCGTGGCACGATCAAAGTAATTCAGGCCGCCGCCAACGGTCGCAATCCACAGCCCGCCGAGGCCATCCTCCACGATCGCAGCTGCTCGCGAGTCGCTGAGACTGGCCGGGTCGTCGGACGAATGCTGGTAGCAGCGAAACTGCCCGTCGTTTCTACTGAACGAACACACGCCGCCGCCGAAAGTGCCAACCCACAGCGTGCCGGTGCGGTCTTCGAAAAGGGACATCACGCCGTTGGCGCTGAGTGCGCCAGGGGTTTCCGGGTCTGCCTTGTATTCCGTGAGCTCCCCGGTGGCGGTGTCCAGCCGGTGCAGACCGGAACTCATGGTGCCTATCCACAGTGCCCCGTGGCGGTCGAGCCACAGCGACATGACCCGGTCATCGCTTAGCCTTGCGCCCTCGGGTCCGCCGGAATGGTAGCGTTGTGCCTCGCTGGTGAGCAGGTTGAGCCTGGTGAGGCCCGCGCCGGGTGTGCCGATCCAGACGTTGCCGTCACCATCATCGGCAAACGAGGTGGCGCCGGCGTCGGCAATCCATACCGGGTTGTAGTGACCGAGCGACCAGCTTCGCGGGTTCCAACGGTTGACGCCACCTTCGCGCGTACCGAACCAGATTATTCCGCCCCGGTCCTGGTACACCGCCATGATGTTGCTGTCGCTCAGGCTGCGGTAGTCCGCGGGGTCTTCGAAGTAGCGAGTGAACTTGCCAGTTTCACGCGACAGCAGGTTGAGACCGTCGTTGGTGCCGAGCCACAGGCGCTGGCGGTTGTCTTCATAGATCTTGCGCACATTGCTTGCGCTGATACTGCTGGGGTCTTCCGGATCGTGTGTAAACCGGCGGAACTGTCCGGTCTCGCTATCGAAGCGGTTCAGTCCGGCCCGCGCAGTGCCTACCCACAGAACTCCCTCGTGATCCTGGTAAAGGGAACGTACGCCGTCATCGCTCAGGCTGTCGGGGTTGTCCGGGTCATGCTGAAAGTGCTGCTCCACGACACCGTCTGCGGAAAGCTGGAATAGTCCGGCGTCGGTGCCGGCAAACGTGGTCCCATCGTCGTCGCGGAAGATTGCGTAGACTTTTTCACTGCCCGGCACGGCGTAATCGCCGATGTCATCCCAGAGGCGCCGTATCTCGCCAGTTTCGGGGTCGAGCACATTGATGCCGGCCCCGCGAGTGCCGATCCAGATCTCTCCGCTGTCGCCGATCAGTACGACGCGAATCGTGTTCGACGCAAGGCTTGCAGGGTCGTCCTTGTTGTGACTGAACGTCGTGAACTTGTCGGTGGCGCGGTCCCACTTCACGACGCCGCCGCCGCGAGTGGCAAGCCACAGGTTGCCCGCGGAGTCTTCCTCGATGTCCCAGATGAAATCGCTGCTCAGCGTTGTTGGGTCGCTGCGGTCGCGCGTGTAGTGCCTGAACTCGTAGCCGTCCCAGCGGTTGAGGCCGTCCTCCGTGGCGAACCACATAAAGCCCTGCGAATCCTGGAGCACATCCATGACCGTGCTCTGTGACAGGCCGTTCTCCACCGTGAGGTGGTCCATCACCATGGGTGGCGCATCGGCGCGTGCGGCGCCGCATAACATAACGCCCAGCGCCAGGCAGGGGGCAAGCCGACCGGTTTTGGATGTAGCTTGGCGTCGGCGCATCAGGCGATGGATCTCCACGGGGCGGTTGAAGACTATGTTGTGAGCTGCCGCGCGGTGCGCACAGGTGCGTCGCTCTGCGGCGGCTCATACGTGTTCGAAGGTCCATCTCCTGCCTACTGAGCATACAGATCAGTTGGATAGAGCCGCGAGAAGCGCGTCACATTGTTTAATGTGTGGCCGTCATCGCCGAATTCGGGACACTGTCTGGACACAGCCAAAAAAAGGCCGCCTGCACTCCCTTGGTGCACGCAAGGCGGCATCGGCCCTGGAAAGCGATCCGGCGGCTTTCTCCCCTGTACCTGCGATCCATCGGTAGGTAAGGTCGCACGTGACAGTGCGCACATTCGTCACAGTGGTCGGAGACACAAGCGATGGCAAGGAAAACTCCCAAGGGTTTTGTTCCGAAGTTCCCGCAGGTAGTCGTGCTCGTGGGCGCCACGGGTGATCTGTCGAGGCGCAAGCTGCTGCCCGGGCTGTTTCACCTGGTCAACGCAGGCTTCCTCAATGGCTGCAGGATTGTCGGCGTGTCGCTCGAGGAGTTCGACCGCGACACGTTTCGGGGCATGGCGAAGGACGCTGTCGATGAGTTCTTTGCCCGCGGCGTGAATCCGACGGAATGGGATGCCTTTGCAGATTGCATCGACTACGTACCGATAGCGGCGGGCCCGCAGGCGCTTGCTGACGCCGTTGAGTCTGCCGAGAAGTCTATCGGCGAGGAATGCCGCCGGCTGCACTACCTGAGCGTGCCGCCCAACGCCGCTCTTTCCGCTGTGCGTATGCTCGGCGAGGCCGGCCTCGTGGAGCGGTCGCGGGTGGTAATGGAAAAACCCTTCGGCACCGACCACGCCAGCGCCGTTGCACTGAACCAGGATTTGCTCGAGGTGTTCCAGGAAGAGCAGATCTTTCGTATCGACCACTTTCTCGGCAAGGAGCCTGCGCAGAACATCCTGGCGTTTCGCTTTGCGAACGGCCTTTTCGAGCCCATCTGGAATCGCAATTTCATCGACCACATCCAGATCGACGTGCCGGAGACTCTCGGCCTTGGCGGGCGCGCCGGCTTCTACGAGCACACGGGCGCGTATCGCGACATGGTGGTAACGCATCTGTTCCAGATCATGGGCTTCGTGGCGATGGAACCGCCTACCGCGCTCGAACCAAAGTCGATCAGCGAAGAGAAGAACAAAGTGTTTCGCTGCATGGTGCCGATTCAGCCGGCAGACGTCGTGCGCGGGCAGTTCTCTGGCTACCGGGACGAAGAGGGCGTCGATCCGGAATCGGAAACCGAAACCTTCATTGCCCTGAAATGCACTATCGACAACTGGCGGTGGGCTGGCGTGCCGTTTTTCCTGCGTACCGGCAAACGGCTTGCCGAAGGCCAGCGCATCATCTCGATCGCGTTTCGAGAGCCGCCGAAGAGTATGTTCCCGGCTCACTCAGGCGTTGGCGCGCACGGTCCCGATCACCTGACCTTTGACCTGGCCGACGCGTCCAAGATGTCGCTGTCGTTCTACGGCAAGCGGCCCGGTCCCGGCATGCACCTGGACAAGCTCAGTCTGCAGTTTGCGATGCACGACACGGCGCGAGCCGGCGACGTGCTGGAGGCCTACGAGCGCCTGATTCTCGACGCCATGCGCGGTGACCGGACGCTGTTCACCACTTCCGAAGGCATTGAGCGCCTGTGGGAAGTGTCCTCTCCGCTGCTGGAAGCGCCGCCGCGCGTGCGCCTGTACCAGCCGGGTTCCTGGGGGCCAAACGCCATTCACCAGCTAATCGCACCGCACGCCTGGCGTCTGCCTTTCGAACGCGCGTGGCGAGACCCGGACTTCCAGGGCGGTTAGGGCGGCGTTTTACAAAACCCCGGTTCGTTAGGCACAGGCCGACGCGCGGGTTAGTATCTGGTGCAAACAGCCACAGGCGGCCAGCCTGTTTCCCAGTCTGGCCAGCCGCACAAGATGGACTATGGCCACCGACCAAAAACCGCGCGACACAGAGCGCTCCGCACAGTCGCCTGGGCACCGGCAACTGACCGCTGCTGATATCCCCGGGGCGATGGAACCCGCCGAGTTTGCAAGGCTGAAAGCCGGCGAGTTCCAGCTTGCCGATCTCGACGATGGCCGGGACACCGGCGAACTTCATGACTACGAGTCAATCCGGGTGGCGCTTCAGTACGTGCAAGGACTGAAAGACCGGTCCGACAGTCCTGCCATGCAACACCTGGCAAGACTCGCGGCGTCACTTCACGATACCTACAGCGCCTTGCAGCGGGAGGCGGAACTGACCTTCACGGAGATCGACCGGGTCCGCGACGCAGTTGCTGACATCGAAGAAGGCCGCGAGCCCGCCCCTGAGTTCGGCCCTGTTGCCGGCGGTCACATTACCCTGAACCCGGTCGAACCACCGGCGCTTGATGAAGGGCCGCTCGAGCGCATTCGCGAGGTGTTCGACGAGTACTTCCGTTACGCCGTGCGTGCCGCGTTCGATGCAGAGGGCAGCAACAACCTTGGCATTATTGCCCGCGACCTGTCCTCGGCGTACAAGAGCACCGAGCAGCGCCTGTTTGACCTGATGGACACGCTCGACGAAGAGACAGAGCGGTTGCAGGCGCTCAAGGAAAAGACCGGATTCACCGCCGCAGCAAAAGCACCGCCGCGCCAGGCGGCCGACAGCTACTACACGCTCTCACCCGAGCAAGTCGACTTCTTTAACGAGCACGGCTACCTGGGCCCGCTGGATTTGTGTTCCGAGGCAGACATGGCGCGCATCCGGCGCTGGGTCGACCGCGCGGCGTTTCTCGACGGCCGATCGCCAATCTTCAGCAAGGGGCCGCCGGGCAGGGTGCTACGCGACTGGCACCTGGTGCATCCGGAGATTTTCGAACTCTGCGCCCATCCGGCAATCGTTGAGCGAATGGCCGCAATAATGGGTCCGGACCTGGTGCTGTGGCGGTCGCAATTCATGTGGAAGGGGGTCGGCGGCAAGCCGGTCGCCTGGCACCAGGACGGCAGTTTTCCCGGCGGCAATCTCAAGCCCGCCCTGAATCCCGCCAGGAATATCTCGGCATGGATAGCCCTGGACGAAGCGACTATCGACAACGGCTGCGTTCGCGTTGTGCCCGGCACGCATCGGCAGGAGTTGCAGTATCACGGGGAGCGGGCGCAGGAAAGGGAAGGACTGTTCGGGCGAGGCTACCGCCTGGTTTACTCCGTCGACACAAAGAGTGCCGTACCGCTTGTAATGAAGCCTGGCCAGTTTTTCCTGTTCAACGAATCATGTCTGCACGGCTCAACAACCAATCTCACCGACCGGCGGCGGCTTGGCCTGGCGGTGAGGTGCACCACTCCTGACGTCAGAATCTACGAGGGTCAGGACGAAGACGGCCAGGGCTATCCGCTGGATAAATTCGCCAGCGTGCTGGTGCGTGGCGAGGACACGCACGGCCATAACAGGATGCAGCCGCCGCCAGTTACCGCGGATGGCTCTCCAGGCTGATACAGTCGTGCAGTGAAGGCGTGATGCATTCCGCGCCCGTTTCCTGATGCACCAGCTTGGCGAAGGCGGCCGACGCGTCTGGTTCGCCGTGCGTGATGAGTACCGTGTGCGGCGGCTGCCCGGCACTCTTTACCCAGCGTAGCAACTCATTGCGGTCGGCGTGCGCCGACAGGCCGCTCAGCGGCTTGAACTCGGCGCGCAGTGGCACGTCCTTGCCATGCACGCGCACCGTGTCGTGACCGTCCAGCATCTTGCGTCCACGCGTGCCTGCGGCCTGGTAGCCGACCAGCATGACGAGGTTGTTGGGGTCGGGCGCCAGCCGCTTTAGGTGATGCAGCACCCGGCCTCCGCTCAGCATGCCGCTGGCGGAAATGATAATGCGCGGGCCCTTTAGCTCGTTGAGCGCAATGGACTCCTTCGTGGCGCGGTGAAAGTGCACGTTGTTCGGAAACAGCCGGCTGCGTCCGTCGTCGGTGAGGTCGCCGTCGAGGCTCAGGTCGCGAATGTGCTTGCTGTACAGGCGCGTTGCATCGACCGCCATTGGACTGTCGATGTGGATCGGCGTGTCAGGCAGGCGTCCGTCGTTCATTAGCTCGCGCAGCGACAGGGTGATGAGCTGGGCGCGGCCCACCGCGAACGACGGAATCAAAACGATGCCACCACGCTCCAGCACCGGCTTTACGGTGGCAAGAATCTGGTCCGCTACCGGCTCGTGCTGATGATCACGATCACCGTAAGTGGACTCAATGACCAGGTAGTCGCAGGGCGGCAGCGGGTCGGGGTCCGAATGCAGCGGCACATCGAAGCGGCCAACGTCGCCACTAAACACCACGCGCAGCGCGTCGTCGCTGTTGCCAATGCGCGTTTCGACCATCGCAGAGCCAAGGATATGGCCCATGTTAAGGAAGCGCGCCTGCATGTTCGCACCGGTTTCGAACCACTGGCCGTAGTCGACAGCGCGCATCAGGTCACAGGCCTTCCTCGCGTCCTCGGCGGTGCAGAGCGGTAGCGCCGGGCGATGTTTGCTGAAGCCCTTTCGGTTTGCGTACCGCGCGTCTTCTTCCTGCAGATGGGCTGCATCCTTGAGCAGCAGCCTTGCGAGGTCTCGTGTGCCGGCCGTGCAGTGCACGGTGCCCCTGAAGCCGTCGTGCACCATGCGTGGCAGGTAGCCTGCATGGTCGATGTGAGCGTGCGTTAGCAGCAGGTTGTGGATGTGGCGCGGCTCGAACGGCGGCTGCTTCCAGTTCTGCTTGCGCAGGGCCTTCAGGCCCTGGAACAACCCGGCATCCACCATGATCTGGTCTTTGTCGGCGGTCAGAAGGTAGCGCGAGCCGGTCACCGTGCCAGCGCCGCCGTGAAAACACAGCCGCGGGCTCACGCGTTCTGCTGCCGCGTCGCGCATCATCCGGGCGTCTGGCAGCCGCGGCACTTGACCTGCACGCGCTTTGCCGGCGCGTCCAGTCGCTGCGCGGTGAGTTTGCCGCCCCACACGCAGCCGGTATCAAGCGCAATGACATCCTTGCGCTTTACCCTGCCAAGCGTCGACCAGTGGCCAAACACAATGCGCACTTTCGCCGTCGCACGGTCTGGCGCATCGAACCATGGCACGAGGCCTGCCGGTTGCGTTCCCGGCGCACCGTTAAAGCCGAAGCGCATCTCGCCGCGCTTCGTGCAGTAGCGAATGCGCGTCAGGCAGCTCACCGCGACCTGCTCGCGCTCCTTGCTGCCGAGATCGTCGTGCCAGCGCGTCAGCCCCGGGCGATAGGCGTTCGCCAGCAGTTTGCGCGGCTTACGTTGGAGTCGATGCTCCGCCTTGCTGGCTAGCTTTAGCACTTTTTTCAGACTCCACTGAGGCAAAACGCCAGCGTGCACCATCAGGCAGTTGAGTTTCTTGTCGTAGTGCGCGAACGGGCGATGGCGAAGCCAGTGTAGCAGTTCATCGCGGTCCGGCGCCTTGAGTATGTCGTCGAGCGTGTCGCTGCGCCGCGGAGTTGTTAAGCCCTCGGCAAGCGCCAGCAGGTGAAGGTCGTGGTTGCCAAGCACGCTGACCGCACGCGAGCCGAGGCTGCGAATGAAGCGCAGAGTTTCCAGCGAACCGTCGCCGCGATTTACGAGGTCACCGGCGAACCAGAGCTTGTCCTTTGCCGGGTCGAAGCGCAGGGCGTCGACCAAAGCCATCAGCTCCCGGTGGCAGCCCTGCACATCCCCGATGGCGTAGACGGCCAAGTCAGTCCTTCAGGCGCACAAGTTAGTGAACGTAGCCGGGAATGGCCAGGGAGAACGGCTCAATCGCAGCGTTGAAGGCTTCGCCTTCCGAGGACACCATCTGGTAGCTGCCATGCATTGTGCCCACCGGCGTTGCCAGCACTGCGCCGCTCGAGTACTGGTAGCCCTGGCCGGGCAGAATGCTGGGTCTCTCGCCAACCACGCCGGCGCCGTGCACCTCGCGCTCCTTGCCGTTGGCGTCGGTGATGATCCAGTGCCGGCTCAGCAACTGCGCGGGCACGCTGCCCTCATTGTGGATGGTGACCGTGTAGGCAAAAACGAAGCGCTTGGAGTCCGGGTCGGACTGGCCGTCGATGAACTGTGTTTCCACGTCTACACGAATATTGTTTTTCTGGTCGCTCATAACGGCTGGCTCGTTGCGAGGGTTGCTATTTTTTCACGGCTGGCAGCGGATCGCCAGCGCGGACTGTTACACACCGGGTCGCCCGCTGGCTTCCTGGCGTGTTCGGCAGGCGCCAGTCAGGTTCTCCGTGCAGCGACGGCGTTAGCCAGGCGTGCAAAGTCGGCAGGCGATACGGTCTCCGGACGCGCGCCGGGGTTGATGTCGAGCGCTTCGATGTCGGCGGCCTCCAGCAGGCCGCGCATGCCGTTGCGCAGGGTTTTTCGCCGCATGGAAAACGCCTGGGCAACGGTCGCTGAAAACACCGCCTGGTCATCGACCTGGAAGGGCGCCTCAGTCAGCGGCACAAGGCGCACAAACGACGACTGTACTCTCGGCGGTGGTTTGAAGGCAGACGGGTCGATGTCAAACAGCGCCTCAACGCTGCAGTGCTGCGCCAGCATGATCGACAGGCGACCGTAGTGGCGGTCGCCGGCCGTCGCCGCCATGCGCAGCACGACCTCTCGCTGCAGCATGAAGTGCATGTCGGCGATGCACGCGACCTGGCCGGCAAGGTGAAACAGCAGCGGCGTGGAGATGTTGTAGGGGAGGTTGCCCGTTAGCCGCAGTTTCTGTCCGGACGCGTCCTTACACAGGGAACAAAAGTTGAAGCGCAGCGCATCCGTGTTGTGAATGGTCAGGCGCTCGCCCAGGCCGGTGCGCTCGGCCAGCGTCGCAGCAAGGTCCCGATCCAGTTCCACCACGTCCAGGCCGTCCACGCGAGACGCCAGCGGCACCGTAATCGCGCCGGTGCCTGGCCCGATCTCAACCAGCCGCTGCCCGGGCTGCGGGTCGATGGCGTCGACGATGTTGCCGATTACCGCCGCGTCATGGAGAAAGTGCTGGCCGAAGCGCTTGCGCGGGCGATGGCTCACCGCCGTGCTATTTCCATTGCAAGGTCAATGGCAGCGAGCAGGCTGCCAGCGTCGGCGCGGCCAGTGCCCGCGAGGTCAAACGCTGTGCCGTGGTCGACTGACGTGCGCACCAGTGGCAGGCCCATCGTGACGTTGACGGCATGGCCGAAGCCGGCGTACTTCAGCACCGGCAGGCCCTGGTCGTGGAACATTGCGAGCACGGCATCGACGCCCTGCAGGGCGCGCGGTGTGAACGCCGTGTCCGCCGGCAACGGGCCCACAACGTCGATACCGCCTGACTTCAGCGTGTCGAGCGCCGGAATCATGACTTCGATTTCTTCGCGGCCGAGGTGGCCGCCTTCACCAGCGTGCGGGTTGAGGCCGCAGACGACGATACGCGGCCGGGTAAGGCCGAAACGCCGCTGCAGGTCGGTATGCAGCACGCGAATGACTGCTTCGAGCCGGTCAGCGGTAATGGCGTCGCTGACGTCGCGCAGCGGAAGGTGAGTGGTTGCCAGCGCAACGCGCAGCTCACCGGCGCAAAGTAACATCACCGGCAACGGTGCGCCGGTGCGCTCCGCAAGGTATTCGGTGTGACCGGTGAACGGGATGCCGGAGTCGCTGATGACGGCCTTCGAGAGCGGCGCGGTGACCATGGCATCGAAGCGCCCGACGAGGCACGCCTCGACGGCGAGATCCAGCGTCGCCAGCACGCTTGTGGCATTGGCGCTGTCAGGCCGGCCGGGCACGGCCCGGTTCACCAGCGGTACGTGAAGTACGTTGAGGCAGCCGGGCTTATGCGGCGGCGGGTCGCCTTCCACGCGGCTCACTGCCACGCCGATATTGAGACGATCCGACGTGTGCTGGAGAAGGTCGGCGTCGCCGGCGACCACCAGCCGCGCCGGCAGCGGTTTCAGGGCCGCCTTGAGGCACAGTTCGGGGCCGATGCCGGCAGGTTCGCCGGCCGTAATGATCAGCCGCGGCAAGGCGCGGGAGGCTTCGCCGGGTTCAGACATGCGGGTGTACCGCTAGAGCAGGTATTCGACGAAGGCCTCGTCGCGGATTCTGCGTACCCACAGCTCCACCTCGGATTCGAGCTTGCGCCGCCACACCTGTTCGTAGGCGCGCTGCTGTGTTACCTCTTCGGTGTTGTCGTACTGCCGCGTGCCGAGCAGTTCCACGATGTGCCAGCCGAACGGCGACCGGAACGGCTCGCTCAGTTCGCCTTCATCAAGCGTATCCAGCACCGCTTCGAAAGCGGGCACGAAGGTGCCGATTTTTGCCCAGCCAAGGTCGCCCATCTCGGTGGCGGTTGCCGTGTCGTCGGTGTTTTCCTTTGCCAGTTCACCGAAATCAGCGCCGCCGAGAATCTCCTCACGGAGAAGAACGAGCTTGGCTTTGGCCTCCTCGTCGGTGACGACCTCGTTTGGCTGAATCAGGATGTGGCGGGCGTGGCGCTGGGTAATGAAACTCTTTTCGGCGCCGCGGGTGTCGTCGACGCGCACGATGTGAAAACCACTGCCGCTGCGAATCGGCTGGGAAATTTCGCCGGCGTCCATGTCCATCACCTGGTCAACGAACAGGGTTGGCAGCTCGGTGACCTTGCGCCACCCCAGCTTGCCGCCGCTGAGCGCCTGCTGACCCGCCGAGTAGGACACTGCGAGGCGGGCGAAATCCTCGCCGGACATCAGCCGTTCGTAGATGTCCTGCGCCTCGGCTTCGGTTGTGGCCAGCTCTTCAGGCGTCGCGTTGTTTGGCATCGCCACAAGGATGTGAGAGATCTCAAACTCGACGTCGCTGCGCGCTTCGTTTTGGCGGGCGATGAGCTGCTCGACCTCGCGGCGCGATACGGGTACGCGCGCGTCGACCTCGGTTTCACGCAGCTTGTCGATGATGATGTCCTGGCGCATCTGCTCGCGGTAACGGGCGTAGCTCAGGCCCTGCGCGGCCATCACCTGCGGCAGCTCCGAGAGGGCGACGCCGTTGCGTTCGGCGATGCGTGCAATGGCAATGTTGACCATGTCGTCAGAGATTCGGATGCCGATGCGTTCGGCGCGCTGCAGCTGGATGCGCGACACGATCAGCCGCTCGAGAATCTGCTTGCGAATGACGTCTTCGGGCGGGAGCTGCGTGTTCTGCGCACGCAGCTGCGCGGTAATGACGTCGTACTGGCTGTCGAGCTCGCTCTGCAGCACGACGCCGTCGTTGACGATCGCGACGACGCGGTCCAGGAGGTAGCCGCTGTCGCTCAGCGGCTGCTTGGCAGACGCCGAAAGGGCGGTGGCGAGCAGGCAGGCGGTGACGGCAGCACGGGTAAAAAACCGAGACATAACAAACGTTTCCTGAAGTCTTTCTGGCGCCGCAGGCGTGGTTTTGCGGCCCTCTAGTCAGAGTACCCTAGAATACCACGTTCAAGCAGGGTATCTGCCCGCGATCCGACACTGGCCAGACCCTTGAGTTCAATCTGGGCGAACACCGCGGACTCGCGCTGGCCGTCCCGCGTGCTGATAAAAGAGCGCGACACCAGGCGCGCCGCCCAGCAGCAGCTGTCGTACTCAAGGCCGGCGAAGCGCTCCAGCGTCTCTTCCTCCGCCAGCGAGTAGTTCCAGCGGCCCACGACGTTCCAGTTTTCATTGATTGGCCACGCGAAGGAGATATCGGACTGCTCGAGCTGGTTGCGGCGGAAGCGGTAGCGCAGGTTCAGTACCCTGTTTGAGTCCGGCCGGTACTGCAGGCGAACCGCCGCCCTTGCCGTTCTGCTTTCGTCCGGATCCCACTGGTACTCCATGTTGGCGTTCCACTGGTTCGTCAGGTTCAGGCCGACCTCCGCAATCAGGTTGGACGCGTTGTCGGTGTCGGTGGAGCCACCCGGCAGACTGACTTCACGGTCGCTTAAGAAAAGCGTCTGGCCCACGGTCGCCGTGATCAGTTCCTGGGCTGCGCCGAGGTCGATGACCCGAGTCGTCAGCCCGACGGTGACCTGGTCGGTGTCACCCAGCCGGTCGGCGCCAGTGAAACGGTCGTCGAGGAAAATCTGGTCGAGGTTGACGTCCACTTCACCGGTATCGAACACAGGCAGGTCGTCCTGGTTACGAAACGGAATGTGGATGTAGCGGATGCGCGGTTCCAGGGTCTGCAACAGTTGGTCGCGCGAGCCGGCCGGCCGTTCGAACACCGCGCGGGAGTCCACCGAGTACCGCGGCGCGGTGCGACTGGGCGACGTGTTGGCGCCCGGTTCCGTATCGCGAAGGGAATACTGGGTGTGCTGAAGAATGACGCTGGGCACGACCGAGATGCCGGGCGTCTCGAGCGGCAGGCTGACCTTGGGCTGCAGGTCGAGGCGTTCGCCGGTGACGCCGTTGCTCCGGTAAAAGCTCACCAGCTCGCTCTGCCAGTCCCACGTTAAACCGGCGAGGCCGTCGCGCCACTGACCTTCTGCGTAGAGCTGCGGCAGGCTGGCGTAGGGTTCATCCTCCGGAACGATGTTCGGATCCAGCGTCTGGAAGCCCTGCACCCTGCCGCGCAGCAGCCAGTGGTCGCTGCGGAACACGGCGTCGAAGCGCCGCTCGGTGTGCGTCAGGCTGTTGGCTGCCAGCGTGCTGCCGAGGTCTTCGAAGTACCGCTGGTCCGTTACGTGCGCCACGTCGGCGGTCAGGCGCCAGCCCGACGCGAAGCGCGTTTCATGGTCCAGGTTGAGATAGCCGCGGTCGCGGTCTTCAATCGAGTCGTTCGGCAGGTACTCGACAAACAGGTTGCCCCGGTTGCGCGGCGACAGGTAGCGCAGGTTGTTCTTCACCTGCAGTCCGCGCTTGGACAGGTACCGTGGCGTTAGCGTCAGGTCCAGGTTCGGCGCGAGGTTAAAGTAGTAGGGCAGCTCAAAGTCGATGCCGTTGCGCTGTGAGTTGCCGATCTGGGGCATCAGGAAGCCCGACTTGCGCTGGTCGCTGACGGGGAAGGACAGGTACGGCGCATACAGAATCGGAACGCCCTGAAACTCCACGCGCACCGAGCGCGCATAGCCAATGCCTTTTTCGCGGTCGAGCCGCGTAAACGGCGCCTCCAGCAGCCAGTCGTCTTCGCCTTCGGGGCAGGTGGAGTAGCGCACGTTCTCCAGTTCCATGCTCTGGTCGCCGGGGGTCGAGATGGATGCCGCGGTGCCGCGGCCGAGCCCGTTCGTCAGGCGGAAGTTCGCGTCGGTGAACGCGCCGGCACCGCTTGGCGTATCGAACTGTGCCAGGTCGCCGGAGATCTCCAGTGTGGCGTCCATGAGTCTTACGTGACCGGCGACGTCGAACAGCCCGGTGCGAGCGTCGTAGCGCGCGCTGTCGGCGATGA
This sequence comes from Pseudomonadota bacterium, assembly GCA_038533995.1. Taxonomy (GTDB): domain Bacteria; phylum Pseudomonadota; class Gammaproteobacteria; order Steroidobacterales; family JBCAXP01; genus JBCAXP01. The sequence goes on from JBCAXP010000067.1 coordinate 13,159, forward strand.
TGCGCCGGTCGCCAGAACGCAATTCCACATCGCCGCTCATCGTGGAGATTCCGGTTGCTGACAGCTCGGCGTAGTCGGCAGTAACGCTGACCGTGGCCGGGCGCGGTTCCAGCGTGCGGCTGAGCTTCAACGCGAAGTGATCGGCCGCTGAAGCAGCGGGCGCCAGCATGGCCAGGGAGATGGCGACGGCGGCGGTGGCGGCGGGCGGCAGGGCAGCCGCGACCATGCGTGAATTGGCGATACGCTTCAAAGTGTTACAACCATAATAGTAACTGGCTACAATGGCACAGATGATGGGTACCTTCAATTCCGGCGGGGCGCGGCTTGAGCAGCTTAACCGATGGCTGCAAACCGTGCTCGACGAGCGCAGTCCGCAGCTGTCCCCGGCGTCCGCGGACGCCAGTTTTCGCCGCTACTTTCGCGTGCTGCCCAGCGACGAAACCAGCGGCGAAACGTACATCTGCATGGACGCCCCCGTGGCGCAGGAGGATACCCGTCCGTTCATTACCGTGGCAGCCATGCTCGGCGCCGCCGGCATCGAGGTGCCGACGGTGCTTGAGGCAAACGTGGAGGAGGGTTTCCTGCTGCTGAGGGACCTCGGTTCGCAGACCTACCTTGACGCGCTCAGTGCCGGCGAGGCGCCGGGCCCCCTGTACGAGGACGCGATCGTCGCCCTGGCCACGATGCATGGGGCCGTTGACGCTGCAGCGTTGCCGCCCTACGACGCGGAGTACCTGCAGTACGAGATGGGGATGTTTGACGAGTGGTTCACATCGAAGCTCCTCGGCCTTGAGCTCGACAACCGCCAGACCGTGCTGCTGGCGCAGACCCGGGACGCGCTGGTAGCAGAGGCGCTGACAAGCCCGCAGGGCTTCGTGCACCGCGACTACCACAGCAGAAACCTCATGGTGAGCGAGCCGGTGCGCCCCGGTGTGCTGGACTTTCAGGACGCCATGCACGGCCCGATGGTTTACGATCTCGTGTCCCTGCTTCGGGACAGCTACGTGCGCTGGCCTGCGGCAGCCATCGACGAGTGGATTGCGCTGTATCGGGAACTCGCCGAAAGCCGCGGTGTGCCGGTTGGCTCGCCGGCGGAATTTCGCCGCCGCTTCGACCTTGTCGGGGCCCAGCGGCACCTGAAAGTGTGCGGCATTTTCGCGCGGCTCTACCTGCGCGATGGCAAGGCCTCATACCTGCAGGACATTCCCCTCACGCTCGAGCATCTGCAGGCGGCACTGCGCCCGTACGGCGAGTTCTCCAACTTCAGCCTGTTCCTTCGCAACACGGTGGCGCCGGCCATGACAGAGGCTCTCCAGCGGGTTGCCGACCAGCGGGCAGACGACGAGGACGGCGAGACGACCAGCCACGAGGTGCCGGCACCGTGATCGAGCGGGCCATGATCCTCGCAGCGGGTCGTGGCGAGCGCATGCGCCCTCTCACTGACTCCACGCCGAAGCCGCTGCTGCGCGCCGGGGGCGAGCCACTCGTGCATCGCACGCTGCGGGCGCTGTCGCATGCCGGTGTGCGTCGAGTGGTGATCAATCTCGGCTGGCTCGGTGAGCAGTTGCCGCCGGCCATCGGTAACGGCAGCCGCTTTGGCCTCGCAGTTGATTACTCCAACGAGGCCGACGGCATACTCGAGACCGGCGGCGGCATTGTGCGCGCCCTCGGGCTGCTCGGC